>NZ_FOKD01000001.1:0-381818 GCF_900112095.1 Pseudomonas sp. NFPP24
TAACTTGTGATGCTGATAATCTTGTTGACTATCAGTCTGACTCCACAAGCACCCACACGAATTGCTTGATTCAGTTGTTAAAGAGCGGTTGGTTAAGATCTTTCGTCTCAACCGAGGCGCGCATTCTACAGCAGCCTCATTTGCTGTCAAGTGATTATTTTCAGAAGTTTTCGAAGATTTCTTCAACAACTTCAACCACTTGCGCTTCCGATCTCTCGTTAGCGGGAGGCGAATTCTACAGCGTTACACGCTGCTGTCAACACCTCTTTTTCTCCGCTTTCGACCGAGAGGATCGAAACGTTAATAGAGCCAGACAACACTGCCCTATCAACTCCTTCTGGGCTTCGATGAACTGAAGCAAGTCGCTGTCGAATTCTGCATAACTCTTTGTTTACCAAGGAGTTTTCCGTTTCGACTGCGCCGGAAGTGGGGCGAATTATAGACTTCCAGGATCTGCCGTCAACCCTTAATTTTGCTTTTCTATCAATTAGTTAGAGTTGATTAAAAAACCACCAATAAAGCGCCGCTAATGCTCTCTATATAGAAGAAAGAATTCAGATGACGCCCGCAGCCTTCAATGCGACCACATTCGCCACCCCCAGCCCCAATACTTCCTGAAGCACCTTGGCCGTATGCTCTCCCAGCAGAGGAGGCGCACTACGATACTCCACCGGCGTCTTGGACAACCGTATCGGGTTGGCAACCTGAGGCACCATCCCTGCCAACGAATGAGGCAGCGCCATCGCCAGCCCACGCGCCTTCACCTGAGGATCGGCAAACACCTGCGCCAGGTCATTGATAGGCCCACAAGGCACCCCCACCCGCTCCAGCTGCGAGACCCACTGCGCCGTCGTCTTGAACACCGTAGCCTGACGTATCAGAGGAATCAGCTCTGCCCGATTGGCCACCCGCACCTTATTAGTAGAAAAGCGTGGATCATCTGCCCACTGTGGCTGCCCAGCCACTTCGGCAAACTTGCGGAACTGCCCGTCATTACCCACCGTCAGGATGAAGTCGCCATCGGCTGTGGGAAAGTCCTGATAAGGCACGATATTCGGATGGGCGTTCCCCAGGCGCTTTGGTGGCACACCTGTCGTCAGGTAATTCATCGCCTGGTTGGCCAGGCATGCCACCTGTACATCCAGCAATGCCATATCGATATGTTGCCCGCCACCGTCATGATCCCGATGAGCCAGTGCCGCCAGTATCGCCACGGTCGAGTAAAGCCCCGTGAGAATGTCCGTCAGCGCTACGCCAACCTTCACCGGCCCAGCCCCCTCTTCTCCCTCTGGACGGCCAGTCAGACTCATAAGCCCGCCCAAGCCCTGAATCATGAAGTCATAACCAGCACGCGCCGCATAGGGCCCTGTTTGCCCAAAACCTGTAATCGAGCAGTAGATCAGCTCCGGGTTGATCTCCTTGAGCGATTCATAGTCCAGTCCGTAAGCCGCGAGACCACCCACCTTGAAGTTCTCGATCAGGATGTCCGACTTGGCCGCCAGCTCACGCACCAGCGCCTGACCCTCCGGCCGCGTGAAGTCAATTGTCACCGACTCCTTATTGCGATTGGCCGACAGGTAATACGCCGCCTCACTGGTGTTCTCACCATAGGCATCCTTGAGGAAGGGTGGCCCCCAGGCGCGCGTATCGTCGCCGCTACCCGGCCGCTCGACCTTGATCACCTCAGCCCCAAGGTCCGCAAGGATCTGCCCGGCCCAGGGGCCCGCCAGTACTCGAGATAAATCCAGCACCCGCAGGTGCGAAAGCGCGCCCATGCCGTGCTCCTATTAATAGAACGCCTGAAGACCGGTTTGCGCACGCCCCAGAATCAAGGCATGCACGTCATGAGTGCCCTCGTAGGTGTTGACCACCTCGAGGTTGACCAGATGACGCGCCACTCCGAACTCATCGGAAATCCCATTGCCACCCAACATGTCCCGGGCCATCCGTGCAATGTCCAGGGATTTGCCGCACGAGTTACGCTTCATGATCGAAGTGATCTCAACCGCCGCCGTGCCTTCATCCTTCATGCGCCCCAGACGCAGGCAACCCTGCAGAGCCAGAGTAATCTCGGTCTGCATGTCTGCCAGCTTCTTCTGGATCAACTGAGTTGCCGCCAGTGGACGGCCGAACTGATGGCGATCAAGCGTGTATTGGCGAGCGGTATGCCAGCAAAACTCGGCAGCCCCCAACGCCCCCCAGGAGATGCCATAGCGTGCAGAGTTCAAGCATGTGAAAGGCCCCTTCAAGCCACGCACATCCGGAAAGATGTTCTCTTGCGGCACGAACACGTTGTCCATCACGATTTCACCGGTGATGGAGGCGCGCAGCCCGACCTTGCCGTGAATCGCCGGAGCGCTCAAGCCCTTCCAGCCTTTCTCCAAGACAAAGCCACGGATATCGCCAGCATCGTCCTTGCCCCACACAACAAACACATCCGCGATCGGGCTATTGGTGATCCACATCTTTGCGCCCGTCAGGCTGTAGCCACCTTCCACCTTGCGTGCGCGAGTAATCATCGCCCCCGGGTCGGAACCGTGGTTAGGCTCTGTCAGACCAAAACAACCGATCCACTCGCCAGAGGCCAACTTGGGCAGGTACTTCTGCTTCTGCGCCTCAGTGCCGAATTCATTGATCGGCACCATGACCAGCGACGACTGTACACTCATCATCGAACGATAGCCCGAGTCAACACGTTCCACTTCGCGTGCGATCAACCCATAGCTGACGTAATTCAAGCCACTGCCACCGTACTGCTCGGGAATCATCGCGCCGAGCAGGCCCGTCTCGCCCATCTCGCGGAAAATTGCAGGGTCTGTCTTTTCATGGCGGAAGGCTTCGAGCACACGCGGCGCCAACTTGTCCTGAGCAAATTGCTCAGCACTGTCGCGCACCATGCGTTCTTCTTCGGTGAGCTGCTGATCCAGCAGCAGTGGATCGATCCAGTTGAAGCTTGCCTTGCCAGCCATGAATAAGCCCTCGCGGAAGAAATCGGAAGTCGTGGAGCCAGCGTAGGCCCGCCATGCGCGTAGGGCAAACGAGGTTTCCGCATAGGGTTGTGCTAATTTCTCACTTCGAAGCAGCCAAAAATGGCGTATATGCGCCCTAGCAAGTGAGGACACGGTATATGCGCAGGAAAATTCCCAGTACCACCGCTTTGGTCAGTTTTGAAGCGGCAGCCCGCCACGAGAGCTTCACCAAGGCTGCGCAGGAGCTTTCGATCACTCAAGGCGCTATCTGTCGACAGATCGCCAGTCTCGAGGAGTTTTTAAGTGTCGAGCTGTTTCGCCGTTCACGGCGCGGGGTAAAGCTGACAGAGGCGGGGCTGTCGTATAGCCGTCGCGTGGCGACGCAACTGGATGCGGTGGAGCGCGATACGCTTTCCGTCATGGGCCAGCAGGGCGCCAACACCATCGAACTGGCCGTAGTCCCGACGTTTGGCACTCAATGGTTGATACCTCGCCTCAAGGATTTCCAACGCCAGCACCCCGAGGTCACGGTCAACCTCACGAATCGAACCCGACCTTTCCTGTTTGCCGACACAGAGTTCGACGCCGCCATCTACTTTGGCGACGCCGACTGGTCCGGTACCGAATCCCACCGGCTGATGGGCGAAAATCCTGTACCCGTATGCAGCCCTCGACTATTGGGTGACCGTGCGCAGTTCAGCGCCCAGGCGATTGCAGAACTGCCGCTTCTGCAGCAAACCACACGACCCTACGCCTGGCGCCAATGGTTCAACGCCCAACATCTGAACATCCCACGCGACATGACAGGCCCCCGTTACGAGCTATTCTCGATGTTGTCCCAAGCGGCCATGCATGACATGGGGATCGCGCTGATCCCCCCGTTCCTTATCCAGCGTGAACTGAACGATGGCCAATTGGTGATAGCAAGCCCCGAGGCGCTGAGCAGTACGAAGGCTTATTACCTGATGATTCCCGACAGAAAAATCGAATCCGCTTCGTTGCACGCGTTCAGAGACTGGCTCATCGACCAGTCGCAACGCTACAGCTCCAATGTTTAAAGGCTAAAACAACATTGCTGACTTTGTAGTCAATCAACTTACAGTCCTACAGATGTATATATATGTCGCATTTAAACAGACCGTATCTCAAAGGTAAAAATACAGCTGAAAGCCATTAATTACGTGGCTTATAGCGACTATTGCAAGCCAATGGCCGACCATTCACACCAACCATGCAAAAATATTGGAAAAGCGTGCGAAACCCTTTAAGCCTATGTATTTGAACAGCTTAATTCAGTGCATTGCGACAATCAGTCACAGGGTGACTTGTAGTTAATTTTTCGTCACCCGTCATAATCCCTTGAAGGCCGTAAAGTTCGCCTGCAAAATGCCGCGCCCCGCTGTCATTTCAGCGGGATCGTGCTGATCGGCCGCCCCAGTTGCGCCACTCGCGGTGCACTGGCCTTTTTACAAAAAGATCAAAAGCAAAAAGATCATGCAGGAGATTTGACGTGCACATTGGTGTTCCTCTCGAAACCCATACCGGTGAAACGCGGGTGGCTGCCACCCCGGAAACCATCAAGAAGCTGATCGGCCAGGGCCATAAGGTCACTGTACAAAGCGGAGCAGGCATCAAGGCCAGCATCGTCGACAGTGCGTATGAAACGGCAGGCGCGACCATTGGCAGTGCCAACGATGCGTTTGGCGCAGAGCTGATTCTCAAGGTGGTAGCCCCCAGCGACAGCGAACTGACGCTGATCAAAAGTGGCACCGTGTTGGTCGGCATGCTCAATCCGTTCAGCAACGAAACCATTGCCAAGTTGGCCGAGCGCGGTATTACAGCCTTCGCCCTGGAAGCTGCACCGCGCACCTCGCGGGCCCAGAGCCTGGACGTGCTGTCCTCCCAGGCCAACATCGCCGGCTATAAGGCGGTACTGCTCGCCGCTCATCACTATCCGCGCTTCATGCCGATGCTGATGACCGCTGCGGGCACCGTCAAGGCTGCTCGCGTGCTGATCCTCGGCGCCGGAGTGGCGGGCTTGCAGGCCATCGCCACAGCGAAACGCCTGGGTGCCGTCATCGAAGCGTCCGACGTACGCCCGGCCGTAAAAGAGCAGATCGAGTCTCTCGGTGCCAAGTTCGTCGACGTGCCTTACGAAACCGACGAAGAACGCGAATGCGCCGTCGGCGTCGGCGGTTACGCTCGCCCGATGCCCACCAGTTGGATGCAACGCCAGGCCCTGGCTGTGCACGAACGCGCCAAGCAAGCTGACATCGTCATCACCACCGCCCTCATCCCAGGCCGTAAAGCTCCGACGTTGCTCAGCGCTGAAACCGTGGCACAGATGAAGCCCGGCTCCGTGGTGATCGATCTCGCGGCCGCCCAAGGCGGCAATTGCCCGCTGACCGTCGCCGACCAAGTAGTAGTGGAAAATGGCGTGATCATCTGCGGCCCGACCAACCTGGCCGGTGCCGTCGCTGCCGACGCGTCAGCCTTGTATGCGCGCAACCTGCTGGACTTCCTGAAGCTGGTCTTCACCAAGGAAGGGCAGTTTGAAATCAACCTCGAAGACGACATCGTCGCCGCGTGCCTGATGTGCCGCGACGGCCAAGTCATCCGTAAAAACGCCTAAGCAGGGATTCAGACGATGGAAGAGCTTATCTCCCCCGGTATCTACAACCTGATCATCTTTGTGCTGGCGATTTATGTCGGTTACCACGTGGTCTGGAACGTCACACCCGCACTGCACACGCCGCTGATGGCGGTGACCAACGCGATTTCGGCGATTGTGATCGTCGGCGCCATGCTCGCCGCCGCACTCACCGTGACGCCCCTGGGCAAGACCATGGGCACCCTGGCCGTGGCCTTGGCAGCAGTGAACGTGTTCGGCGGTTTCCTGGTGACGCGCCGCATGCTCGAGATGTTCAAAAAGAAAGCCCCGAAAGCAAAAGAAGAGGCGCCTAAGTAATGAGCATGAATCTGGTTACGACGCTCTACTTGATCGCGTCGATCTGCTTTATCCAGGCCCTTAAAGGCCTGTCACACCCGACCACTTCGCGACGCGGCAACCTTTTCGGCATGCTCGGCATGGCGCTGGCGGTACTCACGACCGTGGGCCTCATCTATAAGCTCGGCGCTGAACTCGCCACTGCTGGTATCGGCTACGTGATTGTCGGCCTGCTGATCGGCGGCACCGCCGGCTCGATCATGGCCAAGCGCGTGGAAATGACCAAGATGCCCGAACTGGTCGCCTTCATGCACAGCATGATCGGCCTGGCTGCAGTGTTCATCGCCATTGCCGCCGTAGTCGAGCCGCAATCACTGGGCATCGTCAAACACCTGGGCGATTCGATCCCTGCCGGTAACCGCCTGGAACTGTTTCTTGGCGCAGCCATCGGTGCCATCACCTTCTCCGGTTCGGTGATTGCGTTCGGCAAGCTGTCGGGCAAGTACAAGTTCCGCCTGTTCCAGGGTGCACCGGTACAGTTCGGCGGCCAACACAAGTTGAATCTGGTGCTCGGCCTGCTGACACTTGGCCTGGGCCTGGCGTTTATGTTCACCGGCAACCTCACCGCCTTCGCGTTGATGCTGGCCCTGGCCTTCGTGCTCGGCGTGCTGATCATCATCCCGATTGGCGGCGCGGACATGCCCGTGGTTGTCTCGATGCTCAATAGCTACTCCGGCTGGGCGGCGGCGGGCATCGGTTTCTCGCTGAACAACTCGATGCTGATCATCGCCGGCTCCCTGGTGGGCTCCAGCGGCGCGATCCTGTCTTACATCATGTGCAAGGCGATGAACCGTTCCTTCTTTAACGTACTGCTCGGCGGTTTCGGCAATGCGCCGGATGCGGGTGCAGCAACGGGCTCAAAAGAAGCACGTCCGGTAAAGTCCGGCTCTGCGGACGATGCGACCTTCCTGCTGACCAACGCCGACACCGTGATCATCGTCCCGGGCTATGGCCTGGCGGTGGCGCGGGCGCAACACGCGCTCAAAGAACTGACCGAGAAGCTGACCCACCACGGCGTCACCGTTAAATATGCGATCCACCCAGTGGCAGGCCGCATGCCTGGACACATGAACGTCCTGTTGGCGGAGGCCGAAGTGCCTTACGACCAGGTGTTCGAGATGGAAGACATCAACTCCGAGTTCGGCCAAGCCGACGTGGTGCTGGTGTTGGGCGCGAACGACGTGGTCAACCCGGCCGCCAAGAACGACCCGAACTCGCCGATTGCCGGCATGCCGATCCTCGAAGCGTTCAAAGCCAAGACCATCATCGTCAACAAGCGCTCGATGGCCAGTGGCTATGCTGGGCTGGATAACGAACTGTTCTACCTGGACAAGACCATGATGGTCTTCGGTGATGCCAAGAAGGTCATCGAAGACATGGTCAAAGCCGTCGAGTAACACTGCCTCAGCGCAATACTCGAAACCCCGGCCTGCGATAGGCTGGGGTTTTTTATTACTGCATGAAACCCGACCAAAGGCTCTAAATCGCTGCCTGGCATTCGACCATGGTAGCGGGCCGAAATTTTTTGAAATCACTAAACTGCGCACCTTGCTTCCGCAGCCTGAGATAAGAATCCATGTACCGTGATCGCATCCGCTTGCCTTCGTTGTTGAACAAGGTCATGAGCGCGGCAGACGCCGCCGCACTGATCGAGGACGGCATGACCGTCGGCATGAGTGGCTTCACCCGTGCGGGTGAAGCCAAGGCCGTCCCCCACGCCCTGGCCGAACGCGCCAAGACGTCGCCGCTGAAAATCACCCTGATGACCGGCGCCAGCCTGGGCAATGACCTGGACAAGCAACTGACCGAAGCGGGCGTACTGTCACGACGCATGCCTTTCCAGGTCGACAGCACCCTGCGTAAGGCAATCAACGCCGGTGAAGTGATGTTCATCGACCAGCACTTGTCGGAAACCGTCGAACAACTGCGCAACAACCAACTCAAGTTGCCGGACATCGCGGTGATTGAAGCGGTGGCGATCACTGAACAAGGGCATATCGTGCCCACCACGTCTGTGGGCAACTCGGCCAGCTTCGCGATTTTTGCCAAACAGGTGATCGTCGAAATCAACCTGGCGCACAACCCGAACCTGGAAGGGTTGCACGACATCTATATCCCGACCTACCGGCCGACGCGAACGCCGATCCCGCTGGTCAAAGTTGATGACCGTATCGGCAGCACCGCGATCCCGATCCCACCGGAAAAGATCGTCGCCATCGTGATCACCAACCAGGCCGACTCCGCCTCCACGGTGACGCCGCCCGACAGCGACACCCAAGGCATCGCCAATCACCTGATCAACTTCCTCAAGCAGGAAGTCGACGCCGGCCGCATGACCAACAAGCTCGGCCCGCTGCAGGCCGGTATCGGCAACATTGCCAACGCGGTGATGTGCGGCTTGATCGAGTCGCCGTTCGAAGACCTGACCATGTATTCGGAAGTGTTGCAGGATTCGACCTTCGACCTGATCGACGCCGGCAAGCTCAGTTTCGCCTCGGGCAGCTCGATCACCTTGTCGGAGCGACGCAACGCCGACGTGTTCGGCAACCTGGAACACTATAAGGACAAGCTGGTACTGCGCCCGCAGGAGATCTCCAACCACCCTGAAGTGGTGCGGCGCCTGGGCATTATCGGCATCAACACCGCGCTGGAATTCGATATCTACGGCAACGTCAACTCCACCCATGTCTGCGGTACACGGATGATGAACGGCATTGGTGGCTCCGGGGATTTCGCGCGCAATGCGCACTTGGCGATCTTCGTCACCAAGTCGATTGCCAAGGGGGGCGCAATTTCCAGCGTGGTGCCAATGGTCAGCCACGTGGACCACACCGAGCATGACGTCGACATCCTGGTGACCGAGATTGGCCTGGCCGACCTGCGTGGCCTGGCGCCACGGGAGCGGGCCAGGGTAATCATCGACAACTGCGTGCACCCGGCCTACCGAGATGCCCTCAACAGTTACTTCGATGCCGCCTGCGCCATCGGCGGGCATACCCCGCACATCCTGCGCGAAGCACTGAGCTGGCACATCAACCTGGAAGAAACCGGGCACATGCTCAAGGCGTGATTGATACAGATCCGAGCTGATGCAAATACAGTTTCATCAGCTCGATGGATTCGCCCCGACTTATTGATAAAACTGTACTGCTGTACCGGTCATTTCCTACCGAAATATCCTACGAACCTCACCGAAAATACCTATTTCGCACTATTTCAGTGCGGACAGGTACAGTTGCCCCATTTACGTACAGTACAGCAGCTATAAACAGTTAACTGGCCCCTCACAATACAGGTGAACTGTATCTAGAGAGTGTTGCGCCGGAAGAGGATCATTGGCATCAGTTAAACCACTACCTAATCCCGCCACAAGCGGAAGGATGTCATCATGGAACGTACACTCAGTTCCGAACTGTTCTTCGACGAAAAAGCTGTAAACACCCAGGCCTCCCTGCCTCTGCGCGTTATCGCCAACCTGATGTTGTGGCAGCGCCGCATCTCCAGCCGCCACCAGCTGGCTCGTCTGGATTCGCGTCTGCTGGCTGACGCAGGTATCAGCGAAGCTCAACGCTACGAAGAGCTGAGCAAGCCGTTCTGGCGCTGATTCAGCGCTCGCTGGCCCTGACCTGACGGGTCCACTGCCAGCAACCTGATTTGTCAAAACAAAGCCCGCCCCGGGAAACCGGAGGCGGGCTTTGTTGTTTCCGGGATTCGGATTTTTAACGGAAAACAGAAGCCTAGCGCAGCAATAGGTACAGTTAAAAAAAATATAACAGTTAAGCAGTACAATTTAATATTGGTGTATCTGTATCGGTCGGACGCCGCCAGCCAACATGGTGTTCCAAGACCTCATGAAAGGTACTCACCATGGATACGTCACCCCCCCTTTATAAGCGACTGCCACGCCAGGCAGCCTCCATCCTGGCTAAATGGCTACGCCACGCTTATGAACGACGCCAATTGTCGCAGCTTGATACCCGGGAGCTCTCCGACGTCGGCATCAGCCAGGGCGACCGAATGGCCGAGCTGTCCAAGCCGTTCTGGCGTGACTAGGCAGTCAAGGCGCTTCCCGAACGGATAAGCGGCGGCTTAATATCCAGTCACCACGTGGCGAACCGCGTAGTACAGGCGTCTGATCCCCAATGGCTGCCCTGCGCCACCTTATCCGTTCATCTACTGGAGTCATCCCATGTCCCGTCTTCGCCTACTGAGTGCTGCCACCCTGTTGGCCCTGGCTGCCAACGCCAACGCGAGCAGCTTCATCGTGACCACCGACTCCATCGTCGGCGCGTTGAAGGCCACTTCCGACGCCACCTCCGATGCCACGTCCTCTCTACGTGACAACAAGGTCGTGCGTGCAGCCCGTGACGACGCTGCCAGCTTTGTCGCCAGCGAAGGCGCCATCCGTGGCGTGAAGCTGGAAAGCGCCCTGGCCCAGATCCGCCAGCAGGCGCCGCAATTGAACACTGCCACTGACGCACAACTGGCCCAAGCCATCCTGGCCATCTGACGACAAGGCGGACGCCCGAGCGCTGGCTCTCGCCCGGGCATTGCGCTAGCCTTGGCGCTCGTTTTCAGTTGTCGAGTGCCATGGTTTTTTCATACCGCCTTTTAATCGTCCCTGCGTTGTTTTCGTTCGCTTGGTCGCCGATGGCTTCAGCCTTTGACCTCACCACCCAGAGCACCGTCGTGAGCGCGTATGTCACCAGCAAGGTGACCTCCGCACCCTTCGACAGAAAAGTGATAATGGCCGCCCAGGATGACGCCGCTGCGTTTATCGCCACTGACGGCCAATGGCGGGGCGCGCGGCTGGAGTCGGCACTGGATTATCTGCGCCGCAGCCAACCAAAACTTAACGCCAGCGACCTTGAACTGGCGCAGGCAATTCTCGTCCAATAATCATCCTTATTTTTTGGAGTCATTCCATGCGTAGCCCGCTGATTGCTGCCACCCTGGGCCTGCTGTTGTTGGCCGACATCGCCCAGGCGCATACGCTGGTGGCCACCAGTAACATCATTGTTCGCGCCTCCGGCCGCACCATTGATTTCACCTCGGACACCACCACCTCCATCCGCGACTCCAAAGTCGTGCGCGAAGCCCACGATGACGCCGCCAGTTTCGTCGCCAGCAATGGCGAGATCCGTGGCGCCCACCTTGAGGCCGCCTTCGACACCCTGCGCACACGCCTGCCGGAAGCCCGCGACGCCAGCGACCAGACCCTCGCCGAAGCCATCCTCGCACTGTGAGGCGAATCGTCGCCTGGCTCCTGGCCGGGGCAGTGCTGCTGTGCGCCAGCGCAGCCCAGGCCAGCCTGCAGCTGCGACTCAAGACCGAAGGTCTGAGCCCGGCTGAACAACAGGCCAGCCAGGCGTTGCTCGACGAAGCGATGCGTTCCCTGCCGCCACGCTTCGTCGAGCAGTTGGACCGGCGCATTGATGTCGGCTGGACCGACAAGATGCCCGAGAACGCCTACGGGCAAGCCTCGCTCGTGTCCGAGCTGGACCTCAACAGTAACCTGCTGGCCAGCCTGACCGACGGTAGCGCCGCCACCCAGAAAACCAATCGCCCCCACGGCACTGTGCGCCGGGAAATGCTCGCCACGGTGCTGCATGAACTGACCCACATCTATGACCGTGCGCGCCTGTGGTCCAAAGAAGACCGCACGCTGATCAATCGCTGCAGCCGCCAGAACAACCTCACCGGCCTGATCGGCCTGCCTGATCAATGCCGTGGCCAGAATGGCCGGCGCTTTACCCTGAGCGATGATCCACGCCTGCTGGACCTGGCCGGTTGGCCGCAATACGTCGGGCGCCGTGGCGAGCGTGAACAGCACAACCATCAGGTGGCTCGCAGCCCGGACATTTACGAAACCACCAGCCCGCTGGAGTTCGTCGCGGTCAACATGGAGTATTTCCTCCTCGACCCTGGCTACGCCTGCCGCCGTCCCGCGCTGTTCCGCTATTACAAGGAACACTTCGGCTGGGCCCCGCCGCAACAAGACACCTGCGCCAGCACCTACGCCTTCCTAAATGCCGGTAACGATTTTGCCAAGACACCGCTGGGGCATGTGGACCCGGAGCGCGTCTACGAGATCGACTACCTGCTGGCCGAAGCCAACCAGAACCTGGTCAGCCGTTGGGGCCACAGCATGCTGCGCCTGGTGATCTGCGCACCGGGGCGCCCGCGTGGGCCGGATTGCCGGCTGGACCTGGACCAGCATCTGGTTCTTTCCTATCGCGCGTTCGTCGGTGACGTACAGCTGTCGAGTTGGGACGGCCTGGTCGGCAAGTACCCCTCGCGCCTGTTCGTGCTGCCGCTGGCGCAAGTGATCGATGAATACACCAAGACCGAGCTGCGCGGGCTGGCCTCGGTGCCGTTGAAACTGACCCGCCAGGAAATCAACGATACCGTCGAGCATGCCGCCGAAATGCATTGGAGCTACGACGGCAACTACTTCTTCATCTCCAACAACTGTGCGGTGGAAAGCCTGAAACTGCTACGCAGCGGCAGCGCCAACCCGCAATTGACCGGCCTGGACAACATCACCCCCAATGGCTTGCTCGAGGTGCTGAGCGCACGCGGCCTGGCCGACACCAGTGTGCTGGATGACAAACGCAGGGCATTGCGCCTGGGTTATCACTTCGACTCCTTCCGCGAACGCTACCAAGCCATGTTCGACGTGCTGCGCAAACACCTGCCGATCAAACAGACCCAGGTCGAAGACTGGCTATCCCTGAGCGCCGAGGAGCGTCGCCAGTGGTTCGACCAGGCCGATCTGCGCACCAGCGCCGCGTTGCTGCTGCTGGAGCAGGCGAGCTTTCGCAAGCAGTTGATGCTGGCCCAAGACGAAGTCAAACAACGCTACCTCGGCGCCCGCGAGCTGAAAAACGGTGGCATGGAAAAAGCCAATGCCACGCTGCAACAGATCCTTGCCAACAGCGGTTTCCTCAGTCGCCCGGCGGAACTGCTCGGCAGCGGCGGCTATGGCTTGCCGCAACCTTCGGAAGCCACGCGCCTGGAATCGGAAAGCGCCGAGCGCCAGAAGCAGCTGCAATCGCTGACCGGCGAACTGGATAAAGAGGTGAGGGCACTGCTGGAGCCTTCCCGCTCAGCCGAGATTGCCGCCTGTGAAGCCAACCTCAAGCTGGTGGGCGAACACTTGCGCAAGCTGCACAAAGCCGCCGGCGGCCTCGAACTGCCCTAAAAACCTCAAGCAAAATATAGACAAATGTGGGAGGGGGCTTGCCCCCGATAGCGGTGTGTCAGCCTGCGCATGCAGTGACTGGCACCCTGCTATCGGGGGCAAGCCCCCTCCCACATGTTGATCTACATAAATCCAGGGACCGCGTGCATTCCCTTCGTCACCTGTTTTTTCAGCGAAAGCTGGCTGAAAGCTTACCCGTCTAGGATCGCCCCCACTGCCGGCAACAGACCGGCTGTTAACAACAACAATGGTGATTCCCGATGTCCGCCCGTACCCGCCTGTTCGCCCCAACTCCACCCGTACGCCTCGTGCCTTTCGTTCTGCGCTGACCGCCACCCGGTTCGCCATTCCCTAGCCGCGCTACGCCTGGAGTATTCCTATGCTGACGTTCCTTGGCTTTGCCATGGTCATCACGTTCATGTTCCTGATCATGACCAAGCGCCTGTCCGCGCTGATCGCCCTGATCATCGTGCCGATCCTGTTCGCGCTGTTCGGTGGCTTCGCACCCGAGATCGGCCCAATGATGCTGGCCGGTATCACCAAGCTTGCGCCGACCGGCGTGATGCTGATGTTCGCCATTCTGTACTTCGCCCTGATGATCGACTCCGGCCTGTTCGACCCGGCCGTGCGCAAGATCCTCAAAATGGTCAAGGGCGACCCGCTGAAAGTCTCGGTCGGCACCGCTGTACTGGCCCTGGTCGTGTCCCTGGACGGTGACGGCGCCACCACCTACATGATCTGCGTGGCCGCCATGTTGCCGCTGTACCAGCGCATCGGCATGAGCCCACGGATCATGGCTGGTCTGATCATTCTCGCCGGTGGCGTGATGAACATGACCCCTTGGGGTGGTCCGACCGCTCGTGCCGCCAGTGCATTGCATGTGGACCCTTCGGACATTTTCGTGCCGATGATCCCGGCGATGGCCGCCGGTGTGGTCGCGATCCTGGCGATCGCCTACCTGTACGGCAAGCGCGAGCGCGCACGTCTGGGCGAACTGCACCTGCAAGGCGATGAGATCGACCACAGCGAGATCAGCGTCTCCCAATACCCGGACGCCCGTCGCCCGAAACTGATCTGGTTCAACGGCGCGCTGACCTTCGCCCTGATGTGCGCGCTGATCGCCGGCCTGCTGCCGCTGCCGGTGCTGTTCATGGTGGCGTTCAGTATCGCGATGATCGTCAACTACCCGTGCCTGCAGATGCAGAAAGACCGTGTCGCCGCCCACTCCGGCAGCGTACTGGCGGTGGTTGGGCTGATCTTCGCGGCCGGTATCTTCACTGGCATCCTGTCGGGCACCGGCATGGTCGATGCCATGTCCAAGAGCCTGCTGGCGGTCATCCCAGATGCATTGGGCCCTTACCTGGCGGTGATCACCGCACTGGTGAGCATGCCGTTCACCTTCTTCATGTCCAACGACGCGTTCTACTATGGCGTGCTGCCCGTACTCGCCGAAGCCGCCAGCCACTACGGCATCACGGCTGCAGAAATGGGACGTGCGTCGATCGTCGGACAACCCGTGCACCTGTTGAGCCCACTGGTACCCTCGACCTACCTGTTGGTCGCTTTGGCAGGTATCGAATTTGGCGATCACCAGCGCTTCACCCTCAAGTGGGCAGTGCTGGTATGCCTGTGCATAATGGTCGCCGCTTTGCTGATGGGGATTATTCCGCTTTTCAGCACTCTATAATCCCAGACACCCAACCGCGCGGCGCTGCAGCTTGCGCGGTTTAACACTCGCTTAAAGGAATACACATGGAATGGCTGACCAATCCGGAGATCTGGATTGCCTTCTTCACCCTGACGGCCCTCGAGATCGTCCTGGGCATCGATAACATCATCATGATTTCGATCCTGGTCAGCCGCATGCCCAAGCACATGCAGGCACGCACCCGGATCTTCGGCCTGGCCCTGGCCATGGTCACGCGCATCCTGTTGCTGTTGTCGATCACCTGGGTGATGCAACTGACCGCCGACCTGTTCGTGGTCTTCGGCCAAGGCATCTCCGGTCGCGACCTGATCCTGTTCTTCGGTGGCCTGTTCCTGCTGTGGAAAAGCTCCCAGGAGATGTACCACGCGCTGGAAGGTGAAGACGAAACCCACGACGAGCCGAAGGGCGCCGGTGGCAAGTTCATCTACACCATCATCCAGATCGCGATCATCGACATCGTGTTCTCCCTGGACTCGGTGATCACTGCGGTCGGCATGGTCTCCCACGTGCCAGTGATGGTCGCGGCGATTGTCGTAGCGGTGCTGGTGATGATGCTGGCGGCCGGCACCATCAGCGAATTCATCGACAAGCACCCGTCGTTGAAGATGCTCGCGTTGTCGTTCCTGCTGGTAGTCGGTACCGTGCTGATCGCCGAATCCTTCGATGTGCATGTGCCAAAAGGCTATGTCTACTTCGCCATGGCGTTCTCGCTGGCGGTGGAAGCGGTGAACATCAAGATGCGCACCGCGATCGCGAAAAAGAAGAAACAGCAGGATCCTGTGAAACTGCGCAAAGACATTCCGGGTCAATAAACCCGAGCCAGACAATTAAGGGGCCTGCACAGGCCCCTTATTTTTATCCGCAAAAAGCTGATTTCATGACAGTTTTATTTCAATCCCCACTTTAGCTATGCGATGCTGGCGCAGAGCGCATTCGCCAACTACAGCTTAAGTACAAGACGTAGAGCGGCACGCGGCAACTTTCCTTCGCTCATTTTCGAGCGCACCCACACGGGGGGCCGAGCATGCTGACCTTGCTCAATCTGCTTTCCGCCGTGACCCTGCTTATCTGGGGCACGCATATCGTCCGTACCGGCATCCTGCGGGTCTACGGTTCCAACTTGCGCCAAGTCATCGGGCAGAACATGTCCAAGCGCTGGCTGGCGTTTATCGCCGGTATCCTGGTGACGGCCATGGTGCAGAGCAGCAACGCCACGGCAATGCTGGTCACGTCCTTTGTCGGCCAAGGCCTGATGGGACTGATGCCCGCCCTGGCGACCATGCTCGGCGCCGACGTCGGTACAGCACTGATGGCGCGGGTACTGACCTTCGATTTGTCCTGGCTGTCGCCACTGCTGATTTTTCTCGGGGTGATCTTCTTCCTGTCACGCAAACAGACGCGGGCTGGGCAGTTGGGCCGGGTGGGTATCGGCCTCGGGCTGATCATCCTCGCACTGCAATTGATTGTGGAAGCGGCCGGGCCGATTACCCACGCCCAGGGCGTCAAAGTCATCTTCGCGTCGCTGACCGGCGACATCCTGCTCGACGCTCTGGTCGGCGCCTTGTTCGCGATGATTTCCTATTCCAGCCTGGCCGCCGTCCTGCTGACGGCCACCCTGGCCGGCGCCGGTGTGATCGGCCTGCACGTGGCCATCGGCCTGGTGATCGGCGCCAACATCGGCAGCGGCGTGCTGGCGTTCCTCAGCACCAGCATGCAGAACGCCGCCGGACGCCAGGTAGCCTTGGGCAGCCTGTTGTACAAATTGATCGGCCTGCTGCTGATCATCCCGGTGCTCGACCCGCTCGTACGCTGGATGGATGGCCTGGACTACAGCGCGCAAGGCATGGTCATCACCTTCCACCTGCTCTACAACGTCAGCCGTTGCCTGATCCTGTTGCCGACCATTGGCCCGATGGCCCGCTTGTGTGCCTGGTTGCTGCCTGAGCGCGAAGAGGTGAACGGCAAGGCCAAACCACGCCATCTGGACCTGGCCGCCCTGGCCACACCCAGCCTGGCACTGGCCAACGCTGCCCGCGAGACCCTGCGCCTGGGCGACCTGATCGACAATATGCTCACCGCCATGCTCGAAGTGCTGCGCGGCAAGCAGACCGCGATCACTCAGGAAATGCGCAGCCTCAGCGATGATGTCGAAGCGCTGTACAGCGCGATCAAACTCTACCTGGCCCAGATGCCCCGGGAAGACCTCAGTGAACATGACAATCGGCGCTGGGCCGAGATCATCGAACTGTCGATCAACCTGAAACTGGCCGGCGACCTGATCGAACGCATGCTGCGCAAAGTCCAGCAGCAGAAAACCTCCCAGCGTCGTCAGTTCTCCGAAGTGGGCCTGGAAGAACTCACCGGCCTGCACAGCCAGCTGATCGCCAACCTGCGCCTGGGATTGTCGGTGTTCCTCAGTGCCGACCCGGAAAGCGCCCGCCAGTTGCTGCGCGAGAAGCGCCGCTTCCGCGCCCAGGAGCGGCGCCTGGCCCACGCCCATGTCAGCCGCCTTCAGCGCAAGATCGTCCAGAGCCTGGAGACCAGCTCCCTGCACCTGGAACTGATTGCCGATATGAAACGCCTGAACTCGTTGTTTTGCAGCAGTGCTTATGTAGTGTTGGAAACGTCTGACACCGGCGCGCTCTCCGCCGAAGATATTGCCGACATCACACATTCGCCCTGAACGTACGGTGGCCCGTGAAGTCAGTTAAAAATGACCTCACTCGCCAGGAAGCTTGTTATGCGTCGCCTGTTGTTCGCTTGCCTGCTCATGGGATCTGCCCACGCCTTTGCCTTTGACCGCCTGCAAGTCGAAGGCTACACCTTGCCCAACGGCCTGCAATTACTGCTCAAACCGGGCACCGAGCGCGGGCATGTAGCGATCCGCCTGGTGGTCGGTGTAGGCCTGGATGACTTCAACTGCGCAGACAAAGAGCTGCCGCACCTGCTCGAACACTTGCTGTTCAGCGGCATCGACGGCGGTGGCGAAGCCGAGCTGGAAGACCGTATGCAAGCCCTGGGCGGCGAGTGGAATGCCTACACCAGCAACGCCGACACCACCTTTGTGATCGAGGCGCCCGCGCAAAACCAGCGCAAAGTGCTGGACCTGCTGCTGGCGATCATCACCCGCACCGAACTGACCGACGCCAATATCAACGCCGCCAAGCGGGTAGTGGAGCGCGAAGACGGCGGCCACTACTCACACCTGCAACGCCTGTTGGACCGCCAAGACCTGGGCCACACCGCCAGCAACCAATTGGCCGTCGAACTGGGGCTCAAATGCGCCGAGCGCGCCGAGGTCGATCACCTGACCCGCGACCAGCTGGAGAACCTGCGCGCACGCTGGTACGCCCCCAACAACATGACCCTGATTATCGTCGGCGACCTCGACAAACTGCTGCCCGCCTACCTGGAACGCACTTACGGCCAACTCGACCCGGTCGACCCCACTGAGCATCCGACGCTGCCGGAAATACAACACGCCGCTGCCAGCCATCGCGAGTTGATCCACGGCTGGGTCGGCAACAGCGCCAAATTGCACTGGTTATTTCCCGAACCGATGCTGGACGAGGGGCATGATGAAACCTACGACCTGCTCAAGGATTACCTCGACTGGGCGCTGTACCGCCAACTGCGTCTCAAGCACGGTTTGTCCTACGGCCCCTGGAGCGAGCGCGAAGTACTCGGCGGTGTCGGTTTCCTCAGCCTGAATGCCGACTTAGAGCGGGAAAACCTCCCCGAAGCGGAACACGTACTCCAGGACCTCAAGGCCCGACTGCTCAAGGACGGCCTCGACCCAGCGGTATTTGCGCGACTGCAACAAGCTGCCATTGCGCGCCAGGCGTGGGCCGTGCAAGGCAACAGCGCCTTGGCCGACTACTACTGGAGCGCGTCCGGCGATTACAACAACGGCCACTTCAGTGACCCGGCCAAGCGCATCAAGGCCGTGAGCCTGGACCAGACCAACCAGGCCATGCGTGAAGTGTTCAAGCAGCCCGGTTACTGGCGTATCGAAAAACCGCTGCTCAGCTACGACATGCTGAGCTGGATCGGCGCCGCAGTGCTGGGACTGATCGCCTTTGTGCTGATCGGCGTGCGGCTTTATCGCAAACGGATTGCGCAATGAGGCACCGGACAACGGCCTAAGACGTTATTCTGTCTGGGATTTTTTCCTATAAGACTGTGAACCGCCGAATGCCAAACCTGACCCACTTAATCCAGCGCATCCTCGAGCTGATCAAGCGCTACCCAGGGGTGATTGCACTCGGCGGTTTTATCTCAGGCGTGGGCAGCTTCATCCTGGTGGATCGCCAGCAGGGCATGGCCAGCTGGATTGCGGTGATCATGCTGGTGAGCTGGCTGTGGCTGATGCTGGAAAACAGCTTCACCCAGCTGTTCACCAGGATTTTCAAGCGCGAAATCCCCGAACCGCTGTTGCGCTACGCAACCCAGATGATCCACCAGGAAAGTCTGTTTTTCGTGCTGCCGTTCTTTTTCGTCACCACCGCGTGGAACAGTGGCCAATCAATATTCACGGGCTTGCTTGGCGCGGCGGCGCTGATCTCGATCACCGACCCGCTGTACTACAAGTGGCTGGCGCCCAAGCGCTCGCTGTTCCTTGCACTGCACACCTTTACGCTGTTCGCGGCGCTGCTCACCGCGTTGCCGATCATCCTGCACCTGACCACCGCCGAGAGTTACAAACTGGCCCTCGGCGTGGCCATGGCACTGTCGATCCCCAGCCTGGCGGTAAGCCTGCCGCTGCGTAGCGTCAAAGGCTGGGCGATGCTGCTCGGAGTCACCGCCGCCATCGGCTGCGCAGGGTGGTTCCTGCGCAGTTGGGTGCCTCCGGCCACGTTGTGGATGACCGAAGTGGCCATCAGCACCCAACTGCAGGACCGCACACCAGGCGACGACCTCAAGGAAGTCACTGCCGCCCAACTGCGCAGCGGTGGGCTGTACGCCTATACCGCGATCAATGCGCCGCGTGGACTGGATGAACGCATCTACCACGTGTGGAAATTCAACGGCCAAGAGGTCGACCGCATCGCCCTGGATATCCACGGCGGGCGCAAAGAGGGTTACCGCGCGTGGACCCACAAGCAGAACTTCCCGGCCGACGCCGTGGGCCGCTGGCAGGTACGGGTGCTGACCGAAGACGGGCAGGTGATCGGTGTGCTGCGCTTCAAGGTGACGGACTCAGCACAAACGGACAACCCAAAGTAGGCCGTATCGTGCTATTACGTAGGAATTGTGGATAGCCAAACAAGCTCGGAGCTTATGACCCCCCCTACAACGGCCGGCGCAGCCCACCTCGATACGTCCACCACCCCGCCACAACTGCGGATTACGGGGGACTGGACGCTTGCCCACTATGCCAGCCTGAAAAAGCTGTCGGACAAGCTCGACGGCCAATACGACGCCGGCGCGCGCATCGACCTCAACGGCCTCGGCGCCCTGGATACCGCCGGCGCCTCGTTGCTGGTGGAACTGCTGGGACCCACCCGCATCGAGCAGTCCGCCGAACAGACCGATTGCAGCTTGTCTGCCGCCGACCGCGCGCTGCTCAAGACCGTCTACCGTTCCCTGAATGATTTTTGCGTGCCGGAAAAAGCCCCGGAAGAAGCGGCGGGCATTCAGGTTCTGGCACGTATCGGTCGTGCGGTGGACACGGTCTGGCAGGACACCAAGAAACTCCTGGGTTTCGTCGGCCTGATTCTCGAAACCTTCGCCCGTAGCATCTTGCGCCCCAAGCGCTGGCGCGTGACGCCCATGGTTGCGCACCTCGAACAGGTCGGACTGGATGCCGCGCCCATCGTGGCTTTGCTGACGTTCCTGGTGGGTGCGGTGGTGGCCTTCCTGGGCGCCACGGTGCTCAAGAGCTTCGGTGCGACGATCTTCACGGTAGACCTGGTGGCGTTCTCTTTCCTACGGGAATTCGGCGTCTTGCTCACCGCGATCCTGATCGCCGGCCGCACCGCCAGTGCCTTTACCGCACAGATCGGCTCGATGAAGGCCAACGAAGAAATCGACGCGATCCGCACCCTGGGCCTGGACCCGATGGAGCTGCTGGTACTGCCCCGCGTGCTGGCGCTGCTGGTGGCGCTGCCGATGCTGACGTTCCTGGCAATGCTCTCGGGCATCATCGGCGGCGGCGTGGTGTGCGCGGTGGCCCTGGATATTTCGCCGGCGATGTTCCTCTCGCTGCTGCAATCGGACATCGGCGTGCAGCACTTCCTCGTGGGTATGGTGAAAGCGCCGATCTTTGCGTTCCTGATCGCTGCGATTGGTTGCCTGGAAGGCTTCAAGGTCAGCGGCAGCGCCGAATCGGTCGGTGCCCACACCACCTCCAGCGTGGTGCAATCGATCTTTGTGGTGATCGTGATGGATGCCGTGGCCGCGCTGTTTTTCATGGAGATGGGCTGGTGAGTCGTCTACACCGAGCGCCCAGTGAGGCGGTGATTGAAGTGCGTGGCCTGTGCAATCGCTTTGGCAGCCAGAGCGTGCATGAAAACCTCGACCTGGATTTGTACAAGGGCGAGATCCTCGCAGTGGTTGGCGGCTCCGGCAGCGGCAAGTCGGTGCTGTTGCGCAGCATTGTCGGCCTGCGTCGTCCCAGCGAAGGTGAGGTGCGGGTGTTCGGCAAGAACCTGCCGAGCCTGCCGGAGCACGAACGCTCTTTGGTGGAACGACGCTTTGGCGTGCTATTCCAGAAGGGCGCGTTGTTTTCCTCGCTGACCGTTACCGAAAACGTCGCGCTGCCCTTGATCGAACACGCCGGCCTCAGCCGCCGCGACGCCGAGCACTTGGCCGCCGTCAAGCTGGCCCTGGCCGGGCTGCCATTGTCGGCGGCGGACAAATATCCGGCGTCACTGTCCGGCGGCATGATCAAGCGCGCCGCCCTGGCCCGCGCATTGGCGCTGGACCCGGACATTCTGTTCCTCGACGAACCCACGGCGGGCCTCGACCCCATCGGTGCAGCGCAATTCGACCAACTGATCCTGACGCTGCGCGATGCGCTGGGCCTGAGCGTATTCCTGGTCACCCACGACCTGGACACGCTGTACACCATTACCGACCGCGTGGCGGTGCTGGCACAGAAGAAAGTGCTGGTGGCCGATGCCATCGATGTTGTCTCGGAAACCGACGACGCGTGGATCCACGAATATTTCCACGGCCCCCGTGGCCGCGCGGCATTGGATGCCGCTCAATCGCTCAACGAGGTATGACATGGAAACCCGAGCCCATCATGTGATGATCGGTCTGTTCAGTGTGATCGTGGTGGTCGGCGCGATGCTGTTCGGCCTGTGGCTGGCCAAGTCCAGCGTCGACAGCGCCTTCCAGGACTACGAAGTGATCTTCAACGAGGCGGTCAGCGGCCTGTCCCAGGGCAGCTCGGTGCAGTACAGCGGGATCAAGGTGGGCGACGTGATCAGCCTGAGCCTGGACCCCAAGGACCCGCGCCGCGTGCTCGCGCGCATCCGCCTGGCCGGGCAGACGCCGATCAAGGAAGACACCCAGGCCAAGCTCGCCCTGACCGGTATCACCGGTACCTCGATCATCCAGCTCAGTGGCGGCACCCCGCAGAGTCCCGAGCTCAAGGGCAAGGACGGCAACCTGCCGCAGATCATCGCCTCGCCATCGCCCATCGCGCGCTTGCTCAACAACAGCAACGACCTGATGACCAGCGTCAACCTGCTGTTGCACAACGCCAATCACATGTTCTCCCGCGAGAACGTCGAACGCCTGAGCAACACCCTGGAGAACCTGCAGCAAACCACCGGCGCGATTGCCGACCAGCGCGGCGATATCAAGGTGGTGATGCAGCAACTGATGCAGGTGAGCAAGCAGGCGACTGCGGCGCTGGAACAGACCACCGTGCTCATGCGCAACGCCAATGGCTTGCTCAACGAACAAGGCAAGCAGGCCTTCGGCAGCGCCGAGCAGGCCATGAAATCTCTTGAACAAAGCACCGCGACCATCAACACCTTGCTGACCAACAACAAGGACTCGGTGAACAGCGGCATGCAAGGCCTCAACGAACTGGCGCCGGCCGTGCGCGAGCTGCGCGAAACCCTCGGTTCGCTGCGCGCCATCTCCCGCCGCCTGGAAGCCAACCCCAGCGGTTACTTGCTGGGCAGCGACAAGAACAAGGAGTTCACGCCATGAAGCGTGCTTACACAATGATCGCCCCTTTGGCCCTGGCGCTGGTGAGCGCGTGTTCGATTCTGCCCAAGGCCGACCCTTCGGATGTGTATCGCCTTGCCGCGGCGCAGACCGCCAGCCAGGGCGCGCCGGTCAGCTGGTCACTGCGTGTGAACAAGCCGCAGACCAGCGAGTTTCTCGACAGCCCGCGCATTGCCGTGGTGCCCACTGGCGACCTGATCAGCAGCTATGCGAACTCGCGCTGGAGCGATCCGGCGCCGGTGCTGTTGCGCAACCGCTTCATGGACGGCTTCCAGCGTGATAGCCGGGTGACGCTGCTGAGCACCGATGACACCAACCTGCAGTCCGACTACGAACTGGGTGGGCAATTGCAGGCGTTCCAGAGTGAATATCACGGCAGTGCGGTAGAGGTGGTGATTCGCCTGGATGCGCGGCTGGTACGCGGCAGTGATCAACGGATCGTGGCCAGCCGACGGTTTGAGGTGAGGCAGCCGGTGAGCGACACCAAGGTGCCGGCGGTGGTCGCCGGGTTTGGGCAGGCGGGGGATCAGTTGAATAAGCAGGTGGTGGATTGGGTTGTTCAGCAAGGCAATAGTGCAGCTAAACACTGAGGGCCTCATCGGGGGCTAGCCCCCTCCCACATTTGAATGTGTTCACAGATCAACCTGTGGGAGGGGGCTTGCCCCCGATAGCAATCCGAGCCTTAACCAAAGAACCAATAGCACACCGCAATCGCCGCAACGACGCCGGCCAACTCCGCCAGCAACGCACAGCCCACGGCGTGCCGCGCGCGCTGGATGCCCACCGAGCCGAAATACACCGCCAACACATAGAAAGTGGTCTCGGTACTGCCCTGGATCGTCGCCGCGACCAGTGCAGGGAAGCTGTCCACGCCCTGGGTCTGCATGGTCTCGATCAACATCGCCCGCGCGGCACTGCCGGAGAATGGCTTGACCATCGCGGTCGGCAAGGCATCGACAAAGCGCGTGTCCATGCCCGTCCAGGCGACCACATGGCGTATGCCTTCAAGGCCGAAGTCCAACGCGCCCGACGCTCGCAACACCCCCACGGCGCAGAGCATCGCCACCAGGTACGGCAGCAGGTTCTTCGCCACGTCGAAGCCGTCCTTGGCGCCTTCGACAAACGCCTCGTAGACCTTGACCTTGCGCAGCGCACCGATCACCAGGAACAGCATGATCAGGCCGAACAAGGTGAGGTTGCCAAGGATCGAGGACAGCCCGGCCAGCGCCGTGGCGGAGAGCGTCGCCAACAACGCCATGAAACCACCCAAGACCAGCGCACCGGGGACCAGGTACGCCAGCACCACCGGGTCCCACAGCCGCAGGCGCTGCATGATTGCCACCGAGAGCAGCCCCACCAGCGTGGATGCACTGGTTGCGAGCAGGATCGGCAGGAACACCAGCGTCGGGTCCGCCGCGCCTTGCTGGGCGCGGTACATGAAGATGGTTACCGGCAACAGCGTCAATGAAGACGCGTTGAGCACCAGGAACAGGATCTGCGCGTTACTGGCGGTGTTGGGGATGGGGTTGAGTTCCTGCAAGGCCTTCATCGCCTTGAGCCCGATGGGGGTGGCGGCGTTATCCAGGCCCAGGCCGTTGGCGGCAAAGTTGAGGGTGATCAAGCCGATGGCCGGGTGGCCGGCGGGCACTTCCGGCATCAAACGGCGGAACAGCGGGCCGAGGGCCTTGGCCAGCCAATCGACGATCCCGGCTTTCTCTGCGATGCGCAGAAAACCCAGCCACAGCGTCAGGGTGCCGAACAACAGCACCATGACTTCCACCGACAATTTGGCCATGGCGAAAATGCTTTCGACCATTGCCGCGAATATCCCGGCGTTACCGCCGACCAGCCATTGCGCCAGTGCCGACACCATTGCCACGACAAAGAAGCCAAGCCACAGGCCATTGAGCATCAGTTGAATCCCCCCGAAGAATGGGGCGAATGATAGCGGGGCTGGCAGAAACGACAAACCCCGGAATTTTCCGGGGTTTGTCTTTAAGCCGTCACGCTATCAGCTGCGGGTGGCCTGGGCGGCCGGCGCGGCGGTCTTGGTGCGCCAATGCGGCAGCGAGTTCCAGTAGCGTTCGCCCTTGGCGTCGTCGTACATGCCTTCCCAACGGGAGATCACCAGCACGGCCAAGGCATTGCCGATCACGTTCAGTGCAGTACGCGCCATGTCCATGATGCGGTCGACACCGGCGATGAACGCCAGGCCTTCCAGCGGAATGCCCACGCTGCCCAGGGTGGCCAGCAGCACCACGAAGGACACACCCGGTACGCCAGCGATGCCTTTGGAGGTGACCATCAAGGTCAGCACCAGCATCAGTTGCTGGCCGATCGACAGGTCGATGCCATACAGCTGGGCAATGAAGATCGCCGCGATGCTCTGGTACAGGGTCGAACCGTCGAGGTTGAACGAGTAACCGGTCGGCACCACGAAACTGCAGATGGCTTTCGGCGCGCCGTAGGCTTCCATCTTCTCGATCACACGCGGCAGCACGGTCTCGGAACTGGCGGTGGAGTAGGCCAGTACCAGCTCATCCTTGAAGATGCGCATCAGCTTGATCACCGAGAAGCCGAACAGGCGGGCGATCAGGCCGAGGATCACGAAAGCGAAGAACAGGATGGCGACGTAAACCAGGATCACCAGCTTGGCCAGCGGCAGCAGCGAGGCAAAGCCGAAGTTGGCAACGGTCACCGCGATCAGTGCGAAGACCCCGATGGGGGCGTACTTCATGATCATGTGAGTGACTTTGAACATGCTCTCGGACACGCCCTGGAACATGGTCACCAGCGGCTCACGCAGCTCAGGCTTGAGGCTCGACAAGCCAAGGCCGAACAGCACCGAGAAGAAGATGATCGGCAGCATCTCGCCACGGGCGACGGCGGCGAAGATGTTCGACGGGATCAGGTTGAGGATGGTCTGGATAAACGCATGCTCATGCTGCACTTCGGCGGCGGTGGCGGTGTACTTGGAGATGTCGACGGTACCCAGGGTACTCATGTCGATACCCGCGCCCGGGTGGAACAGGTTGGCCAGCAGCAGGCCGACCACGATGGCGATGGTGGTGACGATTTCGAAGTAAAGGATGGTTTTGACGCCGATGCGCCCGAGTTTCTTCGCATCACCCACACCGGCAATGCCGACGATCAGCGAGGAAATCACAATCGGGATCACGATCATCTTGATCAGGCGGATAAAGATATCGCCCGCTGGCTGCAATACGTTGCTGATCCACCAGGCTTTTTCAGCACTGAAATGGTTAAGCACTGCACCGATTGCGATCCCCAGCACCAAACCGATGAGGATCTGCCAGGCGAGGCTTAGCTTTGCCTTCTTCATGTCATTACCCTTACTTCAAGTGAACTTAAGGCAAATGCGCCAGCCGCAACGCTCGAGAGCGAAAAAGTGTGTGCATCTGCCTCCATGGAAGGTCACCGCAGCATGGCCGAAATGGCTTACTGGCAGGCGAAAAAAGGCGCAACTATTCCCATGCAAGGGTTCGACGTCTAATGCCGTAAACGCCTACCCTATGCCGAATCGGCATGAGATTTTTTAATAATAACTGTCCGAACGGTCAGTTCAAATGTGACATTTTGTCCGACAAAAATGCCGTGAACCGGCCAAACCCGGCTCGCTCAGAGATTCGGGACGTCTCCGGGGACCTGGCGGAAATGCCTGAGAATTCCATCATTTAGTGTCGGAAATGTCCTATGGCACCCACCAAAATTTATCGATAGATGGTCTACCCGACACACTAAGTAATGTTTGGAGATGAGCAGAAAGGTGATTTGCGACTAAGGGCGGCATGAACAACGGAAGAAGGAGCGTTAAAGCCCGCCGCAAGTTCAGCAAGCCGATGGCTTGTGAACCTGCGTCGCAGCTTTTCGCCTGACCCGGCCCTTGCGCAGGCACTCCCTGTACCCGTAGGTCGCGCCGATCGCAGGTGATCAGAGCAACCCGGCCCCTTGGTCATGCACCGCCCTTGGCGAGCGGTGCAAACAGAAAGAAGCGAGGGCTTCCTTCTATGGACGCCGGCCCCGCAGACAACACGCGTGTCAGACGGAACCTAGTACCAATTCGGATCTTTCTTCAGCTGCTCCATCAGCAGCTTCTGCATGCCTTCATCCGGTTTACCGATAAAACGGTAATCGGCGTGCCGCGTTGGCGACTTGTCCTTAGGCAGACCGGCCGGGACTTCCACCAACATGGCGTAGGCATCTTCCTTGTCGAGGCTGAAGGCAACGATCAGGCGCTTGTTCAGGCAGGTGTCCGCGGTCTCGCAGAGCGGCCCGACCAGATACTTGTCGCCATCTTCTTCCACGGCATTCATTTGCTCAGCGGTGCCGGACAGGTTCATCACCCATTCCGGCAGTCGCTCTTCTTTCTTCACCACGCCTTGCCAGGTCTCACGGTATTGCGGGTCCGCGCTGAGCAATTCGTTGGCTCGGGACTGGCCGTCGTTGGCGGCCATCGCCAAGCCGCTGCCGCCCAGTAGCAGGGCGGCAGTAATGGCTTTGAAGGACAAAGTGGTCATTTTCAGCCTCGGCCGCGACGACCAAAGAAGAAGGAAGCGATGAACATCACCAGGAACACCACAAACAGAATTTTTGCGATACCCGTGGCAGTGCCCGCGATACCACCGAAGCCCAGGACTGCAGCCACAATGGCGATGATCAGAAATGTGATTGCCCAACTCAACATGGTGATTCTCCTTATGCTTCTTTATAGAGGTAACAGCGGTAGTGCTTTGCGGCCACGAAAGTGGCCTTTTGGTGCCTAGAACACCCAACGCTCCTGGGATGGCAGCTCACTCAGGAAAGACTCCTGGTCAACCATCCGCAGTTGCGGGGCTGTTGCATCGGCAGCAACACTGCCAACGGAACGGAAATGGGTCTGGGTCATGGACGGACGTTCAAACTGGGGGATCTGCGGCTGACTCTGCTGCCAATGTTGCAACTGCTGGCCACCGATCAGCGTGACCATCAGGGCCAGGCTGGCAAACAGGCCTTGCTGCAAGCGCAGTGGCGATACACGCAGTTGGCTGAGGCTTTGGCGAGTCATGCTGTTGTTCTCCCGCATTTTGATTATTCGTTGGAAGAGCTATTGCAGAGCGCGTGCCAGTTTTTTTACAAAATAAAACCCAATAAAATCAGATGGTTATGAACTAAAGACTCATGCACCCTCCAGCATCCTGCACGATGCCCCCGTGGATGCCGTGCGAAATGCACGATGGCCAGCGGTCGGGTCGAGGGATAGAAAACGAAGAGGGTGTTGCCGAAGTGGCAAGACGGCATGAAAACGGCATCAGACGGGGCTTTGTAGGAAGTGATGCAGATACCTGCACGACACTGCTATTTATCGATCAGAATAAACCATGCAACTTGCCCGATTATTCCGGGACTAAACACCATCATTCATAGTTTAAGGAGCGCGGGACAGATGGAATCAGCCAAGGAACTTCAAGGCCGCATTCTTTTAGTGGACGATGAGTCTGCGATCCTCCGCACCTTCCGTTATTGCCTGGAAGATGAAGGCTACACCGTCGCCACTGCGAACAGCGCGGCCCAGGCCGACGCCTTGATGCAACGCCAGGTATTCGACCTGTGCTTCCTGGACTTGCGCCTGGGCGAAGACAATGGCCTGGATGTGCTGGCCCAGATGCGAATCCAGGCGCCCTGGATGCGCGTGGTGATCGTCACCGCCCATTCGGCAGTCGATACCGCCGTCGATGCTATCCAGGCCGGCGCCGCTGACTACCTGGTAAAACCCTGCAGCCCCGATCAACTGCGCCTGGCCACCGCCAAGCAGTTGGAAGTGCGCCAACTGTCTGCGCGGCTCGAAGCCCTGGAGGGCGAAGTGCGCCAGCCGAAAGACGGCCTCGACTCTCACAGCCCATCAATGATGGTGGTGCTGGAAACGGCGCGCCAGGTGGCTGGGACAGATGCGAACATCCTGATCCTTGGCGAGTCCGGCACGGGTAAAGGCGAACTGGCCCGCGCGATTCACGGCTGGAGCAAGCGTTCGAAGAAATCCTGCGTGACCATCAACTGCCCTTCTTTGACGGCAGAGCTGATGGAAAGCGAGCTGTTCGGCCATAGCCGAGGGGCGTTTACCGGCGCCAGTGAAAGCACCCTGGGCCGCGTCAACCAAGCGGACGGCGGCACGCTGTTTCTCGACGAGATCGGCGACTTTCCCCTCACCTTGCAACCCAAGTTACTGCGGTTTATCCAGGACAAGGAGTACGAGCGCGTGGGCGACCCTGTCACCCGCCGTGCCGATGTGCGCATCCTCGCCGCCACCAACCTGAACCTGGAAGACATGGTGCGTGACGGCCGCTTTCGTGAAGACTTGCTGTACCGCCTCAATGTAATCACCTTGCATCTGCCACCGTTGCGCGAGCGCAGTGAAGACATCCTGACCCTGGCCGACCGGTTCCTGGCGCGCTTCGTCAAGGAATATGCCCGACCAGCACGCGGTTTCAGCGATGAAGCGCGCGAAGCGCTGCTCAACTACCGCTGGCCGGGCAACATTCGCGAACTGCGCAACGTGGTGGAGCGCGCCAGCATCATTTGCCCGCAGGAGAAGGTGGAAATCAGCCACCTGGGCATGGCCGAACAACCTAGCAACAATGCTCCACGCATTGGCGCGGCACTCAGTCTGGACCAGTTGGAGAAAGCCCACATCGGCGCAGTGCTTGCCACCAGCGATACCCTGGACCAGGCGGCCCGCACCCTCGGCATCGACGCGTCGACCCTGTACCGCAAACGCAAACAGTACAACCTGTGAGCTGTACTCTATGAAGTTAGCGATGAAGTTGCGCACTCGATTATTCCTGAGCATCTCAGCGCTGATTACCGTTGCCCTGCTGGGTTTGATCCTGGGCCTGGTGAGTGTCATGCAAATGGCCAAGACCCAGGAGTCCCTGATTCGCAGCAACTTCGTCACCCTGGACCTGGGCCTCAAGCTACGCCAGAGCCTGGGCGATCAATTGATCATGATGCTGGAAGACCGGCCGGACCCCGAGGCGCTGCAATCCTCGGAACGGCGCTACTTCGACCTGCTGGATCAAGGCATTGCCCATGAACAGCGCGACGGTCGCGGGACGGGCTTCAGTCAGGCCCGAGGCCAATATCAGGCGCTGCTGGAGGCCTTTGATGAATCCCAGCAACCGACGCCGCCGCCCGGCGCCAAGGACAAACTCACCGACACCTTCAACACGCTGCGCAATGGCCTGATCGCCGAACACAAGCAGGCTTTGGAAAACATCAGCAACAGCGAGCACAAGTCCCGCGAACGCGCGTTATTGGTCGCCGGATTACTGGGGTTGGTGGGGCTTGCCGTGCTGATCATCGGGTTTGTGACAGCCCATGGCATCGCCCGGCGTTTTGGCGGACCGATCGAAGCGCTGGCCAAAGCGGCAGACAAGATCGGACAAGGGGATTTCGAGGTGACGCTGCCAATCTCCTCGGCAGCAGAAATGAACCAGCTGACCCGCCGCTTCGGCATCATGGCCGAAGCTCTGCGCCAGCATCAGGCGACCAATGTGGATGAACTGCTGGCCGGCCAACAGCGCTTGCAGGCTGTGCTCGACAGCATCGACGATGGCTTGCTGATGATTGACCGCCAAGGCCGCCTGGAGCATCTCAACCCCGTGGCTCAGCGCCAACTGGGCTGGGACGAGGAGCGCCTCGGCCAAGGCCTGGGCGAAGCCTTGTCGCGTCCGGAGCTGGATGAGCAACTGCACCTGGTGCTGCGCGGCGGCAACCTGGAGCGGGCGCCGGAGGATCTGGAAGTGGAGGTCGAGGGCGAACTGCGCCTGCTGACCTACAGCCTGACCCCGGTCAGCCATACCCAGGGACATATTCTCGGCGCAGTGATGGTGCTGCATGACGTGACTGAACAACGCGCCTTCGAGCGGGTGCGCAGCGAGTTCGTACTGCGCGCTTCCCATGAACTGCGTACGCCGGTGACTGGCATGCATATGGCCTTCGGACTCTTCCGCGAACGTGCGAAGTTCCCGGCGGAGTCCCGTGAAGCGGACTTGCTGGATACCGTCAATGAAGAGATGCAGCGCCTGATGCAGTTGATCAACGACCTGCTCAACTTCTCACGCTACCAGAACGGCCTGCAAAAACTCACGCTGGGGCCGTGCGACGTCACCGATCTGCTCGAACACGCTCGCGCACGCTTCGCCGAGCCCGCCAACGCGCAAGATATCGAACTGCTGGTAGAAGCCCAATCCGACCTGCCTCGGCTGTATGCAGACCAGGTGCAACTCGAGCGGGTGCTCGACAATCTACTGGGCAACGCGCTGCGCCACACTCCCGCGGGCGGGCAGATACGCCTGCAGGCACGGCGCCATGGCGAGCGGGTGATCGTCAGCGTCGAGGATAACGGCGAGGGCATCGCCTACGGGCAGCAGGGGCGGATCTTCGAACCCTTTGTCCAGGTGGGCCGCAAGAAAGGCGGCGCCGGCCTGGGGCTGGCGCTGTGCAAGGAAATCGTGCAATTGCACGGTGGCCGCATGGGCGTGTACTCGCGACCGGGGCAGGGCACTCAGTTCTATATGGCGCTGCCGCTCTAGCTTCGGTTCAACGCACGCAGAATGGCTGCACTTTCTGCATCCGGCGTGCCATCGAACAGCGACGGCCGGAAATGCATCTGGAACGCCGCGATCACATGGCGCGTGGCGACATCCAACTCGCCGGTCTGGGGCGTCTGGTAGCCCAGGCGGGCCAGCTCTTCCTGGAACCAGGTGATGCTTGGCAGCTCGGCGGCGTATTGCACCTGAAAGCGCGCAACGGCCTGCGCATCCGGCCAAACGCCCAACCCTTCGGCGGCCAGCCGCTTCCAGGGGAACAGCGGGCCTGGGTCGAGCTTTCGCAACGGCGCGATATCGCTGTGACCAATAATATTCTTGGGGTCGATACCGTTGCGCTTGCTGATGTCCTTGAGCAACACCACCAGGGACTTCACCTGCGCCTCTGAGTAGGGGTACCACAAGCGGCCCGTAGGTGTGTCCTTGTAGCCTGGGTTCACGATCTCGATGCCAATGGAGCTGGAGTTGAGCCAGGTGCGGCCCATCCACTCGCTTTCCCCCGCGTGCCAGGCGCGCTGGCTCTCGTCCACCAGCTTGTAGATCGTGGCCGAGGCGTCGTCGCCGATCAGGTAATGGCTGCTGACCTGACCATGGGTGAGCAGTGCCAGGGAACGTTCAAGGTTGGTCGAGGTGTAATGCACGACTACGAACTGCACGCGGTTGTCGTGGTTCACCGAGGGGTGGTTGGTGTTTAGGCGAGGGCCGCTGGCACAGCCTGCGAGCACAAGGAACACAAAAGCGAAGTACAAGGATTTCATGGCGGTAGACGTTACGCAGAAGACGATAATGCAACAGTGTAACGTACCGATCGCAAGCCAGCGGTCAAATCACAAAATGGAACATTTTTCAGGCAGCCTGTACCTGGTTGCGCCCCGCGGCCTTGGCCCGATACAACGCTTCATCGGCACGCTTGAGCGCAAGATCACTGCGCTCTCCCGGCTGGAACTGCGCCACGCCCATGGACACGGTGATCGTCACCGGCTCGCCCTTGAAGTGAAACGGGCACGCTTCAATCGCCGCACGCAACACCTCGCCCACGGCCAGGGCATCCGCCAGGGATGAGTCGGGCATCAGCAAGACAAACTCTTCACCACCAAAGCGCGCGATAAAGTCGGTCGGGCGCAGGCGCTTGCGCAGCACGTTGGCGATGATCTTCAGCACCTTGTCGCCGGCGAGGTGGCCGTAGCCATCGTTGATACGCTTGAAGTGATCCAGGTCCAGCATCGCCAACGACAGGTTGTTGCCGTGCTGGTGCCAGGTGTTTACCTCATAATCGAGGCGCTCGCTCCAGGCGGCACGATTGGGCAGGCCCGTGAGCGGATCGATCAACGCCTTCTGGCGCTGCACCTCCAGGTGCTCGCGATAGCCCTGGGCTTCCTGCTCCATGTTGGCAACCCGCTCAGCCAGACCTTTGAGGCGTGCCGCCGTCTCCTGCTCGCGCAGGTCGCGCTGCTGCTGATGCTCATCCATGGTACCGAGCAGGCCCTCAAGGTGACTTTCCAACACGTGCTTGAGGCTGTCCAGGTCGGCAGCTTCCTGCACGCTGCTTTGCAGACCATCGACCTGTTCGCGGATCTGTGTGTCCAACTCACGGGCGGCGGAGCGACTGTCGGCATGCCCCTCGCTGGCGACTTGCAAGTGGCCCTGAAACGCCTCGAGCCGTTCGTTGAGCTGCTTGAGGTAAGCCTCGAACTCATGCTGGCCGCTGTCGGTGATCGCCAGCATCAAGACTGCCAGATCGTCGAGGATCGGCAGCAGTTCGTACCAGTTCAAACCATGGGCCAGGCGCTCGCGCATGGCTTCGGCCTGGGGTCGGTGACGTTCGGGCAACGAGAGTTCTTCGAGCAGGCCGAGCAGAGTGTCTTCGATGTGCTTGGCCACGGAGCTGTAGGACGGTTCTGGCGAGTCAGGCAGGGCATAGGCTCCATCCGCTTGCAATTCGTCAGGATCAAGCTCTTCTAGCACCGGTGGAAGCGACAAGCTGCCAATGGTGGTCTCATCCGGGGTCTCGACCTGAACTTCAGGCGTTTCGATTAAGGCTGCGAGGGCGCTTTCCGGTGCGGGTTCTTCGTCTTGAGGCTTGGGCTCGACACGCGCTCCGGGTGTTTCAATAGCGTCGGCTCGAGGCGGGGTTTCATAGACGAAGGTTTCGCTGGAGGGCTCGGCCTCCTGGGCGGGGGCTACGGGCTCGATGACCGGAGCGGCGGTTTCTTGAGGCTGCGGCGCAAAGGCACGCAACGCTTGCGTCAGCTCCTCGGATTGCTCGGACGGCTGTGGCTCGACAGCGACTGGCTTGGTCGCCGCAGGCTGCGGGGCCGGTCGGGGGGGCGATTCGTCCGCCACCGCTTCGTTCGCAACGTCCTTAGCGCCGAACAGGCGCTGCAAAAGCCCAAGGCCTGGTCGCGCGGTTTCGCCGTCCGGCTCCAGGTTGTTCAGTGCCTGGCCCTGCAGGCCGCTCAACTCGCTGAGCAACAGCGGGATCTCTCGCGCCTGGCCGACGCGGCCGTCCAACTGCTTGGCGAACGTCTTCAGCGGCCGGGCCACCTCACGGGGCAATGGAAGTTTCTGTAGTTGCGTGACCAGGGAAGTCAGCGCGGTGCTGATCTGGTCGACCCGGGTTTCGCGGCGCTGCTCCGAATCCAGCACGGCTTTTTCTAGGCGCGGCAGCAAGGCGGCGAGGGCGGCGTCCATATCATCGGTACGGACGACGTCGCGCATTTCCTTCATGCATTGGTCGACGGCGCGGTCAGTGCCCTCAGCCGCCAGCGTGCTGCGCACCAGTCCACGGCGCAGCAGGTCGAGGCGGGCAGCCCAGCGGCGTTCGAGTTTTTCCTGTTGCTCGATGCTCTTGAGGTATTTCTCTTTCCAGCGCTGGGCGTCGTCGCTCATGCAAGGGGTCCGCGGGGGCCAGGGCTCAACGCGGGTAATGCATCAGCCGTGAGCGAACCCGGCAGACGAATCTCTACCGCGACCGGCAGGTGATCGGAGATGGGCTGCGCCAGCACCTGCACACTCTCGAGTGTGAGGGTAGGACTGAGCAGGATATGGTCAAGGCAGCGTTGCGGGCGCCAACTGGGGAACGTGGCTTCGGCTTGCGGCGCCAGTAGGCCGAGGTCGCGCAACGGAGAATTCTGCAACAGGTCGCTGGCGTGGGTATTCATGTCCCCCATCAGCACCTGGTGTTTGTAATTGCCAATAAGCTCGCGGATGTAAGCCAGTTGCATCGTGCGAGTGCGGGCGCCCAGTGCCAGGTGCATCATCACGACCACCAAGGCCTCCGGGCCTTCGCCAAAGCGCACGAGGATCGCACCCCGCCCCTTGGGTCCGGGTAACGGGTGATCTTCGATGACTGAGGGCTTCAAGCGACTGAGCACACCATTGCTGTGCTGCGCCAGGCGCCCGAGGTTACGGTTGAGCTGCTGATACCAATAGGGGAAGGCACCCAGCTGGGCCAAGTGTTCCACCTGGTTTATATAGCCGGAGCGCATGCTGCCGCCATCAGCTTCCTGCAGGGCGACAAGGTCGAAGTCGTTCAGCAGGTTGCCGATCTTTTGCAGGTTGCCAGCACGTCCGTTATGGGGCAGCAGGTGCTGCCAGCCACGGGTGAGGTAGTGCCGGTACTTCTCGGTACTGATGCCTACCTGGATATTGAAGCTGAGCAGGCGCAGGCGGCTGTCTGCCGGCAGGCCCGTGGACTCCAGGTGATGTTCATTGACCTGCGGATCATGCAGGCCAACCACACGTTCGGTACCCCAGCGGCGCATGACGGGCCCCTTACTTGGCTGCGCGCTCTTTGGCGATCAGTTGGTCGGCAACATTGAGGGTCTGCTCAGGACCACCGGAAGTGCCCAGGTCGAAACGGTATTTGCCGTTGACGATCATGGTCGGTACGCCTTGCACGCCATACTTCTGCGCCAGCTCCTTGGCCTGCTTGATCTGGCCCTGGATAGCGAAGGAGTTGAAGGTGGCCAGGAACTTGTCCTTGTCGACACCTTGGGTGGCCACGAAGTCAGCCATTTCGTCCGGCTTGGTCAGGCGCTTGCCTTGCTTCTGGATCGCGTCGAATACCGCGTTGTGGACTTTGTGCTCGACACCCATGGCTTCCAGGGTCAGGAACAGTTGGCCGTGGGCATCCCATGGGCCGCCGAACATGGCTGGAATGCGCTTGAAGTTCACGTCCTTGGGCAGTTTTTCAACCCATGGGTTGATGGTCGGTTCAAAAGCGTAGCAATGCGGGCAGCCGTACCAGAACAACTCCACCACTTCGATCTTGCCGGGTTCGGAAACCGGAACCGGATTGGCCAATTCAACGTAGGTCTTACCGGCTTCAAGCGGCACATCGGCGGCTTGTGCGGTCATGCCGAAGAGGCTGGCAGTGACGAGAGCGGCGCTGAGGATCAGATTACGCATGCTTTACTCCTGGACAAATAAAGTCGCCTCACGCGACCTTTGTTGTGACAGGTCTGCGCGGGCATGAGTTCGTTAGTGTAACGGCACCGGCCACAAAAAAGGGCGGCCTGGGCCACCCTTTTTATGCTTGCATCGCGGGATTAATCGAGTGTTAACGTTGCGTGCACCTCAGTGCAGGCCCTGGATGTAGCTGGAGACCGCCGCAATGTCCTCGTCACTCAGCTTGCGGGCGATGGTGCGCATGATCGCCGCGTCGCCATCGTTGGTGCGCCCGGCCTCTTCCTTACGGAAATCGGTCAGCTGTTTGGCAATGTAGGTGGCGTGCTGGCCACTCAAGTGCGGGAAGCCGGCGGCGGCAATGCCCGCGCCATTGGGCGAATGGCAACCGGTGCAGGCCGGCAGGCCTTTATCCAGGTCGCCACCGCGGAACAGTTTCTCGCCGCGGGCCACCAGTTTCGGATCAGCAGCTCCCACACTGCCTTTCTGGCTGGCAAAATACGCCGCGATGTCTGCCAGGTCCTGATCGCTGAGGTTGGTCAACAAGCCGGTCATTTCCAGGACCGTGCGCTTGCCGGACTTGATATCCTGCATCTGCTTGGTCAGGTAACGCTCGCCCTGGCCGGCCAGTTTGGGGAAGTTCGGTGCCGGGCTGTTACCATCCGGTCCATGGCAAGCACCACATACGGCGGCTTTCGCCTGGCCCGCTGTAGCGTCGCCTGCAGCATGGGCAACACCGGTGATGCCCAAGGTCAACAGCAGACTCACGATCAGTTTGTTCATCAGCTAATCCAACTACGGCTAAGGGGTTTAAGAGTTATCTACCGGGTTTACTCACCATCAATTCAATGATGGCCTGGTAATCCTCAGTACTGCAGTCCATGCACAAACCACGCGGCGGCATTGCCTTGAAACCCTGGGTCACGTGTAGCACCAGCGTGTCCATGCCCTGCGCCAGTCTTGGCGCCCAGGCTGCCTGGTCACCCCGTCTGGGGGCGCTGGGCAACTGGCCGGCATGGCAAGCCACGCAAACTCGGTTGTACACCGCTTCCGGATCCTGTGTAGCCTGAACGCCGTAAAGCGGGACCAGAGCACCGATAGCGAGCAACCACTTGGTCATACGTCGACCATTTCAGGGTTTGAGAGCGTTCTGCGTTCTAATGCGCAATAAAGGTCTATCGCTCCCGTGAACTTCATCCTTCGCTGGGACAAAGCACACACAAAATCTGCGGCATTATATACTGGCGCTACTGAAACGGAAACGACACCGCTTGCCGCACCCTTTCTCGGCACCGCCCACATCGGAAATCTCATGCAACTCAAGAATCCCATCCTCGGCCTGTGCCAACAGTCCACGTTCATGCTCAGCGCCGCCAAAGTTGACCAATGCCCCGATGACGAAGGCTTTGAAGTCGCCTTTGCCGGTCGTTCCAACGCCGGCAAGTCCAGCGCGCTGAACACCCTGACTCACGCGAGCCTGGCGCGCACCTCGAAAACCCCGGGCCGCACGCAACTCCTCAATTTCTTCAAGCTAGACGATGATCGGCGTCTGGTCGACCTGCCGGGTTACGGTTATGCAAAAGTACCTATCCCGCTGAAGTTGCACTGGCAGCGTCACCTGGAGGCTTACCTGGGTGGCCGGGAGAGTTTGAAAGGCTTGATTCTGATGATGGACATCCGCCATCCGATGACCGATTTCGACCTGTTGATGCTCGATTGGGCGGTCGCCAGCGGCATGCCGATGCATATCCTGCTGACCAAGGCCGACAAGCTGACCTACGGCGCGGCCAAGAACACCTTGCTCAAAGTGCAGTCCGAAATCCGTAAGGGCTGGGGCGACGCGATCACGATCCAGCTGTTCTCGGCACCAAAGCGCATGGGCCTGGAAGAGGCTTACACCGTGCTGGCCGGTTGGATGGAATTGGCGGACAAAGGCGCGGAACTCGCGGAATAACTTTTCTGCGGGCAAAAAAAACCCCGGACTTCGTATGGGGAGGGGAAGTTCGGGGTTCAAGTTCCGGACCGCTAGGGCGGGGTCCAGATATCTGCCAACACTTAACACAACATAGGAGCATTGAAGGGCTTCACCACCCATTCAGTAACTCTGAGTAGCAGTTCACGGGTTAAGTTCCGGCAAGTCAGAAAAACTATTTGAAATAACCAACGGCGATTTCCGCACTAAAGCACTCTGCCACCACACAGCGCGGTGGCAGCGCCCGCACGTCAGTGCGCTTCATCCCAGTTATTGCCGACGCCCACTTCCACCAGCAGCGGCACGTCCAGCTTCGCGGCCGCACTCATATGCTCGCGAATCTTTTCGCTGACCTGCGCCACCTGATCTTCGCGCACTTCCAGTACCAATTCATCGTGCACCTGCAGGATCACCTTGGCATCCAGGCCCGAATCGGTCAGCCAGTTGTCCACCAACACCATGGCTTTCTTGATGATGTCGGCCGCCGTGCCCTGCATCGGCGCGTTGATCGCGGTGCGTTCAGCGGCCGCGCGCTCCTGGGGCTTGTTGGAGTTGATCTCGGGCAAGTACAGGCGACGGCCGAAGAAGGTTTCCACGTAGCCTTGATCTGCCGCCTGGGCGCGGGTGCGCTCCATGTACTCGCGAACCCCCGGATAACGGGCGAAATACACATCGATGTAGGCCTTGGCCGTCTTGGTATCGACGCCGATGTCCTTGCCCAGCTTCTGCGCGCCCATGCCGTAGATCAGACCAAAGTTGATCGCCTTGGCACTGCGGCGCTGGTCGGAGGTGACCTCGCCCAGCTCAACCTTGAACACCTCGGCCGCCGTGGCGGTGTGCACATCCAGGTTGTGACGGAAGGCGTTCATCAAGCCCTCGTCCTTGGACAGGTGCGCCATGATCCGCAGCTCGATCTGCGAATAGTCCGCCGCCAGCAGCTTGTAGCCCTTGGGTGCAACAAACGCCTGGCGAATCCGCCGCCCTTCGGCGGTACGCACCGGGATGTTCTGCAGGTTCGGATCACTGGAAGACAAGCGCCCGGTCGCCGCCACCGCCTGGTGATAGGAGGTGTGGATACGTCCGGTACGCGGGTTGATCTGTTCCGGCAGGCGATCGGTGTAGGTGCTTTTCAGCTTGCTCATGCTGCGGTACTGCATCAGCACCTTGGGCAGCGGATAGTCATCCTCAGCCAGCTTGGCCAGCACTTCTTCGGCGGTGGAGGCCTGGCCCTTGCCGGTTTTCTTCAGCACCGGCAGGCCGAGTTTTTCGTAAAGAATCGCGCCGAGCTGCTTGGGCGAACCGAGGTTGAACGCCTCGCCGGCGATCTCGAAGGCTTGGCGCTCCAGTTCGACCATCTTGTTGCCCAGCTCGATGCTCTGGATACCCAGCAGGTCCTTGTCCACCAGTGCACCCTGGCGCTCGATACGGGCCAGCACCGGCACCAATGGAATCTCGATATCCGTGAGCACGCTCGCCAGGCTCGGGATGGCCGTCAACTGTGCAAACAAAGCCTGGTGCAGACGCAGGGTCACATCGGCATCTTCCGCCGCATAAGGGCCGGCCTGCTCCAGGGCGATCTGATCGAAGGTCAGCTGCTTGGCGCCCTTGCCGGCGATGTCCTGGAAAGCAACAGTGTCGTAGTCCAAGTACTTCTTGGCCAGGCTGTCCATGTCGTGACGGGTTGCCGTGGAGTTCAGCACATAGGACTCAAGCATGGTGTCGAACGCAATGCCACGCACGGTAATGCCCTGCGCCGGGTCGCCGCCGATAGCGCAGTTGGCCAGGATATTCATATCGAACTTGGCGTGCTGGCCGACTTTGAGCTTGGTCGGGTCTTCCAGCAGCGGTTTCAGAGCCAGCAGGACGGTGTCGCGGTCCAACTGCTCCGGCGCGCCGATGTAGGAATGGGTCAACGGGATGTAGGCCGCTTCATGGGGCTGCACGGCGAAGGAGACGCCGACCAGCTGCGCCTGCTGGGCATCGATACCGGTGGTTTCGGTGTCGAAGGCAAACAACTTCGCGTCGTTGAGCTTCTTCAGCCAAAGGTCGAACGTCGCCTGATCGAGGATGGTGGTGTAGGTGGCCTCTGCCGGCGCTACTGCCTCGACGGCTTGCTCGGCAACCGGCGCAGCCTTGAGTTCCACGCGTTTGGCATCGCGCTGGACCTCATCAATCCAGCTCTTGAACTCCAGCAGCGTGTACAACTCCAGCAGCTTCTCGCGATCCGGCTCGATCAGGTGCAAATCATCCAGACCGATATCCAACGGTACATCGCACTTGATCGTCGCCAACTGGTAGGAAAGAAAAGCACTCTCCCGATGTTCTTCCAGCTTGGCCGGCAACGTCTTGGCGCCTCGGATAGGCAAGGTCGGCACAATATCCAACTGCTCATAAAGCTCTTTGATGCCGCCGTTCACGCCGACCAGCAAGCCGGAAGCGGTCTTCGGACCGATACCCGGAACACCCGGGATGTTGTCGGACGAATCGCCCATCAGCGCCAGATAGTCGATGATCTGCTCGGGAGCGACACCGAATTTCTCCTTCACGCCCTCGATGTCCATCGCGCTACCGGTCATGGTGTTGACCAAGGTAATGTGCCCGTCGACCAGTTGCGCCATGTCCTTGTCACCGGTGGAGATCACCACGGGGCGGGCAGCCGCCGCACTGCTGCGCGCCAGGGTGCCGATCACATCGTCGGCCTCGACGCCTTCGACGCACAGCAACGGGAAGCCCAGCGCGATCACGCTCTGGTGCAACGGCTCGATTTGCACGCGCATGTCATCGGGCATGCTCGGGCGGTTGGCCTTGTATTCGGCGTACATGTCATCGCGAAAGGTCCCACCCTTGGCGTCGAACACCACCGCGAACGGGCTGTCCGGGTACTGCTTGCGCAGGCTCTTGAGCATGTTCAACACGCCCTTGACCGCGCCGGTGGGCAGGCCTTTGGAAGTGGTCAGCGGTGGCAATGCGTGGAAGGCACGGTACAGATACGAAGAACCGTCCACCAGGACGAGGGGTGCTTGGCTCATGAGCAGAATCAACCTTTTCGGCGGGTCAGGCGCTAGAATAGCCGGACCAATGACGACAAAGGGACAAGGTTATCATGCGTACATTCAATCGCCTGCTGTTGACTGGCTTGATTGCACTCGCTCCGATGGCTGCCGTGGCGGCAGACGATGCGCCTGGGGGCGATCCGGAAGTGACCATTCGCACGGAAGGCGACAAGACCATTCAGGAGTACCGCCAGAACGGTTTCCTTTACGCAATCAAGGTCATCCCGAAGGGCGCACCTCCTTATTTCCTGGTGCGCGCGGACGGAACCGATGCGAACTTCATCCGTTCTGACCAGCCGGATATGCTGATCCCGTCATGGAAGATCTTCGAATGGAAATGATTTCTTAACTTCAATTGGCGCCGCGCACCGCGGCGCCCGTACTGGCAGTTTTAACCATGTCTGTGTTCACCCCCCTGGCTCGGCCCGAGCTGGAAACCTTTCTCGCCCCTTACGGCCTCGGCCGCCTGATCGACTTCCAGGGGATTGCCGCCGGTAGCGAAAACACCAATTTCTTTATCAGCCTGGAGCAGGGTGAGTTTGTCCTGACCCTGGTCGAGCGTGGCCCGGTTGCGCAAATGCCGTTCTTCATCGAACTGCTCGACGTACTCCACGACGCCGACCTGCCGGTGCCCTACGCCCTGCGCACCACCGACGGCGTGGCCTTGCGCGAACTCAAAGGCAAACCGGCACTGCTGCAACCGCGCCTGGCCGGCAAGCACATCAAGGACGCCAACGCCCAGCACTGCGCCCAGGTCGGTGACCTGCTGGGCCATCTGCACCTGGCGACGCAGGGCGAGAGAGTCCTCGAGCGCAAGACCGATCGCGGCCTGGACTGGATGCTCAGTGAAGGCGCGCAACTGATTTCGCACCTGAACGCCGCACAGCAACGCCTGTTGCAGGATGCTCTGACCGAGATCGCAGCGCACAAGGCCGAGATCCTCGCCCTGCCACGCGCCAACGTGCACGCCGACCTGTTCCGCGACAACGCGATGTTCGAAGGCACGCACCTCACCGGCCTGATCGACTTCTACAACGCTTGCTCCGGCCCGATGCTGTACGACGTGGCGATCGCCCTGAATGACTGGTGCTCGGACGCCGATGGCGTGCTTGATGGGCAACGCGCCAGGGCCTTGCTGGGAGCGTATGCAGGGCTGCGGCCGTTTACCGCGAAGGAAGCCGAGCTGTGGCCGACGATGTTGCGCGTGGCCTGTGTGCGATTCTGGCTGTCACGCCTGATCGCGGCTGAATCCTTTGCGGGACAGGATGTGCTGATCCACGACCCGGCGGAGTTCGAGCATCGACTGATGCAGCGTCAGCGGGTCACCGTGCAACTGCCATTTGCCCTCTAAAAGCCTGTGAGATCAAAAAGTGTGGGAGGAGGCTTGCCCCCTCCCACATTTGGTCGTCGTTTGCTGTCAGAGCGATTCCAGGCAACCCGCCAAGTCGTTGCCCAACTTATCCAGCACTTGCTCGTAGCCTTGAGCGGTAGCCGGGGTATAACCCCCCAGCGCATCCAACTCTGCCAACTTCACCGGCAACCCGGCCACCAGCGTTTCAGCCAGGCGCGGACGCAACGGCGGTTCACTGAACACGCACGTCTTGCCCACTTCCTGCAAACGGGTACGCATCGCCGCGACATGCTGGGCGCCAGGCTGGACTTCAGCGGCCACGCTGAACACGCCGGCATGCTTGAGCCCATAAGCGTCTTCGAAGTAATCGAAGGCTTCATGGAACACGAAGTAGGGCTTGCCATCGATCGGCGCAAGACGGGCTTTCAGGCGAGCATCCAGGGCATCCAGGCGCTCGTCGAAGGCCTTCACGTTGCTCTGGTAACGCGAGGCATTAGCCGGATCGGCAGCAGCCAGGTCAGTGGCCATGCGTGCAGCAATAACCCGTGCGTTGATCGTGGACAGCCACAAGTGCGCGTCCAGGCTGCCTGGGCGGTGATCGTGGTCATGTTCGTCGGCTTCATCGGCGTGGGAGTGGCTATCTTCGGCAAAACGGCGCAGCTTCATGCCCGGCAGGTCCTGCACTGCTACCGTTGTTGCCGTACGACCTTTCAACACGCGCGGCAGGAAACTCTCCATGTCCGGGCCGATCCAGTACAGCAGGTCCACCGACTGCACACGCCGTACGTCGGATGGTCGCAACGCATAGTTATGCGGCGACGCGCCCGGTGGCAACAACACCTCCGGAACCGCCACGCCGTCCTGCACCGCCGCAGCAATCAACTGCAACGGCTTGATGCTGGTCAACACCTTGACCTCGGCCTGAGCGGCGCCAGCCATGAACAAACTGGTGACAAATACGACAAAAACGGGAAAAAGTCGGGACACGATGACCACTCAATGGCGTAGGAACGGGTAACATAATAACGTCTCTATCAAATATCTGTCGCCGCTCATGCCTAAAACACCGCTTGCCAGCCGTCCCCACGACCACTCTCACTGCGTGCATACCGCGCTGTCGGAAGCCGACACCCTGTGCACACAGAAGGGGCTGCGCCTGACCGCACTGCGCCGCCGCGTGCTGGAATTGGTGTGGCAGAGCCACAAGCCGCTGGGCGCCTACGACATTCTCGGCGTGCTCAGCGAGCAGGACGGCCGCCGCGCCGCGCCGCCCACCGTGTACCGCGCACTGGACTTCCTGCTGGAAAACGGCCTGGTGCACCGCATCGCCTCGCTTAACGCCTTCGTCGGCTGCAGCCACCCGGAACACGCGCACCAGGGCCAGTTCCTGATCTGCCGCGAGTGCCACGCCGCCATCGAGCTTGAACAAAAAAGCATCAGCGACGCCATCATCAAGAGTTCTGCCGAGGTCGGCTTCCGGGTCGAAGGGCAAACGGTCGAAGTGGTCGGCCTGTGCTCGGGCTGCCAGGGGGCTTGATGAGCAACGCGTTAATCCGCCTGGAGCAGGTCGGGGTCACGTTCGCCGGGCAAAACGTGCTGGATAACATCGCACTGAGCGTGGAGCCGGGGCAGATCGTTACCCTGATCGGCCCCAACGGCGCCGGCAAGACCACCCTGGTGCGTGCCGTGCTGGGCCTGCTCAAGCCCGACACCGGCAGTGTGTGGCGCAAGCCCAAGCTGCGCGTCGGCTACATGCCGCAGAAGCTGCATGTCGATCCAACCTTGCCATTGTCAGTCCTGCGCTTCCTGCGCCTGGTACCCGGCGTAGACCGTGCCCGCGCCCAGGCGGCGCTCAGGGAAGTCGGCGCCGAACAGGTGATCGACAGCCCGGTGCAAAGCATTTCCGGCGGCGAAATGCAGCGCGTGCTGCTGGCCCGCGCCCTGTTGCGCGAGCCGGAACTGCTGGTGCTGGATGAGCCCGTGCAGGGCGTCGACGTCGCCGGCCAGGCCGAGCTGTACAGCTTGATTACCCGTCTGCGCGACCGCCATGGCTGCGGCGTATTGATGGTGTCCCACGATTTGCACCTGGTGATGAGCACCACCGACCAGGTGGTGTGCCTCAACCGCCACGTGTGCTGCTCGGGCCATCCGGAACAGGTCAGCGGCGACCCGGCGTTCGTCGAGCTGTTCGGCAAGAACGCCCAGAGCCTGGCGATCTACCACCACCATCACGACCACGCCCACGACCTGCATGGCGCCGTCGTCGATGACCCCGCCGCCCCTCATACCCACGTTCATGGAGATAGCTGCAAGCATGGCTGATTTTCTGCTCTACGCCCTGCTGGCAGGCTTGGCTTTGGCATTGGTGGCGGGCCCGTTGGGCTCGTTCGTGGTCTGGCGGCGCATGGCCTATTTTGGCGACACCCTGTCGCACGCCGCGCTGCTGGGCGTGGCCCTGGGCTTTCTGTTGGATGTGAGCCCGACCATCGCCGTGACCGTTGGCTGCCTGTTATTAGCGGTACTGCTGGTGACCCTGCAACAGCGCCAGCCCCTGGCCTCCGACACCCTATTGGGCATCCTGGCACCCAGCACCCTGTCCCTGGGCCTGGTGGTGCTGAGCTTCATGCATGAAGTGCGCATCGACTTGATGGCCTACCTGTTCGGCGACCTGCTGGCGATCAGCCCCGGCGACCTTGCGTGGATCCTCGGCGGCAGCGCGGCCGTACTGGCGCTGCTGGTCGCGCTGTGGCGCCCGCTGCTGGCGATTACCGTGCACGAAGAGCTGGCCACGGTAGAAGGCTTGCCCGTGCCGGCCCTGCGCATGGCCCTGATGTTATTGATCGCCGTGGTGATCGCTGTCGCGATGAAGATTGTCGGCGTATTGTTGATCACGTCGCTGCTGATCATTCCTGCGGCCGCTGCCCAGCGCCACGCCCGCTCACCGGAGCAGATGGCGGTGGGCGCCAGCCTGCTGGGGATGCTCGCTGTGTGCGGGGGCCTGGCGTTGTCCTGGTTCAAGGACACGCCGGCCGGGCCGTCGATTGTGGTCACGGCCGCCGCCCTGTTTCTGCTGAGTTTTGTCCTGCCCCGTCGAGGGGTGTAGACTTGCTCGCTTTTTGCGCAAATAGAGAGTCGCAGGAATGAAGCCGTTCACCTCCCGTTATCTGCTCCTTGCCGCATTTTCCCTGCTGCTGGGCGCCTGTCAAAGCACACCGCCCGCCGCCCCCGAGGCCCCGGACGCACGCGCTGCGGCCATCGCACAGCTGGAACAAAACCTGGCCAGCAGCGAACTGGCCACCGCAGAAGACCAGCTAGCGGCGCTGCAAGCCCAGTCGCCCAACGACCCGGCGCTGGAAACCTACCAGCGGCAGTTGGCTGAAGCCTACTTGCAACGCAGCCAGATCGTGCTGCAAAAGGGCGACGTAAACGCTGCGGCGACCGCCCTGAGCCGTGCCCGCGCCCTGATGCCCAAGGCACCCGCGCTGACCGGTGGCGTCAACAGCGCCATCAGCCATGCGCGCAAGGCCGAACTGGACAAAGCCGAAGCCGACCTGAAAGCCGCCGAGGCCAAGCCCGCCGCCAAGGTCATCGACCCCACGGCGCCCAGCACCACCGTGGCGTTGAACCTCACCAACATCGAAGAACTGCGCCATCAGCTGGATGCAATTGCCACCGACGTGGTGAATTACCAATGCGATGTGAGCATCCAGGCGCCGCGCACAGAGGATTACCCGTGGCTGGCCACGTTGCTGACCAAACGGGTGAAGCGAATTGATTCGGGGTATGACCTGAAGATTCACCGGCAGATTCTGAAGAAGATTCCGGCGCAGGTTGTGCTTATTCCGCGCAAGGCGGAATAAAACCATCGGCGGCAAGCCCCTCCCGCACTTTGAATGTATTCACAGCTCAAAATGTGGGAGGGGGCTTGCCCCCGATGACGATCTAACAAACAACCAAAGACTTAAGCCGGAATCGCCTTGGCCTTAGGCTCACGATCCCAGACCCGGTGCTGGGCAATCGCGGCAAAGAATGCCTTGAACGCCTTGGCATCCGACCCGACGATCAGTCCCGCATCCGCCTCAAGCTTCAACAGATCCAGCAATGACTTAGCGTCGTTGGCGACGGTAATCGCCTTCAAGTGCTTGTACGCTTCCAACAGGAAGTGCAACGCCACGCCATCACCACTCAAGGCTTTAACAGAGTCTTTCCCGCCAGGGACAAATACCGCATCGAACGCAATCGACGGCATACCTTCCATGGAGGCATCCACCTTCAGGCTTTTACCATCAGCCGTTTTTACCGGTGCCGAGGTTGGCCCCAGCAGCTTGGCATGTGCGCCCTCGGCTTCCAGTGCCTTCTTCAACGCATCAATTGCAGCACCATCAACGCCGTTCGCGGCAAGAATCGCCACTTTTCGCGTTTTGATATCACCCGGCAGCAGGTTTGCCTGGCTCAATGCCGGCGAACGTTCCGGCTGGGTTTTACGGACAGGCACCGTGCCTTGGGTCGGCGCGGGCAGCCCCAGGTTCTGCGCCACGCGCTTGGCCAGTTCCAGGTCGATGTTGGCCAGGATCTCGTTGACCTGACGCGCGCGGATAAACTCGCGCTCGACCTTGCCCAGCTCAAAGCTGTAAGCCGCAATGATGTGCTCCTGTTCGTGCTTGCTCATGCTGTGGAAGAACAGACGCGCCTGGGAGAAGTGATCGCCGAACGACTCGCTGCGCTCACGGATCTTGTGCGCGTCGATGCGCTCAGGGTAGGACTCAAAACCACCATCCTGCGCAGCCGGTGGCGTTTCCTTCGGCCAGCCGCCATCGATGGAGTTCGGCTCATAAGAGGCTCGCCCTTTATCGATGGTGCTGCGGTGCATGGCATCGCGCTGGTTGTTATGCAGCGGCGTGACCGGCTGGTTGATCGGCAACTGATGAAAGTTCGGCCCGCCGAGTCGACTGATCTGCGTGTCAGTGTAGGAAAACAGCCGACCTTGCAGCAGTGGATCGTTGGAGAAGTCGATACCCGGCACGATATGGCCTGGGCAGAACGCGACCTGCTCGACTTCAGCGAAGAAGTTGTCCGGGTTGCGGTTGAGCACCATCTTGCCCAGCGGCGTGATCGGCACCAGCTCCTCAGGGATCAGCTTGGTCGGGTCGAGGATATCGAAGTCGAACGCATGCTCCTTGTCCTCGGGAATCACCTGCACGCCCAATTCCCACTCAGGGTAGTCGCCCATCTCAATGGCTTCCCAAAGGTCGCGGCGGTGGTAGTCGGTATCTTTACCGGCCAGCTTTTGCGCTTCGTCCCACACCAGCGAGCAAGTACCCGCCGTAGGACGCCAGTGGAATTTGACGAAGTTGGATTTCCCCTCGGCGTTCACCAGGCGGAAGGTGTGCACGCCAAAACCCTGCATGCTGCGCAGGCTCTTTGGAATGGCACGGTCAGACATCGCCCAGATCACCATGTGCGCCGATTCAGGCTGCAACGAGACGAAGTCCCAGAAGGTATCGTGCGCCGACCCGCCTGTAGGAATTTCATTGTGCGGCTCGGGCTTCACGGCGTGTACGAAGTCAGGAAACTTGATCGCGTCCTGAATGAAAAACACCGGCATGTTGTTGCCCACCAGGTCGAAGTTGCCTTCTTCGGTGAAAAACTTCACGGCAAAACCGCGCACATCACGCACCGTGTCACCCGAACCACGCGGGCCCTGCACAGTGGAAAAGCGGGTGAAGACCGGCGTTTTATGCCCAGGGTCACGCAGGAAACCAGCCTTGGTCAGCGCCGAATGGTTCTCGTAGGTCTGGAAATAGCCATGGGCACCGGTGCCACGGGCATGCACGATGCGCTCCGGGATACGCTCATGGTCAAAGTGCGTGATTTTTTCACGCATGATGAAATCTTCCAGCAGCGATGGGCCACGGGAGCCCACTTTCAGGGTGTTCTGGTTGTCGGAAATCTTGACGCCCTGATTGGTACGCAGGGCCTGACCGGTCGCATCGGAGCGGAAGGCCTCCAGGGCCTGCAGCTTGGCGTTGGTGTTACCACGATCCAGGGTGTCGGTGCCCGCTAGCTCGCTCTTTGGCTTTTTGCTACTCATCAGTCAAAACTCCTTATTCAAAGTGGCCAGAGCGGTCCCCGGCTCGTTTGAGCAAAACCCCAGGCACGGCACCTGGGAAATCGAGTTGCTTAAGTAGTGACTGACGCGGTTTTGTACCGTTCCTTTTTTATGACCTTTGATCGCGTTATTGCCAAATCGCTGGTTGAATACGAAATAAATGCTAAGAAACGCTATACAGACAGGCTAAAATGCGCGCCCGGCTAACCGCTGATCCCTTTTCCATGCGCCCCACAAGGTTCGCTACGTGATCGAGTTTCAAAACGTCCATAAAACCTACCGCGTCGCCGGTAGGGATATTCCCGCGCTGCACGCCACCAGTCTGAGTGTCGAAAACGGCCAGGTGTTCGGCCTCATCGGCCACTCCGGCGCGGGCAAAAGCACCCTGCTGCGCCTGATCAACCGCCTCGAAGAACCGAGCGGCGGCACCATCAGGGTAGATGGCGAAGAAGTCACCGCCCTGGACGCCAACGGCCTGCGCCGTTTCCGCCAGCAGGTCGGGATGATCTTCCAGCACTTCAACCTGCTGGCGTCCAAGACCGTCGCCGACAACGTCGCACTGCCACTGACCCTGGCCGGCGAATTGTCGCGCAAGGACATCGACCTGCGCGTCGCAGAACTGCTCGCCCGCGTCGGCCTGTCGGACCACGCCAAAAAGTACCCGGCGCAGTTGTCCGGCGGCCAGAAACAACGCGTCGGCATCGCCCGCGCCCTGGCGACCAAGCCGAAGATCCTGCTGTGCGACGAAGCCACCAGCGCCCTCGACCCGCAGACCACCGCCTCGGTGCTGCAACTGTTGGCCGAGATCAACCGCGAGCTGAAGCTGACCATCGTGCTGATCACCCATGAAATGGACGTGATCCGCCGTGTCTGCGACCAGGTGGCCGTAATGGACGCCGGCGTGATCGTCGAGCAAGGCTCGGTGGCCGATGTATTCCTGCACCCCAAGCACCCAACCACCAAGCGTTTCGTGCAAGAGTCCGAGCAGGTCGACGAAAACGAGCAACGCGATGACTTCGCTCACGTACCCGGCCGCATCGTGCGCCTGACGTTCCAGGGCGAAGCGACCTACGCGCCGCTGCTGGGCACCGTCGCACGCGAAACGGGCGTGGACTACAGCATCCTCGCCGGTCGTATCGACCGCATCAAAGACATCCCTTACGGGCAATTGACCCTCGCCGTCACCGGTGGCGACATGGACGCCGCATTTGCGCGCTTCACCGCTGCTGACGTCCACATGGAGATCCTGCGCTAATGGACGTCCTGTTGAGTTTCTTCGCCAATATCGACTGGTCCGAAATCTGGCTCGCCACCGGCGACACCATGACCATGCTGTTCGGCTCACTGTTCTTCACCGTAGTGCTGGGCCTGCCCCTGGGCGTGCTGCTGTTCCTCACCAGCCCGCGCCAACTGTTCGAACAGAAGGGCCTGTACGCGCTGCTGTCGCTGATCGTGAACATCCTGCGTTCGCTGCCGTTCATCATCCTGCTGATCGTGATGATCCCGTTCACCGTATTGATCACCGGCACTTCGCTGGGTGTGGCTGGTGCGATTCCGCCGTTGGTGGTGGGCGCGACGCCGTTCTTCGCACGCCTGGTGGAAACCGCGCTGCGTGAAGTGGACCGCGGCATTATCGAAGCCACGCAATCGATGGGCGCCAGCACGCGCCAGATCATCACCAACGCCTTGCTGCCCGAAGCGCGCCCAGGCATTTTCGCGGCGATTACGGTGACCGCGATTACACTGGTGTCCTACACGGCCATGGCCGGTGTGGTGGGTGCCGGCGGCCTGGGTGACCTGGCGATCCGTTTCGGTTACCAGCGTTTCCAGACTGACGTGATGGTGGTCACGGTGGTGATGCTGTTGATCCTGGTGCAAATTCTGCAAACCGTCGGCGACAAGCTGGTGGTGCACTTTTCTCGAAAATAACGGCCATTGCCGGGGATAAGCCGGCACATGCCCGAACAAGGAGCTTGTTGGATGAAGAAACTACTGGTTGCGTTCGCCGCCGTTGCCGCGTTTTCCGCCCACGCCGAGACCATCACGGTCGCGGCTTCGCCGGTCCCACACGCGGAAATCCTCGAATTCGTGAAACCTGCCCTCGCCAAAGAAGGCGTGGACCTGCAGATCAAAGTCTTCACCGACTACGTGCAGCCGAACGTACAAGTCGCGGAAAAGCGCCTGGACGCCAACTTCTTCCAACACCAGCCGTACCTGGATGAATTCAACAAAGCCAAGGGCACCCACCTGGTGAGCGTCGGCGCGGTGCACCTAGAACCCCTGGGCGCCTACTCCAGCAAGTACAAGAAGCTGGACGAACTGCCAAGCGGCGCCAATGTGGTGATCCCCAACGACGCCACCAACGGCGGCCGGGCCCTGTTGCTGCTGGCCAAGAACGGCCTGATCACCCTGAAGGACCCGACCAACATCCTGTCGACCATCAAGGACATCACCGCCAACCCGAAAGGCTTGAAATTCCGCGAACTGGAAGCCGCCACCCTGCCGCGCGTACTGACCCAGGTCGACCTGGCGCTGATCAACACCAACTACGCGCTGGAAGCCAAGCTGGACCCGTCCAAGGATGCGCTGGTGATCGAAGGCAGCGACTCGCCTTATGTGAACATCCTGGTGACCCGCGAAGACAACAAGGACTCGGACGCCGTGAAGAAGCTGGTTGCAGCCCTGCACACGCCTGAAGTGAAGCAATTCATCGAAGAGAAGTACAAAGGCGCGATCAAGCCGGCGTTCTGATCTGATTCGATCTCCAACACGCTGAAGATCAAAAAATGTGGGAGGGGCTTGCCCCCGATTGCTGAGTGTCAGTCACTGCATCTGGTGGCAGACCCACTGCTATCGGGGGGCAAGCCCCCTCCCACATTTGTTATGTGTCGCCTGTTACTGACGCTTCAACAACCCCGGCAACTGCGCCACCAGCTTCTGGTTGTTCAACGGCGCACGGATGAACCCGCGCTGAGTCCCATCCGGCCCGATCAATGCCAGGTTGCCGCTGTGGTCGACGGTGTAGTTGGGCTTGCTGGTATCCGCCGGAATGAACGGAATGCTCACCGCATTCGAGACCTTCTGCACCTCCTCCACATTCGCGCCCGTCAGGCCCTGGAACTGCGGGTCGAAGTAGCCCAGGTACTGTTTGAGCTGGGTCGACGTATCGCGGTTCGGGTCCACACTGACCAAAATCACCTGCAACTTATCCACAGCCTCTTTAGGCAGCTCGCTCTTGATCTGGCGCAGCTGGGCGAGGGTAGTCGGGCAAATGTCCGGGCAGAAGGTGTAGCCGAAGAACAATAGGCTCCACTTGCCTTTCAATTCGTTGACCAGCACCGGCTGGCCGTCCTGGTTGGTCATGGTCACCGGCGGCAACTGACGGCTTTGCGGCAACAGGATGATACCTGCGTCGATCAGCGCGGTAGGGTCGCCCTGGCCCTTGCCCGAGAGCACTTTGTTAACGGTCAGGCCCATGATCAGTGCCACCAGGGCCACCAGGATGAAGACAGTCTTTTGAGTTCGAGTCATAGGTTCAACAGTAAGTAGTGGTCTACGAGCAGGGCGATAAACAGCAGCAGCAAGTACCAGATAGAGTACTTGAAGGTGTTGATCGCCGCGTGCGGCCGACCGCCACGGTACAACACCCAGGCCCATTGCAGAAAGCGCCCGCCCAATACCAGGGCGCAGCCGAGGTACAGCAGGCCGCTCATGTGGATCACATAGGGCATCAGGCTCACCGCCAGCAGGGCAAAGGTGTAGAGCAGGATATGCACCTTGGTGTAGTGCTCGCCGTGGGTCACCGGCAGCATCGGGATATCGGCCTTGGCGTATTCTTCCTTGCGATGGATGGCCAAGGCCCAGAAGTGTGGCGGGGTCCAGGCGAAGATGATCAACACAAGCAGCAGAGGCTCGGCGCTGACATGCCCGGTGACGGCGACCCAACCCAGCAAGGGCGGCGCTGCACCGGCCAAGCCGCCGATAACAATATTCTGTGGCGTCGCACGCTTGAGAAAACCGGTGTAGATCACCGCATAACCGAGCAGCGAGGCCAGCGTCAGCCAGGCTGCGAGCGGATTGGTGAATGCCAGCAGCAGGGCCAACCCGGCAACAGCCAGAAACAAAGCAAAGGCCAACGCCGCCAGCGGTGACACCCGGCCCTCCGCCAACGGCCGCTTGTGAGTGCGCGCCATTACCGCGTCGATGCGTCGGTCCACCACATGGTTGACCGCCGCCGCGCCGCCTGCACACAGGGCAATCCCCAGGTTGCCAAACACCAGCACGGTCCACGGCACACCAGCGCGAGTCGCCAGGAACATCCCCACCAGCGAGGTGATGAGCATCAGCACCACCACCTTGGGCTTGGTCAGCTCCAGATAATCACGCCAGATGGCCTGGCCGTGACGTGCGCCGATCAAGGTCGCCATGGCATCTCTCCTTTAAGGGTAACGAGGCCCGATACGTGTTTGCGTGGAATAAAGCGCCAGCCGAACGGCAACTGGTTGCGCACCCGGACCAGGCTGGTGCGCGCGTGATAGTTGACCAGTACCAGCGTCAGTAACAACGCCGCACCGCCCGCGTTATGCCCTACCGCAACCGGCAGCGGCAGGTGGAAATACACATTGCTCAGGCCCAGGCAGATTTGCGCCGCCAGGGCGATCAACAGCAAGCCGGCCAACCGCGTCATTCCGACTGCGCGCAACTGCCAGGCCAGGCCCAGCAGCACCAGGCTGACGATGACGGCGCCGATGCGGTGGGTCAGGTGGATGGCGGTGCGCGCCTCGCTGTCCAACTGCCCACCGAGGTAATTGGGGCCGATGTGTTGAGTCAGGTGGAAGCCGTTGGCAAAGTCCGCTGCCGGCCACCACTGCCCATGGCACGTTGGCAAATCGATACAGGCCACCGCCGCGTAGTTGGAACTGACCCAACCGCCCAGGGCAATCTGGCCGATCACCAGCACCAGGCCTGCCGTCGCCCAATATTGCAGGCGCTTGGGCACGATCAGCGCGGGCAATACGCCGGACAAACGCAGGGTCAGCAGGAACAGCAGGCTCAAGGTCGCAAAGCCACCCAACAGATGCCCCGTCACCACCTGCGGCCACAGCTTCAATGTCACCGTCCACATGCCAAATGCCGCCTGGGCGAACACCACCGCCAGTACAAACAGCGGCAGCTTCACTGGCTGGCCCGGATCGCGCCGATGGCTCCACGAGCGCGCCGCCAGCAACACAATCAGCAAGCCCAGGGTGCCAGCGAAGTAGCGATGGGTCATCTCGGCCCAGCCCTTGTCCGCCTCCACCGGCGTATCGGGGAAGTGCAGCTCGGCGTGGGCCAGTTGGGCTTCGGTGTTGGGCACGCCGATGAAGCCATAGCAGCCGGGCCAGTCCGGGCAGCCCAGACCCGCATGGGTCAGGCGGGTATAAGCGCCGAGCAGCACAACGATCAGCGCCAGCAAGGTGGCAAACAACGCGAGGCGAAATCCAGGTTTGGCCATGACGGTGCCCCTATCCGATGTTCGACAGTTTCAGCAGGTGGCGCAGGTCGTTGAGCAAGTCCTTGCCCTTGACCTTGGTGTCATAGCGCAGCACCAGGTTGCCGTGGGGGTCGACGATCCACAGCTGAGCATCCCCCGGTGCAGCGGCGTTTTTACTGAAGGTCGACAGGTCCAGCGGGTAGCGTTGCAGTTGCGGGTACTCGGCCTTGAGCTTGGCGTCATAGTCGCTGTCCAGCGGCTGCGCACTGGCCAAGGCATGGCTGGCGCGGGAGGCATCGCGCCCCAGGCCAATCTGCAATTGACGCGCGAGGTAGACCAGTTGCTGGCAATCGGCGGCGCAGGCGGCGGGCGCGGTGACCAGCAGTTGCCAGCGCTGCTCATCGGCCGGCACGCCAATGTCGGCGCGGGTCTGGCCGTTGCCGATCATCTCGCCGTGGTAGCTGCGGCTTTGCGGCACCCAGAACTGCAGCTTGTACATGAAAGTGGCCAGCGCCATCGGGCCGATCACCATCATCAGGATCAGAATCAGTTGCCAACGGCCTTTGCGCCGATCAGGCACCTCAGACATGTTGGGTGGATTCATGGCCGCTCCCATGGGGCTTCTCCTTTTTGTTGTGCCATCCGAGGTAGAGGTAAAGCGCCAGCAACGCCAGCGACATGGCGAACCACTGCACGGCATACGCCAGGTGTTTTTCCGGCCCCATGGCCACGATGGGCCAGTTGGTTTCGTAAGTGCCGGGGCCGGGCTCGGCACGTAGCTCATAGGCGAAACCGCTGCGGCCCAATTGCGCCCACAACGCGGCAGGGTGCAGCGCCGTCAGCAGGCGTGGCCATTGCGCGCTGACGGGGTCGGCGTGCAATTGGAAGGTTTCGCCAGGGGCGACGTAGACCCAGGCATCCAGATTCAAGAGCTGCTCCGGGGTACTGAAAACCGGTGGCGTGCGCCGGTCCGGCCAGGGTAGCCAGCCGCGATTCAGCAACAGCCACAGGCCGCTGGCCTGATCGTGGAAGGGTTGCAGCAGCTCTACGCCGGCCTTGCCGTCGCGCATGCGGTTATCGAGAAACACGCTGTGCCCGGCATCCAACTGCCCGCGCAAGCGCACGCGGCGAAAGGCCGGGTCGGCCATGTTATTGAGTTGCGCACTGCTGATCGGCTCCGCTGCGCGCCGCTCGGCATAACTGTCCACCAGCAGCTGCTTTTCATGGCCGCGCGACAGTTGCCAGAACCCCAACCCCACCATCAGGGGCAGCAGTACCAGCACCACTAAGGTGGGTGCGATCCCAGGACGAAAGCGTTTTGCGGCGCTGGCTATACTTGTTTTCATTGCCCGCCCATCCCCGTGGAGCCCGACCATGCTCAAAGCTGCTATTGCCCTGATGCTGATCGCGACCGTCGTGAGCCTGTTCAGTGGCTTGTTCTTCCTGGTCAAGGACGAGGGCAACTCCAACCGCCTCGTCAACGCCCTGACCGTGCGTGTCGTACTGGCCGTGATCACCCTGGCCTTGATCACCTGGGGCTTTTTCAGCGGCCAACTGGTTTCTCATGCGCCGTGGTAAGCCGCCTCACAGCACGTAAACGAAGAAAAACAGCCCGATCCACACCACGTCCACAAAGTGCCAGTACCAACTGGCCGCCTCGAAGCCGAACTGGTGCTCGGCATTGAAATGCCCCTTGAGGATGCGCATCAGCATCACGAACAGAATGAGGGTGCCGATGGTCACGTGGGCGCCGTGGAAGCCGGTGAGCATAAAGAACGTCGCGCCATACACGCCGGAGCCCAGCGTCAGGCCCAGCTCTTTATAGGCGTGGATGTACTCCTCGGCCTGGAACCCCAGGAACGCCAGCCCCAACAGCACCGTGATCGCCAACCAGATCTTCAACGCACCGCGATGACCTTTGCGCAGGGCATGGTGGGCGATGGTAATGGTCACGCTGGAGCTCACCAGCAGGATGGTATTGACCAGCGGCAGACCCCACGGGCTGATGGTGCCTTCAGGCGCGGGATACATTTTGGGGTCAGGGTTGTTGAGCAACGGCCAGGCAAACTCGAAGTTCGGCCACAGCATGTGCGCAATGCCCTTGTGACCCTCACCGCCCAACCACGGGCCGGACATGTGCCGCACATAAAACAGCGCACCGAAGAACGCGATAAAGAACATCACTTCGGAAAAGATGAACCAGGTCATGCCCCAACGGAACGAACGGTCCATCTGCGAACTGTACAAACCGGCGCGGCTTTCCTTGATGACCGCACCGAACCAACCGAACAGCATGTAAGCCAGCAGCAGCCCACCGACAAAAAAGATCCACGGGCCGTGGGATTCCGGGCGTGCCGCCTTGAGGTCGTTGAACCACACAGCCAGTCCATACACGGTGACCAGCATGCCAATCGTGGCAATTATCGGCCATTTGCTTTGCGCTGGTACGTAGTACGTATCATGAGTCGACATGTATTCGCTCTCCTGATTGAGGGGGCAAACAGTAGCTAGCCGCCGGTATGCACAGCCACCGGCGGTTGGCGCGCAGTGATATCGAACAGCGTGTACGCCAGAGTCAGATGCTTCACATCCTTGGGCATGTCGCGGTCGACGATGAAGCGCACCGGCATCTCGATCCGCTGGCCCGGCTGCAGCACTTGCTGGGTGAAGCAAAAGCATTCGGTCTTGTGGAAATACATCGCCGCTTCGGCCGGGGAAATGCTTGGTACGGCCTGGGCAGTCATCGGCTTGTCAGTCGGGTTGTGAGCCACGAACAGCATCTCGGTCACCGCGCCCGGGTTGACCACCACTTCGTCCGCCTTGGCATAGAAATCCCAGACCATATCGATGGCATTGGTAGACAGGAACTGCACGCGCACCTGGCGCGTCGGGTCGACAACCTGCTCGCCCTCATACTGCCCTGCGGTCTTGCCGTTGATGCCGAACGCCTTGCACATCACGTCGTAGATCGGCACCAGCGCAAAGCCGAAGGCGAACATCGCCACCACCAGGATCAGCAGCCGTGTGACCAGGCGCTTGATCGGCAAGTATTCAGCCATGACGCCCACCCAATGTGAATGAGGCCATTGTGGGAGGGGGCTTGCCCCCGATAGCTGTTTTGCAGCCAATCATGATGTCGGCTGACACACCGCCGGGGGCAAGCCCTCTCCCACATTGGCCGTGTAAGCAGTGCCAAGGCGTGTTCATTTGACCTCCGGCGGCGTGGTGAAGGTGTGGTATGGCGCCGGCGAAGGGATGCTCCACTCCAGGCCTTCAGCGCCATCCCAGGGCTTGGCCGGCGCCGGCGGGCCGCCACGGATGCACTTGATCACGATAAACAGGAAGAAGATCTGCGTGGCGCCGAACATGAACGCGCCGATCGACGAGACCATGTTGAAGTCAGCGAACTGCAGGTTGTAGTCCGGCACCCGGCGCGGCATGCCCGCCAGCCCGACAAAATGCATTGGGAAAAACGCCATGTTCATGCCAACGAAAGACAGCCAGAAGTGCAGCTTGCCGAGGGTTTCGTCGTACATGTGGCCGGTCCATTTCGGCAGCCAGTAGTAGGCCGAGGCGAAGATGCCGAAGATCGCGCCGGGCACCAGTACGTAATGGAAATGCGCCACCACGAAATAGGTGTCGTGGTACTGGAAGTCCGCCGGGGCAATCGCCAGCATCAGCCCGGAGAAACCGCCAATGGTGAACAGGATCACGAAGGCCACGGCGAACAGCATCGGCGTTTCGAAGGTCAGCGAGCCCTGCCACATGGTGCTGACCCAGTTGAACACCTTCACCCCGGTGGGCACGGCAATCAGCAGGGTGGCGTACATGAAGAACAACTCGCCCACCAACGGGATGCCCACCACGAACATGTGGTGCGCCCACACGATGAACGACAGGAATGCAATGCTCGCCGTGGCGTAGACCATCGAGGTGTAGCCGAACAACGGCTTGCGCGAAAAGGTCGGGATGATCGAGCTGACGGCGCCGAAGGCCGGCAGGATCATGATGTACACCTCGGGGTGGCCGAAAAACCAGAACACGTGCTGGAACAGCACCGGGTCACCGCCGCCGGCCGCGCTGAAGAAGCTGGTACCGAAGTGGATGTCCATCAGCATCATGGTCACACACCCGGCCAGCACCGGCATGACCGCGATCAGCAGGAACGCGGTGATCAGCCAGGTCCAGACGAACAGCGGCATTTTCATCAAGGTCATGCCCGGGGCACGCAGGTTGAGGATGGTGGCGACCACGTTGATCGCGCCCATGATCGAGCTGATACCCATCAGGTGGATGGCGAAGATAAAGAACGTCACGCTTTCCGGCGCGTAGGTGGTGGAGAGCGGCGCGTAGAAGGTCCAGCCAAAGTTCGGCCCGCCGCCTGGCGTGAACAGCGTCGAGACCAGCAGCAGGAAGGCCGCCGGCAACAGCCAGAAACTGAAGTTGTTCATGCGCGGCAGGGCCATGTCGGGCGCGCCAATCATCAACGGGATCATCCAGTTGGCCAGGCCGACAAACGCCGGCATCACCGCGCCGAACACCATGATCAGACCGTGCATGGTGGTCATCTGGTTGAAGAACGCCGGCTGCACGATCTGCAGGCCGGGCTGGAACAGCTCGGCCCGGATCACCATGGCGAACGAGCCGCCGAGCAAGAACATGGCAAAGGCGAACCACAGGTACATGGTGCCGATGTCTTTGTGGTTGGTGGTCAGCACCCAGCGCATCAGGCCCTTGGCGGGGCCGTGGGCATGGTCGGCGTGACCATGGTCGTCGATCACAGCGCTCATGGTCGTTCTCCTGCAAGCGAGTGGGCGGGGCGGGTCGCGGTCAATGCCATGAGAGAGGTCATTTGCTTTCCGCCTGCTTGATGGCCAGCACGTCTTTAGGCGTGACCATGTCGCCTTTGTTGTTACCCCAGGCATTACGCTCGTAGGTCACCACGGCGGCGATATCCACTTCCGAGAGCTGCTTGCCGAACGCCGCCATCGCGGTGCCGGGCTTGCCGTGGTACACGAGGCTCAGGTGATCGGCGGCGGGACCGGTGGCGATCTTGGAACCCTTGAGCGCCGGGAACATCGGCGGCAGGCCCTGGCCTTCGGCCTGGTGACAGGCCACGCAGGTGGTGTGGTAGACCTTGTCGCCACGGGCCACCAGCTCTTCCAGGGTCCACTCTTTGGAGGTCAGCTCCTTGAGCTTGGCGGCCTCTGCCTTGCGCTCGCCGAGCCAGGTGTCGTAGTCGGCCCTGGACTTGACCTCGACCACGATGGGCATGAAGCCGTGGTCCTTGCCGCACAGCTCGGCGCACTGGCCACGGTAGATGCCGGGCTTCTCGACACGGGTCCAGGCCTCGTTGACGAAGCCGGGAATCGCGTCGCGCTTGACCGCAAACGCCGGCACCCACCAGGAGTGGATCACATCGGCGGCGGTCACCAGGAAGCGCACCTTGGCCCCCACCGGCAACACCAGCGGCTGGTCGACTTCCAGCAGGTAGTGTTCGCCCTTGGTCGCCTGGTTGTGGATCTGTTCGGCGGGCGTGGCCAGGTTGCTGAAGAACTCCACATCCTGGCCCAGGTATTTGTAATGCCATTTCCACTGGTAGCCGGTGACCTGGATATCGATATCCGACTCACTGCTGTCGTAGATATTGATCAGGGTCTTGGTGGCCGGAATGGCCATCGCGATCAGGATCAGCAAGGGCACGACGGTCCAGAGGATCTCCACGGTAGTGCTCTCGTGGAACTTGGCCGCGACCTGGCCCGTAGACCGGCGATGAACGATCATCGACCAGAACATCGCGCCAAACACGATGATGCCGATCACCACACAGATCCAGAATATGGTCATGTGCAGGTCGAACACAGCGTGACTGACTTCTGTCGCCCCTGGCGCCATATTCGTTGTCCAGGCGGCATGTGCCTGGCCGAATACCGACCACAACAGGAGGCCCATCCAAACATGTGGATGTCGCATCATTGCGGGTTCCCCTTATCGTTCTTGTTATCCCGCCGGTTTGCACCTGCGTCGAAGGGAGCGGCTTCCATACTGCTTACAACCGCCTGGCCTTGCCTGCTTATGCAGTCTGGCGTCATCAGCTAATCGCGTACAAATCCGAGTATAGACAGGCTCTGCAACCCCGCAATGTGTAGGGGCAAATGAGTAGAAATGACTGGCTGGAGTCAATAGAACCGGGCACGGAATCGTTTATCCGACGAACGATGGCAATTCGATATAACGCGGGCGCATAACCATGAAATAATTATGACAAATGCGTCTGAGGCGCTCGTATAAACGAGCTACCTTATCTTCTCCCTTTTCCTACGCCTGCATCACTGGAGCTTTCATGAACACCGCCGCATTGCGCGAGCAGATTTCCCGTGCCCATCAACACGAAGCCAGCACTGGCCAGCTTGCCCTGCAACTGGAAAAACAATTGCCGCACCTGCATTCGGCCATCTCCCTGGCTGACGGTGATCGCAACATTGTCATGACCCGCTTTGTCACCGCCTACATCGACTTGGTCCCGGACTTGCTGGACGCCGCCAACGACGTGGCCCGCGAGGCCGGTATCGAAAGCCAGATCAAACCGGTACTGAAAATCGCCGAGCACTTCTTCCTGCAACCGCCTGCCATCCTGGCCGGCCATGAAGGTCTCGATGGCCTGCTGGATGAGGCCTACCTGGCTCATCGCCTGGTCGAAGAGGTCAACGATCTGTATATCAAGCACTTCGGCCAGCCGTTGATTCCGGCCGATACCACGGTGGCCAATGTCATTGCCCATCAGCTGATCGGCGAAACCTTCGCCAACCAGCTGGATGAAGCGGTACACCACGCAGTGGATGAAATGCTCAACGAAGAAAGCTTTGCGCTGGAGTCCGTGGAGGCTTATCGCGAACAGCTCAAGAGCCCCGACACGGAAGCCGCGTGGAAGCGTTGGCCATGCCTGTCGCGACAGCTGGGGGTTGAGTTGGCGCTGGATCAGCCGGCCTGATCCCGCCTTGTAGGAGCTGGCTTGCCGGCTCCTACAGGCGTTGTTTTGCTGTTCAAGCTGGCGCGGAGCCTATCCCCGTCGTCGTCCTCACCCGGCCTTCCAGCCGACGCTTCAACCCGCGCGCCTCGATCACCAACGTCGAGCCCTTGGCCGCATTGGCCCGCCCCCATTCCTCCAGCAATTCCAGGCAGGAATGGTCGATGTAACTCAGGTTGCTCAGCGGAACATGCACGGTCGTCCCGGCAGGCACCGTCGACAAGACTTGAGTCAACGCGGGCACTTTCAGAAAGGTCGCCGCACCGGTCAGGCGCAGTTCCATCTCACCGTCCTGAGGCAGGTCGATCAGGCTGACCTTCAACCGCGAAGCCTTGAACGCCAGCTTGACCAACGTCAGCCCGAAGCCCACCAATACGCCGGTCAGCAGGTCGGTAAAGATGATCGCCAGCGCCGTGGCCGCGTAGGTAAACATCGGCATCCGCCCATAGCGTCCCAGTGCCTTGAAGGCCTTGATGTCCACCAGCTTGATACCGGTGTACACCAGCACACCCGCCAGGCTCGCCACCGGGATGCTTTGCAGCACACTCGACAGCAACAGCACGAACGCCAGCAGCCACAGGCCATGGAACATCGCCGACAAGCGCGTGGTTGCACCGGCCTGCACGTTGGCCGAGCTGCGCACGATCACGCCGGTCATCGGCAAGGCGCCGACCAGGCCGCAGAGCATGTTGCCCACCCCTTGAGCAGACAACTCCTTGTCGAAATCCGAACGCTGACCGCTGTGCATGCGGTCGACCGCCGCCGCAGACAGCAGCGTTTCAGCGCTCGCGATAAACGCCACGGCAAATGCGGCGATCAACAGTTGGGGATCGGCAAGGTTCAACAGGTCGCTGGGGCGTAGCCAGTCGATGGCATCGGCGAGGTTTTCCGGGACTTCGACACGCTTGACCTGCAACGCCAGCACCAGGCTGACAGCCGTGGCCAGGCCCACGCCCAGCAAAGCACCGGGCACAAAGCGCAGTTGCTGCGGGCGCAATTTGTCCCAGGCGTACATCACCAGCATCGTCGACAAACCGAGCAACCCGGCCTGCCAGCCCAGGCCGCCGCCCAGGGTCGGGATTGCGTCGGCCAGTGCCGCCGGGAAGCCTGCCAGATTGTCGAGCCCCGAAGGCTTGGGCGCGCCGTCGAGCATCACGTGGATCTGCGACAGTACAATCAGCACGCCAATCCCCGCCAACATGCCGTACACCACCGCCGGTGCCGTGACGCGAAACCAGCAGCCCAGGCGCAAACGCCCGGCAACCAGTTGCAGGAATCCCGCCAGCAGCAGGATTGGCCCGAGCATCAGCATGCCGTGCTGGCGCACCAACTCGAACACCAGCACCGCCAGGCCCGCCGCCGGGCCACTGACTTGCAACGGCGAGCCCGCCAACCAGCCCACCACCAGGCCTCCGATAATCCCGGTAATCAGGCCTTTGGCCGGCGGCATGCCAGAGGCGATCGCAATCCCCATGCACAAGGGCAGGGCGACCAGAAACACAACCACGGAAGCGAGCAGCTCCCTTGGCAATACAGCTTTCAATTGAGCAGCACGCATGATGACTCTCCCGAGGCATTCGCCGGGCGCGGTAAAGCCTGGCTGCGTCCATGGCAGCCACCGCTTTACCCGGCAGGGAAGTGTGTTAGAAGCGCGCTTTAGGCGTCGCGCAAGGGATCGGTCCGTCGCCGCTCAACGGTCGGAACGTCGACTGGTCGGCATCGTAGGCGCGGATTTCACTGGTCTCGATGTTGTAGATCCAACCGTGGATAAACAAATGACCATTGGCCATGCGCGAAGCCACGGAGGGGTGGGTGCGCAAATGTTGCAGTTGGGCGATGACGTTTTCTTCGGTGAGCACTTTCATGCTCTCGCCTTCATTGGCGCAGTCGCAGTTGTCATGGACCATGGTCTTGGCAACCTCAGCATGCCGCAGCCAGGCCTTGACCGTCGGCATCTTCTCCAGGCTGTCAGGGTTGAGCACCGCGCGCATGGCGCCACAATCGGAGTGCCCGCAGACGATAATGTGCTGCACGCCAAGGGCGAGTACCGCGTACTCGATGGCCGTGGAAACACCGCCGTTCATCTGGCCGTAAGGCGGTACGACGTTGCCGACGTTACGGGTCACGAACAGATCGCCAGGAGAGCTCTGGGTGATCAGCTCAGGCACGATGCGCGAGTCGGCGCAGGTAATGAACATCGCCCGTGGACTCTGGGCCGTGGCGAGTTTCTTGAAGAGTTCTTCCTGCTGGGGGAAGACGTCGTGATGGAAATGCAAAAAGCCGTCAACGATATGCTTCAGCGCTGCATCGGCGGTTTCAGCCACCTGAGGGGCAGAAGCCGACGCAGCCAACGGCTGTTTATCCTTGTCACTCATGGTTCATCCTCTTGATTAATGCAGGGGAGTTTTCAAGTCAGTTGGACGCTTGGCCAGTGGATTAGTTGTAAAACGCCAGGGGCCACAGTGCCGACTCATCAGTCACTCGCTGAACAAGGTAACCGCCGAAACTTAACTCAAACTGAATGAACCGCTCTAGATCGCGGGTTTCAGTGATGTCAAAACGCGACCACTCCTACAGGAACGGTGCGTTCTGCCCTGTCAGTCTACAACAATGCCATCTGCCTGCCCGGAGGACAGAACGCCGTGCAATCCAGGTCAAACCCTTCCCGCCGGTTGAGCCCCAGCCGCTTGATGGCTTTGCTGAAGCGCTGCGCCAGCAAGTCGGCAAACGGCCCTTCGCCACGCATGCGTACGCCGAAGCGGCTGTCATACACCTCGCCGCCACGCACCTGGCGCACCAGGCTCTTCACATGGGCCGCACGCTGCGGGTAATGCGCCGCCAGCCACTCCTCGAACAACGGCGCCACCTCCAGCGGCAGGCGCAGCATCATGTACGCCGCACTTTGCGCGCCCGCAGCGTGAGCTTCGGTCAGCAGGCTTTCCAGCTCACTGTCATTGATCATCGGAATCATCGGCGAGCACAGCACGCCCACCGGGATCCCCGCCTCACGCATCACCCGGATCGCGCGCAGGCGCGCCTTGGGCGCCGCCGTGCGTGGCTCCAGGATCCGCTTGAGTTCGTCGTCCAGGCTGGTGAGGCTGATCATCACGGCGACCAGCCGCTGGCGCGCCAACTCGGTGAGCAGGTCCAGATCGCGCAATATCAGCGAGCCCTTGGTGATGATGGTCACCGGATGGCGATAGCGCAGCAGCACTTGCAGAGTTTGCCGGGTGATCTTGTACTCGCGCTCGATCGGTTGGTACGGGTCGGTGTTGGACCCAAGGTTGATCGGCGCGCACACGTAACCCGGTTTCGACAACTGCTGTTCCAGCACATCGGCAGCGTTGGTCTTGGCGATCAGTCTGGTTTCGAAATCCAGCCCCGGCGACATGTCCCAATAGGCATGGCTCGGCCGCGCGTAGCAGTAGATACAGCCGTGCTCACAGCCACGGTAGGGGTTGATCGAACGATCGAACGGCAAGTCCGGCGAGTTGTTGCGGGTGATGATGGTCTTGGCCGTTTCGATGCGCACTTCAGTGCCCTGGGTCGGCGGCACTTCCTGGAACCAGCCGTCATCCTCGACCACGCTGACAGTCGGTGCGAAGCGGTTGTGCAGGTTGGTGGCCGTGCCCCGGCCACGGGGCGGCAACGGAGTAGACATGAAAACGCCTCGATACTGTTTTTATATACAGTATCGAGGCGCAGGGCTTCTGACCAGTGCCGTTTGGCGGTCAGCCAGGGATCAGTGCCGTTGCGTGACCTGGCCCAGGTCATCGCCCGAGGTGGTGCGCATATCGTTCTTGCGCAGGTCCGCCACTTCGTTGGCTTTCACCGGCGCACCTTTATTGCCCCAACTGCCCCGAATGAAACTGACCACATCCGCCACTTCCTGATCCGACAGACGCCAGGCGAACGCCGGCATGGTGAAGGTCGAGGGCGCCGCGTGGGTAGCCGGCAAGGTGCCGCCATTCAACACGATGTTGATCAACGACGTGGCATCCGCCGTCTGCACTACCGGGTTACCCGCCAGCGCCGGGAACACCCGCGTGTAGCCATGCCCGTCGGTACGGTGGCAGGCCGCGCAGTTGTCGATATATACCGACGCGCCCGGCTTGCGGTCATCGCCTTTCCACAGCGCCTCGGCCACCTGCTTGTCGTACTGATGCGGTTGGTCCTTGGGGTCCACCGCCGGCAAGCTCTTGAGGTAACGGGCGATAGCCGTCAGGTCATCCTCCGACATGTACTGCATGCTGTGGACGACAACGTCGCTCATGCCACCAAACACCGCGCTGCGATCACTGCGGCCGGTCTTGAGGAATTGCACCAGCTGCTCCTCACTCCAACTGCCGAGGCCGTCCTTGTGGTCACCGCGCAGGCTTTTGGCGATCCAGCCCTCCAGCGGCGCACTGCCGGACAGGAAGGCGTTGCCGTCAGAGGCACTCAGGGCTTTTTCCTGCATGGTCAGGGCCCGTGGCGTGTGACATGCGCCGCAATGGCCAAGGCCTTCCACCAGGTAGGCGCCACGGCTGACCACCGGGTCGGCGGCGGCTTGCGCCTGATGCGCTTCGACAGCCGGCGCAAACATCCAACGCCACGCCGCCAGCGGCCAGCGCATGCTCAAGGGCCACGGAATATCGCTGTCCTTGTTCTGCTGAGCGACCGGCTCGACACCCTTCATGAAATACGCATACAACGCCTGCATATCGCTGTCGCTGACACGCGCATAAGACGGGTAGGGCATCGCCGGGTAAAGCGTACTACCGCTCTTGGCGACGCCATGGCGCACGGCCTTGTCGAAGTCTTCGAAGCTGTAGTCGCCCAGGCCGGTCTTGTCCGGGGTGATGTTGGTGGAATAGATCACGCCTATCGGCGTTTCCATCGGCAGGCCGCCGGCGAAGGGCTTGCCGCCTTTGGCGGTGTGGCAGGCCACGCAATCACCGGCGCGGGCCAGGTATTCACCCTGCTTGATCAAATCGGTTTCAGCCGCACTGACAGAGCAACTGCTGAACAGGGCGAAGGTGGCGATAACAAGTGCTTTCATGGTCGTCGCTCCTTATGCCTGAACCAGTGGGCCGGGATTTTTCAGGTATTGCTCGCGAATGGCCCGCGCCGACCAGTAGGTCAGCGCCGCCACCAGGCCGGTAGGGTTGTAGCCCAGGCCTTGTGGGAAAGCGGACGCACCTGGGACAAACACGTTGTGCACATCCCAGCACTGCAGGTAGCGGTTCAACGCGCTGGTTTTCGGGTCGGTGCCCATGATCGCGCCGCCATTGAGGTGGGTGGTCTGGTAGGACGCCGTATTGAAATGCTCACCGACCTTTTTGCCGAGCAGGGCAATCGCCTTGGGGTTCATCGCCTCGGCGACCTTGCTCATTTTCTCGACCATGAAGCGGTTCATCTTGATGTCGTTTTCCTGCCAGTCGAACGTCATCCGCAGCAGCGGCAGGCCGTAGGCATCGCGATAAACAGGGTCCAGATCCAGGTAGTTGCCCCGGTAGGATTGATGGGCACCGTGGGCATCCATCGACACCTGGTGGGTGTAGTAATCGGCGGTGGCGCGTTTCCACGCGCTGCCCCAGGCCGGTGTGCCTGGCGGGTTGGACGTACCGGCAATCGGCCGGCTGCCGGCCTGGTTGACCCACATCGGCGAGCCGCCCACGAAGCCATGGGGGCCGTGGTCGAAGTTGTCGGCGTTGAAGTCATCGATGGCCACGCCATTGCCGCCTGCACCGATGAAGTTGTTGGTATGAGTGTCTTTGTCGAAGAAAGCCTTGATGGTGGCCATGTTCTGGTAGGCGAAGTTCCTGCCCACCACGCCCTCATTGGTTATCGGGTCGTAGGGCTTGCCGATGCCCGACAACAGCATCAAACGCACGTTGTGGAACTGGAAGGCGCCGAGAATCACCAGATCTGCCGGCTGTTCGCATTCCCGGCCCTGGGCGTCGATGTAGGTCACGCCGGTGGCCTTGCTCTTGGTGCTGTCGAGGTTGACCTTGAGTACGTGGGAATTGGGCCGCAGCTCAAAGTTCGGTACTTGGCGCAACGCCGGCAGGATGTTCACGTTCGGCGAGGCCTTGGAATACATGTAGCAGACATAGCCGCTGCAGAAACCGCAGAAGTTGCACGGCCCCATCTGCGCACCGTAGGGGTTGGTATAGGGCCCCGAGGTATTGGCGGACGGCAGGTTGTAGGGTTTGTAACCCACCTCGGCAGCCGCTTTCTGAAACAGCTGTGCGGAGACCGTATTCTTCTGCGCTTCCAACGGGAACGGATTGGAACGGTCCGGTGCATACGGGTTGCCGCCACGGCCTTCGCCTACCAGCTGACCTTTTACGGTCCAGGCCTGGCCGGAGGTGCCGAAGACTTTTTCCGCGTAGTCGAAAAACGGCTCCAGCTCTTCATAGCTCACGCCGAAGTCCTGGATGGTCATGTCCTTGGGGATGAAGTTTTTGCCGTAGCGTTCCTCATAGTGGCTGCGCATGCGCAGCTCGATCGGGTCGACACGGAAATGCACCCCCGACCAATGCAGGCCCGCGCCGCCCACACCGTTGCCCGGCAGGAACGCGCCCAACTGACGGTTGGGCAGGGCGACGTCATTCACGCTATGGCGAATGGTCACGGTCTCTTTGGAAATGTCCTGGAAGAGTTTTTTACGCACGCTGTAGGTCAGTTCGTCGATGACCTGGGGATAGTTGCCGTCCGGGTAAGTGTCCTGCATCGGGCCACGCTCCAGCGCAACCACGTTGAGGCCTGCTTCCGTCAGCTCCTTGGCCATGATCGCGCCGGTCCAGCCGAAGCCTACGATCACTGCATCCACTTTCTTCATGATGGTCGCCACGTTTATGCCCTCTCACCGCGGATGGAAACTGCCGGGAAGGGGTATTGCTCGTTGCGTTCAACCCAGTCCATGAAATCGGCACGAGCGCCGGGGAAGCCGATCATGGTCCAGCCGACCATGCCTTTGTTGCCACCGTGGATGGGGTCGCAAAAGAACCCTTCCTTGGTGTTTTGCAGCAACAGGTTGAAGAACATCTTGGGCGGCACCGCTTCAAAATGCGCCGTCACTTCACTGCCGCCAGCTTCCAGACGACGCAACATATCGTCTCGGGTAGCGCTGTCTTGCGCAGCAAAAGCTTTACCGTTGAAGGCTTTCGACCAGGCATCCGTCGCGGCAATGCCCAGGCGATAGATGTCCTTGGGCACCAGTTTGGACTGCCAGCCCATCTCTGGAGCGGCATCCGCGTTGAACGGGCCTTGCATGAACCACAGCGCGCCGCTGGCGTACGGGGTGTTCATCTGACGGTCGATATATTCCGGCGCACCGGCTTCCAGGGCGCCCGGGCCTTGCTCATCGGCGGGAATCAGGCGCTCGACGGCGGCGTTGATAAACGCCCACTCCTCAGCCGTGAAGTAAGCAGGCTCGTAGGCCTTTTCACTCACCACAGGCTTGGCGGGAGCGGCCTGCGCCGGTTCAGGCGTTGCCATCAGCATCGAGCCGCCAAGGCCAGTGCTGGCAACCGTGACCACCGGGATCAAGGTCAAGGATTTGCGCAAAAAGTCACGCCGGGGGTTGTCTTGATCTTGATCAGACATGGTGGCACCTCATCATGTGGTCACGGGAATATCGGCCGGCTTCTAGTGAGCGGCTTGGCCTTTTAGGCAATCAATAGTTACAAATGATAGCAGGCTATGAATTCACAGAACCGTTTCAGCGACTAAAGACTGAGGATTCACGATTCTTTGACGGCCTCCTCACGCCTCATTGACCCCCTCTGGACGAACCTGAGCACCACCCACTCCTTGCTCGGTTATGTCACCCATGCTCAAGAATCAATGGTTGTCGGGCCTCGGCCTCGCGATCATCGCGATGTTCACCTGCGCTTACGCTCAAGCCGACGACACCGTCTCCATCCGTTCACCGGAGTGGGCCCAGCCTGTGGGTAATCAATACAACTTGCACCAGATGACGCCCACCCTCTACCGCAGCGCACTACCGGATCGCAACGCCGGGCCGCTGTTGGAACAACTGAAGATCGGCACCGTGATCAACTTCCTGCCGGAGTCGGATGCCGACTGGCTCAAATCGCCTGGCATCCGTCAGGTTCAACTGACGTATCGCACCAACCATGTAGATGATACGGACGTGTTGGCGGCGCTGAGGGCCATCCGGGAAGCCGAAGCCAATGGCCCGGTGCTGATGCATTGCAAGCACGGCTCTGACCGCACTGGCCTGATGGCGGCGATGTATCGGGTAGTGATTCAGGGATGGAGCAAGGAAGACGCGCTGAACGAAATGACCTTGGGCGGGTTTGGCACCAGCAATGGCTTCAAGGACGGCGTTCGCTACATGATGAGGGCCGATATCGACAAGTTACGCACGGCCTTGGCGAATGGCGATTGCAGCACCAGCGCGTTCGCGTTGTGCTCGATGAAGGATTGGATCACGACGACGGGAAAAGACGAGAAATAACTGTAGGAGCCCGGCTGGCCGAACTCCTACAGAGAGCCGCCCGTCAGTCTTTTTTCAACTTCGGATTAGGAAAGAACTGCACCGCCTGCACCTTCGGGTCCGCCGGTGCTTTCAACGCCGTGGTATTGACCCGCGTGCCCAATTCCTTGGGCACCGACAACCCTTGATCATTCAGCGTGTCGGTATAGCCGCAGGCCACGCACTCACGGTGCGGCACGTTGTCCTCGGTCCACATCTTCAGCTTGTCCGGCTCACTGCATGCCGGGCAGACCGCCCCGGCGATAAATTGCTTTTTGGTAATCACAGGCCTTTCACTCATGCTGCCGCGTCCTCACTCAGGCCGCTGTGGCGCAAGAGTGCGTCAATCGACGGCGCGCGTCCGCGGAAGTCGACGAACAGCACCATCGGCTCCTGGGAGCCGCCACGCGCCAGGATCGCTTCGCGGAAGGCACGGCCGGTCTCGGCGTTGAGCACGCCGTCTTCTTCGAACTTGGAGAAGGCATCCGCCGACAACACTTCGGCCCACTTGTAGCTGTAATAACCCGCCGCATAACCGCCCGCGAAGATGTGCGCAAAGCTGTTGGGGAAGCGGTTGTAGGCCGGCGGACGCATCACCGACACTTCATCGCGCACGCCTTCCAGCACCTGCGCCACGCTGCGACCATCGCCGTGGGTGGCGTGCAATTCAAAGTCGAACAGCGAGAACTCCAGTTGGCGCACCATCATCAGGCCGGACTGGAAATTCTTCGCCGCGAGCATTTTTTCCAGCAGGTCCTGGGGCAACGGCTCGCCGGTTTCATAGTGGCCGGAGATCAGCGCCAGGCCTTCCGGCTCCCAGCACCAGTTCTCCATGAACTGGCTCGGCAGTTCCACCGCATCCCAGGCCACGCCATTGATGCCGGACACGCCTGCGTGTTCTACGCGGGTCAGCAGGTGATGCAAGCCGTGGCCGAATTCGTGGAACAACGTGGTGACTTCATCGTGGGTCAGCAGGGCAGGCTTGCCGCTGTCGGCCGGGGTGAAATTGCACACCAGGTTGGCCACCGGGCTTTGCAGCACACCGTCGATGGTGCGACGACGGTCGCGGGCACCGTCCATCCAGGCACCGCCGCGCTTGTTGGCGCGGGCATACAGGTCAAAGAAGAAGCGGCCCACGTGTTGGCCGTTTTCCTTGATTTCGAACAGGCGGACATCCGGGTGCCAGGTGTCGAAGCCTTTCTGCTCGGCGATCTCGATGCCGTACAGGCGCTGCACGATGGCGAACAGGCCGCCCAGCACTTTGTCGATCGGGAAGTAGGCGCGCAGGGCTTCCTGGGACACGCTGTAGCGCTGCTCGCGGAGTTTTTCGCCGTAGAAACCGCTGTCCCAGCTTTGCAGGTCGGCGCAGCCTTGTTCGGCGGCGTAGGCCTTGAGCTGTTGCAGGTCCTGGGCGGCAAACGGCTTGCTGCGCTTGGCCAGGTCACGCAGGAAGCTCAGCACCTGGTCACTGGACTCGGCCATCTTGGTGGCCAGGCTCAGTTCGGAGAACGACGCATAACCCAGCAACTGGGCCAGTTCCTGGCGCAGGTCGAGGATCTGTTCCATCACCGGGCCGTTATCGTTCTGACCGGCATTCGGGCCTTGGTCCGACGCGCGGGTGCAGTAGGCCGCGTAGACTTCTTCACGCAGGGCACGGTCCTGAGCGTAAGTCATGACGGCGTAGTAGCTAGGGAATTCGAGGGTGATCAGCCAGCCGTCGAGACCTTTGGCCTGGGCGGCGGCGGCCATTTGCGCCTTGGCCGAGTCGGTCAGCCCGGCGAGGGTGGCTTCATCGGTGACGTGCCTGGTCCAGGCCTGGGTGGCGTCCAGCAACTGGTTGGAGAACTTGCTGCCCAGTTCCGACAGCTTGCTCTGCACTTCAGCGTAGCGTTTTTGCTGCTCCGGCGGCAGATCGATGCCCGACAGGCGGAAGTCACGCAGGGAGTGTTCCAGGATGGTTTTCTGCGCCACGTCGAAACCGGCGGCTTCCGGGCTGTTAGCCAGGGCTTCGAAGGCCTGGAACAGCGCACGGTTCTGGCCCATCTCGGTGGAGTAGGCGCTCAATGCCGGCAGGCAGCCTTCGTAGGCTTCGCGCAGTTCGGCGCTGTTGCACACGGCGTTGAGGTGGCTGACCGGGCTCCACGCGGCGCCCAGACGATCATTCAGCTCGTCCATGGCCAGCACCAGGCCGGCCCATGTCGGATTTTTGCCCTGGCTTTGCAGGATGCCTTCGATGGCAACGCGGTTGTCGGCGAGGATCTGTTCGATGGCCGGCTGGACGTGCTCGGCACGGATCGCCGAGAACGGCGGCAGGTCGTAGGACTGCAGAAGAGGGTTGTTCGCGCTCACGGTTGGCACCTTGGCTGAAGAAACATGTAAGAACAAAGATGGGGCCATCTTAATTACAATCAACGCCCACCGCAGCTATCAGCAGAAGAGAGAGAGGCTATCGTGACCCTTCGCACCTATCAGAACCACACGCCGGCCCTGGGCGCCGGGGCTTTTGTCGATATTTCGGCGGTGGTGATCGGCGATGTCGAAATCGGCGCCGACAGCTCGGTCTGGCCGCTGACCGTGATCCGCGGCGACATGCACCGTATCCGTATCGGTGCGCGCACCAGCGTGCAGGATGGCTGTGTGCTGCACATCACCCACGCCGGGCCGTTCAACCCGAACGGTTTCCCCCTGTTGATCGGCGACGACGTGACCATCGCCCACAAGGTCATGCTGCATGGCTGCACAGTCGGCAATCGCATCCTGATCGGCATGGGCAGCATCGTGATGGATGGCGCCGTGGTCGAGGACGACGTGATCATCGGCGCCGGCAGCCTGGTGCCGCCGGGCAAGAAACTTGAAAGCGGCTTCCTGTATGTCGGCAGCCCGGTCAAACAGATTCGCCCGTTGACTGACAAGGAACGCGCCTTTTTCACCTACAGCGCCGCGAACTACGTGAAGCTCAAAGACCTGCACCTGGCTGAAGGATTCGACCGATGACCCTGCCTTACCAAACCGTCCTGTTCGACCTGGACGGCACGCTCACCGACCCACGCGAGGGCATTACCCGCTCGATCCAGTATGCCCTCGGCAAGTTGGGTATCGACGAGCCGGACCTGACCAAACTCGAACACTTCATCGGCCCGCCCTTGCTGCAGGCGTTCATGCAGTTCTACGGCTTCGATGAGGCCAAGGCCTGGGAAGCGGTGAACTTCTATCGCGAGCGTTTCAAGGTCACCGGCCTGTACGAAAACCGTGTGTTCGACGGCGTGATGCCGCTGCTGGAAGCATTGAACGATCAAGGCCGCCAGCTCTACGTCGCCACTTCCAAGCCCTGGGTGTTTGCCCGCGAAATCGCCCGGCATTTCGACTTTGCCAAGCACTTCAAGGTGATCTACGGCAGCGAGCTGGACGGGACGCGCACCAACAAAGTCGAACTGATCGCCCACCTGATGAGCGAGGAAGGCCTGGACCCGGCCACCACCTTGATGATTGGTGATCGCAAGCATGACCTGATCGGCGCGCACAAGAATGGGCTGGATTCGGCGGCGGTGGGGTATGGGTTCGGCAGTTTCGAGGAGCTGGATGCCGAGGCGCCGACCTGGCATTTCGAGACGTTGGCGCAGATGCACCAGGCATTTTTGCAGCGCACTTAAGGACGCTATCGGGGGCAAGCCCCCTCCCACAGTGGAGTGTGTTCACAAATTAGCATGTGGGAGGGGCTTGCCCCCGATGAGGCCCTGAAGGCCAATACCTTGCAACTGCCTCAACGCCGCCTTGCGCTGCTCCATCGGCAATCCGCCCAGCTTCTCCACCGCCGCATAAAACCTCAGCCAATCCCCACCTTCCTGCGCAAACAACGCCGCAAACGCAGGCACCCACTGGTCATACAGCCCGAACGGTAACAACCGCGCATTGTTCATGGGTTGGTTGATCCACGCGTCATACCGTTTGTCACCGCCCCACTGGCTATCGCGCAGCTGCCGGTAATCGCGACGCAGACGCTCGAACTCGGCCGCCTTCGCCTGGCGCATCACATCAGTGGCCAAGGGTTGGGCATAGAGTTTTTCCAATCGTTGGCGGGTATCGAGGATCAGCTGAATGAACTCATCACGCTGCTTCGACGCCGACAGGCTCTGCGGCGCCAAGCCACGTGCAGCGCGCCACTGACGCGTACCTTCCTGCTCGACGAAATTGGCAAACGACTCATTGAACTCGGTGTCGTCCTTCACATAGAAGCGCTGATGCGCCAGTTCGTGGAAGATCAACGTGGCCAGCCGCTCATCACCCCAGTTCATCATCGAATTCATGATCGGGTCATTGAACCAGCCCAAGGTGGAATAGGCCTCGACACCGCCGATCGACACGTCCATGCCTCGCTGCTTCAACAACGCCGCCTCACCACGCGCCGCATCCTGGTTGTAGTAGCCGCGATAGGCCACACAGCCCGCAATGGGGAAGCAATGGGTTTCCGGAGACAGGGAAAACTCCTGCGTGGCGAAGACGTTCCAGACCACATAGGGTCGGCCAATGTCGGCGTACAACCTGTAACTCTGGTTGTCAGGCAGATGCAGGTGTTCACTGGCGAACGTACGCGCCTTTTGCGATTGCGCCAGGTGTTCGCGCAACAGCGGTGGGCGGGAAGGGTCGGCGATCACCTGCGCCACCGGCTCCCGGGCCCGCAGCAATTGCCACTGACCGCTGGCCAACTGGCTGTAATAGCTGACACTGGAACAGCCGCTGAGCAGCACAACCATCAACCCTGGAAGAAAACGCCTGACCATGCCCCGACCGCTCCTGGGTAATTTGCTCGCCAGACTATCGCGCCCAGGCAGAATTTTCCCATGGCGCGACGTGTTTATACTCATGGGAGGTCTGCCGCCGTCGCAGCAGGCTCAATTCTATCTTCCCGTTGAGTGCCTGCCATGCGCCAGCTCTTGTTACCCGTCGCCGCTCTGTTCCTCAGCGCCTGCACGACAACACCCGTACCACCGATGGATCCGCAACAGGCGTGGGTCGATTTCACTACGCCGACGCCGGGCTCCAAGCTGGTCATGGCGCAGCGCCTGGACGGCAAGAACCTGGATGACGGACGTTTCTTCCAAATGCCACCCGGCCATCATGAACTGATGGTGCGCTTCGACTTTGAAGTCCCGGCCGGCGGCGGTTTGGGTGGGCTCAGCCAGATGATGTATCGCACCTGCTTCATGACCCTGGAATATGACCACTTCCAGGCTGGCCAGCGTTATGTGCTGGAAGGACGCTCGCTGGCCTTCACGCCGAATATCCGGTTGTACGATTCGGCGCGTCAGTTGCTCGCGGAGGAACGCAGCGTCAACTGCATCTGATCAGTTGTTGTTTTTCTGGTAGATGATGCGCTTGGTGCCGTTTTCGCACGAACCGACAATCATCGCACTGTCGTGATTCTTGGCTTCTTCGGCGGTGATGATTTCCAGGGTGTACGAAGGAATCGCCTTGGCCTGGATCTTCACTTCAATCTCTTTCCTGAGCTCTTCGCAGTCTTTTGGCGCGGCCACAGCCGATGTGGCCAATACACCGCAGATGATCGCCAAGGCAAAACGTTTCATGTGTGAAGCTCCCTGAATGCATTGCGCACGGGTGTGCGCCTAGGCTGCATGGTAATAGGACCACACTTACAAAACACGAGTTCTGATCTAACGCAGGGCTAAATGTGGAAGGGGGCTTGCCCCCCTCCCACATTGGACGGGCTGTGTCAGCTGACCAAGGTGGCATCCAGGCTGATTTTTGCGTTCAGCACTTTGGACACCGGGCACCCTTCCTTGGCTTTTTTGCTCAGTTCATCGAACTGCGCCTGGCTCGCGCCCGGAATCTTGGCCTTGAGGATCAGGTGCACAGCGGTGATCGCAAAACCACCGTCAACCTGGTCCAGAGTCACTTCGGCCTGGGTATCAATGCTGTCAGCCTTGAGCCCGGCATCGCCGAGAATCATGGAAAACGCCATGGAGAAACAGCCGGCGTGGGCCGCACCGATCAGTTCTTCCGGGTTGGTGCCCTTGCCGCCCTCGAAACGGGCCTTGAAGCCGTAGGGCGCTTCGCGCAGTACGCCGGTTTCCGTGGAAATGGAGCCCAGGCCAGTCTTCAGGTCACCTTCCCAATGCGCGGATGCTTTTTTAACGATACTCATAGCGGTCTCCTCGAACGGTGGTTTTGCGTCAGTAAGGGTTCTGAGGATAGTCGGCCCGGCAAAGTTCATCTTGTGAGAAAAACCTAGCGATTCAGTAGGAAATTTCCTGGCCTGCTATTGAATCTCGGGTATATGCCCTCATTGCATAGAGCATGCACATGAAGCGGCAGGTTTTGGTTCGTCTAAAAAGCCTGCGGCCCCTTTGGAGAAGCAGGCTTATGAAATCGCTGTCCGACGTAAAGTTCTCGACCCTCGACCTGGTGCCCGTGCGCGCCAACGGCAGTCCGGCGCAGTCACTGCGCAATTCCCTGGACCTGGCCCAGCATGTAGAAAAGTTTGGCTACACCCGTTTCTGGGTGGCTGAACACCACAACATGGACGGTATCGCCAGTTCGGCCACCTCGGTGCTGCTGGGTTACCTGGCCGGTGGCACCTCGACGATCCGCGTCGGCTCTGGCGGCGTGATGCTGCCCAACCATGCGCCGCTGGTGATCGCCGAACAGTTCGGCACCCTGGAAAGCCTCTACCCCGGCCGTATCGACCTGGGCCTGGGCCGCGCACCCGGCTCCGACCAGATGACCGCCCGCGCCCTGCGCCGTGAGCGCTCCGGCAGTGCCGACGATTTCCCCGAAGATGTGGCGGAGCTGATGGCCTACCTCGGCCCACGCACCCCCGACCAACGGGTGATCGCCGTCCCCGGTACCGGCACCAACGTACCGGTCTGGCTGCTGGGCTCCAGCCTGTTCAGCGCGCAATTGGCAGGTGAACGCGGTCTGCCTTACGCCTTCGCCTCGCATTTCGCACCGCGCCTGATGCATGAGGCGATTCGCGTGTATCGCAATCACTTCAAGCCTTCGGCCGTGCTGGACAAGCCTTACGTGATGCTTGGCATTCCGCTGGTCGCTGCAGATACGGATGAACAGGCTGAATACCTCGCCACCTCGGTCTATCAGCGCATCCTCGCGCTGATGCGCGGGCAAAGCCTGGTGCAGCGCCCACCGGTGAAAACCATGGACGGCCTGTGGCTGCCCCATGAAAAAGACGCGGTCGGCAGCTTCCTCGGCCTGGCCATGGTCGGTAGCCCGGCGAAGATCCGCGCCAAGCTGGAGGTGCTGATCGAACAAACCGGCGCCGATGAGCTGATCTTTACCTGCGACCTGTACGAGCACGCCGATCGGATTCATTCCTACGAACTGCTGGCGCAAGTGATGAAGGGCTAAAACCCTCAGGCGAAAAAAAACCGACGCACTCGCGTCGGTTTTTTACGTCTGCAACACGGGATTAACCGCGCTTGTAGGCGATTTCCTTGGTACCGGCTTCGCAGCTGCCGACTACCGTGTAGCCATCGGCTGCAGCGCCTTTATCCACAACTTCCAACGAATAACCCGAAGCGCCCTTGGCGTCGATTTTCGCCGCAATCTCGCTTTTCAGCTCTTCACAAGGCTTGCCTGCCGCCAGGGCTGTGCCTGCAATGCTCAACAAACCTACCGCTAACAGGAACTTCTTCATCCGTTACTTTCCTTGCGCTGATCAAAAAGAGCGTGCCGACGCTTGCGGCATCGGCACCCATTGGTTGTAGCGCAGGTTATGGCAATCGGCCAGTCAGCAAGTTCAACCGCTGCGATCAACTACTGGCAATTCGGAACCCTACCTTGAGGGTGACCTGATAGTGCGCTACCTTGCCATTCTCGATATGGCCACGTGTCTCAGTCACTTCAAACCACTCGAGATGCTTGATGCTCTTGTTGGCCTCAGCGATGGCATTGTTGATCGCGTCTTCGATGCTGGTGGTCGACGAGCCAACCAATTCGACTTTCTTGTAGGTGTGATGATCACTCATGGCAGTTCTCCTAAGGGTCGTTAAGCAAGCGTAGCAGTCAATGTTCGTACTGCTTCTGGCGACCGTTCCTACCTGAAAGTTCAGATTAACTGCACTTTCTGAAATGGCCGCAGTCGGTATCTACACACGCCACTCAATCACTTCAGGAGAGTCCACATGGCCAACACTTCTTTACGCAAAGCGTCGCTGGAAAGCATGGAAGCCGAGATTTCGAGCCTGCTCAAGTCTCTGGAAAGCCTCAAGGACGATGCGTCTGACGAATCGCGCAAAACCTTGAAGGCCCTGAAAAGCAATGCCGAGAATGCCCTCAAGCACTCCCGCCACCTGATCAGCGATGCCTACGAAGAAAGCAAAGTCAAAATTCGCGAAACCGGTGTTGCAACCCGGGACTACGCACAAGAACACCCATGGACTACAGCCGGTGTTGCCGTAGGCGCACTGGGCCTGCTGGCCGCCTACCTGCTGTGCAAGCGCGGTGACTAATCTGGCTGGCGCAACAGCTCAGCCTTGAGCCACTGCGCCAGTTGCCCGGCGCGTCCGTCCGCGGCGCGCTTGGGTAGCCACAACGCCAGGTGCGCCGGGGTTTCACTGAAACCCCACGGCGCCACCAGGCGACCCGCGCGCAAGTCTTCGACCACCAGCGGTTCTGGCGCAATCGCAACGCCCAGCCCGGCCACTGCCGCCTCCAGCAAATAATACAAATGCTCAAACCCCTGGCCGTGTTTCAACGCGCCGGGTTCGATGCCGTGTTGCCGCGCCCAACTGGGCCAGGCTTGCGGACGTGAGGTGGTGTGCAACAGCGCTTCACCACACAACGCCGACGCGGGTGCCCGGCGCAGCCGCTCGTAGCCGGCGAAACGCGGGCTCATCACCGGGCCGATGCGTTCGCTGGCCAGTTCATACACCTGCATATCCGCAGGCCAGGGTGGCTCGGCGAACACCAACAGGGCATCCAGGCCGGGGCGGCGCGGGTCAAGGTCACCGTCACCCGCCGACAGGTGCAGACGCAGGTCCGGCAGGTCCGCGTTCAAGCGCCCCAGGCGCGGGATCAGCCAGCGCGCCAGCAAGCTGCCCGAGCAACCCAGCACGAACGGTGCGTCGGCACTGCTCTGGGTCAGTTCGGCGCACACGTCCCTCAGCCGCTCGAACGCCTCGGCGCTGGCGTCACGTAGACGAGTACCGGCATCTGTGAGTTTAAGGCCGCGCCCCTCCTTGACGAACAAACTCACGCCCAAGTGCTCCTCCAGCACTTTCAACTGCCGGCTGACCGCCCCATGGGTCACATGCAATTGCTCGGCTGCCTGGCTGACGCTGTTCAAACGGGCGGTGGCTTCAAAGGCACGCAAGGCATTGAGGGGTGGAAGGTCTCGACTCATCTGTGAGTTTTCCTGACAGGTTGCGGCGATCTTATCGGTTTTCAGCGCAGGACGTCAGGGGTAGAGTGGCCCTCATTGCTTCCTACCCCCATTCTCTCCTGGAGCGTCCCATGACTCAGTCCCAGACCGATCTACGCAACGGCCCAGACGTCAACGGCCTGTTCGGCGCGTTCGGCGGCCGTTACGTCGCTGAAACCCTGATGCCGTTGATCCTAGACCTGGCCCGAGAATACGAAGCGGCCAAGATCGATCCGGCGTTCAACGAGGAATTGGCCTACTTCCAACGTGACTACGTCGGTCGTCCAAGCCCGTTGTATTTTGCCGAGCGCCTGACCGAGTTCTGTGGCGGCGCCAAGATCTACCTCAAGCGCGAAGAGCTGAACCACACCGGCGCACACAAGATCAACAACTGCATCGGCCAGATCCTGCTGGCGCGGCGCATGGGCAAGAAACGCATCATCGCCGAGACCGGCGCCGGCATGCACGGCGTGGCGACTGCCACCGTGGCTGCGCGCTTTGGACTGCAATGCGTGATCTACATGGGCACCACTGATATCGAGCGCCAACAGGCCAACGTGTTCCGCATGAAGCTGCTGGGCGCCGAAGTGATCCCGGTGGTCGCCGGCACCGGCACCCTCAAGGACGCGATGAACGAAGCCTTGCGTGACTGGGTAACCAACGTCGACAGCACCTTCTACCTGATCGGCACCGTGGCCGGCCCGCACCCGTACCCGGCCATGGTGCGCGACTTCCAGGCCGTGATCGGCAAGGAAACCCGCGACCAACTGCAAGCCCAGGAAGGCCGCCTGCCGGACAGCCTGGTGGCGTGCATCGGCGGGGGGTCCAACGCCATGGGTCTGTTCCACCCGTTCCTGGATGACACGAGCGTGGAGATCATCGGCGTGGAAGCTGCCGGCCACGGCATCGAAACCGGCAAGCACGCCGCCAGCCTCAACGGTGGCGTACCTGGCGTACTGCACGGCAACCGTACTTTCCTGCTGCAGGACGACGATGGCCAGATCATCGACGCCCACTCCATCTCTGCCGGCCTGGATTACCCCGGCATCGGCCCGGAACACGCCTGGTTGCATGACATCGGCCGCGTCCAGTACACCTCGGTGACCGATGACGAAGCCCTCGACGCCTTCCACAAATGCTGCCGCCTGGAAGGGATCATTCCGGCCCTGGAAAGCGCCCACGCCCTGGCCGAAGTGTTCAAGCGCGCCCCGACCCTGCCGCAGGATCACCTGATGGTGGTCAACCTGTCGGGGCGTGGCGATAAAGATATGCAAACCGTCATGCACCATATGGAACAATCGCAGCAGGAGAAACACTGATGAGCCGCCTGCACACCCGCTTCGCCCAGCTGAAAGAACAGAACCGTGCCGCCCTGGTAACCTTCGTCACCGCTGGCGACCCTGGCTATGACACCTCCCTGGCGATCCTCAAAGGCCTGCCGGCCGCCGGTGCCGATGTGATCGAGCTGGGCATGCCCTTCACTGATCCGATGGCGGACGGCCCGGCCATTCAGCTGGCCAACATCCGTGCGTTGAATGCCAGGCAGAACCTGGTGAAAACCCTGCAGATGGTCCGCGAGTTCCGCCAGGACAACAACGACACGCCGCTGGTGTTGATGGGCTACTTCAACCCGATCCACAAATACGGCGTACCGAAGTTCATCGCCGACGCCAAGGAAGCCGGGGTCGACGGCCTGATCGTGGTCGACATGCCGCCCGAGCATAACGGCGAGCTGTGCGACCCGGCCCAGGCCGCAGGCATCGACTTTATCCGCCTGACCACACCGACCACCGACGACGTACGCCTGCCTACCGTGCTCAACGGCAGCTCAGGCTTCGTGTATTACGTTTCGGTCGCCGGCGTGACCGGTGCCGGTGCGGCGACCCTGGAACACGTCGAAGAAGCCGTGACCCGTCTGCGCCGCCACACCGACCTGCCGATCAGCATCGGCTTTGGTATCCGCACACCGGAACAAGCGGCGGCCATCGCCCGGCTGGCCGACGGTGTGGTGGTGGGTTCGGCGCTGATCGATCACATCGCCAATGCCAAGAACGACCAGCAAGCCATCGACGGCGTGTTGAGCCTGTGTGCGGCGCTGTCGGAAGGCGTGCGTAACGCCCGTAAGTAAGCGCCCGGCGCTTTCAGCTTTTTCCGCTAGGCTTGAGGGTGGACATTGCGTCCTCCCTCAACGCACTTCATGCCTATTGCCGTCTAACCGCCTGCGCAAGCCCCGCATTCCTTGCCCTCCCGGTCGTTAAGTTAGTCGCATCAGAAGTCATTCTTGGCTCTTTGGAGTACATCATGGCATTTGATCTCATTACCGCTGCGGATCGTCGTCATTCAACGCTGCAAAAAGGTTTCAACCTGCGCTGGCCGCTGGGCAATGTGCAGGGTGAATCGTCGTCGAACGGCGCCAACTTGATTTATCTCTGTTACAGCCCCCAGGACATCATCGACGCCGCCGCCCAGGCGTTGGCGATCCCCGATGGCCGGATTACGGTGCGCAGCGGTGGCCACTGCTATGAGGGTTTTGTCGCGAACAAAATGCCCGACAGTCCCAACGAAGTGCTCTCGATCATCGATATCAGCCAACTGAACCAAGTGGTCTACGACGCCACGGGGCAGATTGCCTCACAACTGGTGCCCGCCTCGCCTCATCGCTACAGCTACCGTCTGGAAGCGGGCGGCCAGAACTGGGATGCCTATGTGGCGCTGTACAAACTGGCCAACACGAGCTTGCCCGGCGGCTCGTGCTATTCGGTCGGGCTGGGTGGGCATATTTGCGGCGGTGGCTACGGGCTGCTGTCACGCAAGGATGGCCTGGTGTGCGATTGGTTGAGCGGCGTCGACATCCTGGTGCCGAACGCCCAGGGCAACGGCCTGGTCCCTGTGCATGTCGCCCGCAATAGCACCCAACAGGACGAACTGGATCTGTTCGCCGCCTGCTGCGGCGCAGGCGGCGGGCAGTTCGGGATTATCACCAGTTACTACTTCGAACGTTTGCCACAAGCCCCCAAGGAAGTGCTGTGGCTGGTACTGGAATGGGACTGGTCCCTGCTGACCAAGCCAGCCCTCGACAGATTGCTGGCGGCCTATCAGGGCTGGTTTGCCCGCAACCAGGCCAACCCGGACACCTGGGGCCTGGCGACCAAACTTGAGATGCGCCATCAGAACACTGGCAACGTCACGATGGATGTTCATTACGTGGACAAGCAGGGCGAGCTGAATGATCAAGCGCCCTTTGAAGACTTTGTCAGCTCGATGCTCAATGCCATTGGCATTCCCGCTACCGAATGCCTGAATCCTTCCCCAGCGACCCACTTGCCACGCAGCAACCCGCCAGGGCCGACGATCAATTCACTGGCGTCTGCCCTGGCGGCGACCCGTCGAATGGATTGGCTGCATTGCCAGCAGACACTCAACGGCTCAGGGCCCAACCAGCGTGGCCGGTATAAGTCGGCCTACCAGAAGGGTATTTTCACCGCCACTGTGCTGCAGGCGATCTGGGACACGCTGACGTGGGACGATCCCGATAAACGGCTGACTCAAAGCCTGATCCAGATCCAGTCCTTCGGCGGGCAAATCAATCAGGCCAGCGCCGCCGTGCGGCGGGAATCATCGGTTGCACAGCGTTCGTCCTACTTGAAGTGGCAACCACAATGCTATTGGCGTGACGAAAGCAGCACTTCGGATCAAGCCCATGCGCAATGGATCCAGGGACTGTTTTTCGCGGCATTTGCCAATGACAACGGCGTTCCGGTCAATGCCCAGTTCGAAGGGTGCTACATCAATTACCCCGACCGCGACATGCTGTTTATCGACGGCGATCCCAGCAAGGGACCCAACCCGCAGTGGTACAAGATCTTCTTCCCTGACCTGATGATCGAAAGCCGCCTGCGCCGCACCAAGCAGCGCTGGGACCCGCTGAATGTGTTCCGTAACGAGATGTCGGTGCCCTGAGCCGAAATGAAAAAGGGCGACCGCAAGGTCGCCCGTTTTTACAACTCGATCCGCTCGACTTTACCGACCAGCAACACGTAGGAAAGCGCCCCGAGCAAGGCCAGCACCGCGATGTAGGTAATCGCCGGCGCAAACGAATCACCGCTGGCCAAAAAGCCGATCACAATCGGCGTGGCAATCGCCGACAGGTTGCCGATGAAGTTGAACACCCCACCGGTCAGCCCCAACAGGCGGGCCGGTGCCAGGGTCGACACCAGCGACCAGGTAATCGACGCCAGGCCATTGCCAAAGAACGCCACCGCCAGGAACGCAATCACCCAGGCCGTCGAGTCCACATAGTTGGCGCCGATGATCGCCGTGGAAATCAGCAGCCCGCCAATGATCGGCAACTTGCGCGCAAACCCCACCGACGCACCGCGACGAATCAGCCAGTCGGAAAAGATCCCGGAACACAGCACGCCGACAAACGCCGCCAGGAACGGCAACGATGCCAGCAGGCCGGACTTGATGAAGTCCATCCCGCGATATTTCACCAGGTAGGTGGGGAACCACGTCAGGAAAAACCACAGCGTGGAGTTCAGGCAGAACTGCCCCAGGTAGATGCCCCAGAGTTTGCGCTTGCTCAGCACGATCCCCAGGTCGACCCAGCTGAACGGGGCCTTGGCGGTTTTTTCCTGCATGTCCACCAGGCCGCCGCCTTCGCGGATCAGCTCGATTTCAGCGGCGTTGGCGCCTTTGAAATCCTTCGGCTCGCGATACACCGCGTACCAGATGATCCCCCACAGGATGCCAACGCCACCGGTGACGACAAACACCATGTGCCAGCCGAAGGCGTGTTGCAGCCAGGCCAGTACCGGCGTGAGGAATGCCAGCCCGACAAACTGCCCGGAGGTATAGAAGCCAATCGCCGTGGCGCGTTCGCGCTCGGGAAACCAGGTGGTGACCACGCGGCTGTTGATCGGATACGCCGGGGCTTCCAGGGCACCCACCGCCATGCGCAGCACGAACAACGCGATAAAGCTGGCAGCGAAGCCGAGCATCACGGTGGCGATGGACCACAAGATCAGCGCGGCGGTATAGAGAATGCGCGGCGGCACGCGGTCCACCAGCCAGCCGCCAGGGATCTGCATGGCTGCGTAGGTCCAGCCGAACGCGGAGAAAATCAGCCCGACCTGAACCGGGTCGATGCCCAGTTCGCTGGTCAGCGCCGGGGCTGCAATCGACAGGTTGCTGCGGTCGAGGTAATTGATCACCACGGTGATGAACAGCAGCACCATGATGAAAAAACGCTTTTTGGTAGGCGTGACTAAAGAAGCCTGCCCGGTGAAGGATTCAGGGTGCATGGGGGTTGCCTCTTCTTATGCTTATTGAGGGCTTGCAGGAGCCGGCATCCCGGCTCCTGCAGGGTGCTTACCACTCGGCGAAGCTGCCGTCGGCATGCCGCCAGATCGGGTTGCGCCAGCGGTGGCCGATGGCCGCGCGCTCGATCACGTATTCCTCATTGATCTCGATGCCCAGCCCCGGCCCGTTGGGGATCTTCACGAAGCCCTGGTCATAGTCGAACACACCGGGGTCGCGCACATAGTCGAGCAGGTCGTTGCTCTCGTTGTAGTGAATGCCCAGGCTTTGCTCCTGGATAAACGCGTTGTAGCAGACCGCATCCAGTTGCAAACACGCCGCCAGGGCAATCGGACCCAGCGGGCAGTGCAGTGCCAGGGCCACGTCATAGGCCTCGGCCATGTTGGCGATCTTGCGGGTTTCGGTGATGCCACCCGCGTGGGAAGCATCGGGCTGGATGATGTCGACATAGCCTTCGCTGAGCACACGCTTGAAGTCCCAGCGCGAGAACAGGCGCTCGCCCAGGGCAATCGGGGTGCTGGTCAGCGGCGCGAGTTCCTTGAGCGCTTCGTAGTTTTCGCTGAGCACCGGCTCTTCGATAAACATCAGCTTGTACGGATCCAGCTCCTTCATCAGCACCTTGGCCATGGGCTTGTGCACACGGCCATGGAAGTCGACGCCGATGCCGACGTTGGGGCCGACCGCATCACGCACAGCGGCGACGTTTGCCAGGGCCAGGTCGACCTTTTCGAAGCTGTCGACGAATTGCAGTTCTTCGGTGCCATTCATCTTCACCGCGGTGAAGCCTCGAGCCACAGCCTCTTTGGCAGCGCGGGCGGTGTCGGCTGGGCGGTCACCACCGATCCACGAGTACACGCGGATCTTGTCGCGCACCTGGCCGCCGAGCAAGTCGCTGACGGACACGCCGAGGGCCTTGCCCTTGATGTCCCACAGCGCCTGGTCGATACCGGCGAGGGCGCTCATGTGCACCGCACCGCCGCGGTAGAAGCCGCCGCGATAGAGCACGGTCCAGATGTCTTCGATGTTGCGCGGGTCTTTGCCGATCAGGTAGTCGGACAGTTCTTCGACGGCAGCCGCCACGGTATGGGCGCGGCCTTCGACCACGGGCTCACCCCAGCCGGTCACGCCCTGGTCGGTCTCGACCTTGAGGAAGCACCAGCGCGGCGGGACGATAAAGGTCGTCAGTTTGGTGATTTTCATCTCTTGTCTCTCTTATAGATGCAGCGCCAGGGGCGCGGAACTTGATGTCAGCTCAGGACTTTCCAGGCGGCGACATAAGCCTGGGCACGGCTCGCTACCTGATCCACTGTCATACCCGGTTTGAACAACCCGGAACCCAGCCCGAACCCTTTGGCGCCGGCATCGACAAACACCTGCATGTTGTCCGGGGTAATGCCGCCGACCGGCAGCAGCAAGGTGCCTGCCGGCAGTACCGCCAGCCACGCCTTGATCACCGCCGGGCCCATCTGCTCGGCGGGGAACAGCTTCAGCACGTCAGCACCTTCGGCCAGGGCGGCGAAAGCTTCGGTCGGTGTCGCCACACCTGGCGACAGGAACAGGCCTGCGGCTTTCGCCGCTCGCAGCACCTTGGCATCGCTGTGGGGCATCACGATCACCTGGCCACCGGCCGCCTTCACCTGCTCGACCTGCTCAGGCAGCAACACCGTGCCTGCGCCGATCAGGCAATCGGCGGGCAGGCTGTCGCGCAGGGTGCGAATGCTGGTGTAAGGATCGGGCGAATTCAGCGGGACTTCGATCACACGAAACCCGGCCTCGTACAACACCTGGCCGACGGCCTGGGCTTCGTCCGGGCGGATGCCGCGCAGAATCGCGATCAAACCGTTTTGTGCGAGTGCGTGCTTGAGCATGTCAGGCCTCTAATACAGGTTGAGTGAGCCCGGATGCCACCGCCAATTGCCACAGTCCGCGCTCGGTGGCCTCCTGCGCCAGACTGACGTGGGCGAAGCCGCAGAGGGCGAGGGCGCGTTGATAGCGGGCGCAGAGGGGCGCGGCGCCGACCAGGATGATCGGCTTGTGCCGGGCACTGCCGGGCAGGCCGGCGAGTTCATGGCCGATGAGCAAGCCGGAGAGGTAATCGGGCTGCTGCTCGGCAGTGAGTTCAGCGGTGAGGCCCAGGGTGCGCGCACTGAAAAGCGTCGACAGCACGCCGCGCTCGCCGTCTTTGGACAGCGCCACCTGCACGCCGCGGTCAAAGGCGTCAGCCTGGAATTGCGCGGATTGTTGCTGGGTACGCCCGAGGATGCTGTGCTTGCTCAACACCGCAAACAGCTCGCCGGTCATGAAGGTGTCGAAGTGAGTGATGCAGCCATCGACCACCTCGACCCACTTGGAATGGCTGCCGGGCAGGCCGATCAACCCATCGGTGCCCAGCCCTTGAAGCACGCCCAGCACTTGGGTTTCTTCGCCGCGCATCACGTTGGGCAAGCCGATCTGCTCGATCACGCCCGGCACGATATGCACATCCACGCCACGCAGGCTGCGCACCTTGTGCAGCGCCTGGCCAAGGCTGGCGACATCGACAGGGGTGTTGCGATAAGCCGCCTCGCTCCAGCCCTGGGCACTGCCGACCATGCCGCAGGCAATCACCGGCAAACCGGGCTCGGCGTCGAGCCAGTCACCACACGCCGCATCGAACGCCAACTCGAAGCCATCGCTGCAACGCACGCCAGCAATGTCCCGGGGTTCATTGGGCAAATGCATGATGCCCCACGCCAGCGAGCGCTGTTCCAGCACTGCGCCGACGGGGCCGAGTTTATAAGCACGAAGGGAACTGGTACCCCAATCGAGCGCGATCAATTGCGCCTGCATCGCTTCACCTGAGTTCTGAGCGGATGCAGCGAATATAAACCTACGGCGCAGAAAGTCTCAATATATAAATATCAATCCCATATTTAGGGATTTAATTTAAGAAAAGGCTGACAAGTTCAGCTCCCGCATTGCCCCCATCCAGACGGCATAGTCAGTGTGGTCCTTCAGGTCATCGCCGGTATCGGGGTGCAGGAACACCACCAGGCCATTGCGATGGATCACCAGCCACGGCAACACCACACCGATGTATTCCGGGTCGAACGCCAACTGGCAGCTCCAGTCCGGGTGCGGCCCTACAGGCCGCTCGTGCACACGGCCCATGCGCAGCGGGAACAGTTTGGCAGCGTCTTCACACAAGGTGCGTGCCTGTTCGATAGTGTTCGCGTCGAAGTAGATATGGGCGTGATAGCCCTTGATACGTTGCATGACGGACTCCGGATCCAATATGCGCCAGATGCTAGACCGCAATCGATGGCAGGGCCAGTCCGGTCAGCGACTGCGCGCTGCTGGCCTGCTCGGCCACCAGCCAGTCGACAAACCGCTCCACCAACTGCCCTCGGCGTTTGCGCTGGGGTTGCACCACGTAATAGCCGAAACGCGAGATCACCGTGTCGTGGATCGGTCGGCACAGCCAGTTCTGCTCCAGCAGGTTGTCCACCAGATGGCGCCAGCCGATGGCCACGCCCTGGCCGGCAATCGCAGCCTGGATCAACAGGGTGTAGTTATCGAAGCGCAACTGGCCGGGGGTGGGCGCAGTGGTGATGCCCAGTTCGCGAAACACGCCACTCCAGTCGAACCACTGGCTGTTGTTTTCCTGGCGCAGGTGCAACAACGGAAAATCGTGCAAATTTTGCTTAGTCAGTGGCGTGGCCTGTTCTTTGAGCCACTGCGGGCTGCACACCGGGAACACTTCCTCGTTGAACAGCCACAGGCTATCGCCCTGCTTGAAACGGCCGTCGCCAAACAGTACCGCCACATCAATATCGCTGCGCAAGGTCGCGTGGTTGCGTTCGCTAGTCACCAGGCTGACGTCCACCTGGGGGTTGGCCTGGTGGAAGCGGTGCAAACGCGGCATCAACCAATAAGCGGCGAAGGCGAAGTCGGTCGCCACTTGCAGCACTTCATGCTGATCCTGCTGGGTAATCAGGCTCAGTCCCTGGTTGATGCCCTGCAAACCGCCCTGCACATGCTCGAACAACAGGGCGCCGGCATCGGTCAACTCAATGCCACGGTAGATGCGATCAAACAGGCGGATCGCCAGTTGTTCCTCCAGGCGCTTGATCTGCTGGCTGATCGCGGGCTGGGTGGTGCCCTGTTCCATGGCAGCGGCGGTAAAACTGCGGTGGCGCGCCGCTGCTTCGAACGCGCGCAGCAGATCGAGGGACAGGTCGCCAAGGGCTTCATACATAAGCGGTGCTTATCCTAGACATTGCTTTTCATGGGCTTTACCCCATTTTCCATGGGCTGCATGCTCATTCGCATAAACACCGCCTATGGAATGCCGATAGCTCATGAAGCGCAAGAACATTCTTTTCATCATGGCCGATCAAATGGCCGCGCCGATGTTGCCGTTCTACGGACCTTCCCCCATCAAATTGCCCAACCTGAGCCGCCTCGCCGCACAGGGCGTGGTGTTCGATGCCGCGTACTGCAACAGCCCGCTGTGCGCACCGTCGCGCTTTACCTTGGTCAGCGGTCAGTTGCCGAGCAAGATCGGCGCCTACGACAACGCCGCCGATTTCCCCGCCGACGTGCCGACCTACGCTCACTACCTGCGCCGCCTCGGCTACCGCACCGCGCTGTCGGGCAAGATGCACTTCTGCGGCCCCGACCAACTGCACGGTTACGAAGAACGCCTGACCAGCGACATCTACCCCGCCGACTATGGCTGGGCGGTGAACTGGGACGAGCCGCACGTGCGCCCCACCTGGTACCACAACATGTCGTCGGTGCTGCAAGCCGGCCCGTGCGTGCGCACCAACCAGCTGGATTTCGACGAAGAGGTGGTGTTCAAGGCCCGGCAATACCTGTTCGACCATATCCGCGAAGACGGCGAACGACCGTTCTGCCTGACGGTATCGATGACCCACCCGCACGACCCGTACACCATTCCCAAGCCGTTCTGGGACCTGTACGACGACGCCGACATCCCCCTGCCTGCAACGCCTGCCCAGGCTGATCTCGACTCCCACTCCCAGCGCCTGCTCAAGGTCTACGACCTGTGGGACAAACCGCTGCCCGTGGATAAGATCCGCGATGCGCGCCGCGCCTACTTCGGCGCGTGCAGCTACATCGACAGCAATGTCGGCAAGCTGCTGCAGACCCTGGAAGACACCGGCCTGGCCGATGACACCATCATCATCTTCTCCGGCGACCACGGTGACATGCTCGGCGAGCGCGGGCTCTGGTACAAAATGCACTGGTTCGAAATGGCCGCGCGCGTACCGCTGCTGGTCAGTGCGCCGGGGCAATTCGCGGCGGGCCGAGTGACGCAAGCCGTGTCCACCGCCGACCTGCTGCCGACCCTGGTGGAACTGGCCGGCGGCGAACTGGACCCGCGCCTGCCGCTGGACGGCCGCTCGCTGGTCCCGCACTTGCAAGGGCAGGGCGGGCACGACGAAGTGTTCGGCGAATACATGGCCGAAGGCACCATCAGCCCGCTGATGATGATTCGCCGAGGCGCCTACAAATTCATCTACAGCGAAGACGACCCTTGTCTACTGTTCGATGTGCACAACGACCCGCACGAGCGGGAGAACCTCAGCCAGTCACCGGAACACCGGCCACTGTTCGAGGCGTTTTTGAGTGAGGCGCGGGCCAAATGGGACATCCCGGCGATCCACCAGCAGGTGCTCGCCAGTCAACGCCGTCGTCGCCTGGTATTCGAGGCACTCACCCAGGGCAAGCTGAAGAGCTGGGATCACCAGCCACTGGTGGACGCCAGTCAGCAATACATGCGCAACCATATCGACCTCGACGACCTGGAGCGCAAGGCACGTTATCCACAACCCTGCCAAAACCAATAAATACAGAGGGAAGGCCATGCAAAAGTTGACTGTGATGTTGAGCCTGTTGGTACTGACCAGCGCCAACGTGTACGCGGACGCCAGTTGTGAAACGGTAAAAATGGCCGATCCGGGCTGGAGCGATATCGCAGCCACCAACGCCATCGCCGGTTTCCTGCTGACCGGCATGGGCTACAAACCGAAGGTGGACACCCTGGCGGTGCCAATCACCTTCGGCGGGCTCAAGGACGGCCAGGTGGACGTGTTCCTCGGCAACTGGATGCCGGCACAGCAGGGCTTCTACGACAAGTTCGTGGCCAATGGCGATGTGGTGCAACTGGCGAAAAACCTCGACGGCACCGAGTTCACTCTCGCTGTGCCCGACTATGTGTGGGACGCCGGGGTGCATGATTTTGCCGACCTGAACAAGTTTGCCGACAAGTTCGACAAGAAGATCTACGGCATCGGCTCCGGCGCGCCGGCAAATATCTCGTTGCAGGAAATCATCAAGAAGAACGACTTCGACCTGGGCCAGTGGAAGCTGGTCGAGTCCAGCGAACAGGCGATGCTGGCCGAAGTGTCGCGAGCGGTGAAGAAACAGAAATTCGTCACCTTCCTCGGCTGGACCCCGCATCCGATGAACGTGCAGTTGAAAATGCGCTACCTCAAGGGTGGCGAGAAATACTTTGGTGACACTGGCAGCGTGTATACCTTGACCCGCAAGGGTTACGCACAGGCCTGCCCGAACGTAGGAAAACTGCTGACCAACCTGAGTTTTACCCAGGAGATGGAGAACGGCATCATGGCCGAGGTCGCCAACAACAAGGTCAGCAACGCCGATGCGGCGAAGGCGTGGATCAAGGCCAATCCGGCGGTATTGGATAAGTGGCTTGAGGGTGTAAAAACACTGGACGGTAAAGACGCACTCCCTGCAGTTAAAGCCAGACTCTGAGGCCTGATGCAATTCAAATGTGGGAGGGGGCTTGCCCCCGATAGCGGTGTCTCAGCCATGGATGTATCAACTGACACTCCCTCATCGGGGGCAAGCCCCCTCCCACATAGGCCCTGTGTGTACTGATACTCTGATGCAAACCTTCCGATCCGAGTCCGCGATGCCCCGGCCCAACCGCCACACACTCTTTCCCTTCCTCAGCTGGCTCCCGCGCCAAACCCGTGCCAGCGTCGGCCGGGATGCAATCGTCGGCCTCAGTGGCGCAGTCCTCGCCCTGCCACAGTCGATTGCCTACGCGCTGATTGCCGGTCTCCCACCCGAGTACGGCCTGTACGCCGCGATCATCCCGGTACTGATCGCTTGCCTCTGGGGTTCGTCCTGGCACTTGATCTGCGGGCCCACGGCGGCGATTTCCATTGTGCTGTACGCCAGCGTCAGTCCATTGGCCGTGCCGGGGTCACAGGACTACATCACCCTGATCCTGCTGCTGACCTTCCTCGCCGGCGTTTTCCAGTGGCTGTTGGGCATGCTGCGCTTCGGCGCGTTGGTAAATTTTGTATCGCACTCGGTGGTGCTCGGGTTCACCTTGGGTGCCGCCGTGGTGATCGCCCTCGGCCAGTTGCCCAACCTGATGGGGCTGGACCTGCCAAGCCAGGCCACCGCCATCAATAGCTTGTTGGCACTGATCCATCACAGCGGCGAATGGGACCACGCGTCCCTCTTACTGGGGTTTGGCACGTTGCTGGTCGGCGCGCTGCTCAAGTACCTGGTGCCTCGCTGGCCAACGCTGTTGATTGCGCTGGCACTGGGCAGCCTGGTGGCGTGGCTGTGGCCAGCGATGTTCCGGCACGTAGCGCTGGTCAGTTCGTTTGTGGGCAAACTGCCGCCGTTCAGCCCGTTGCCGATGGACCTGGACATGCTCCTGCGCCTGCTGCCGAGCGCCGTGGCGGTGGGCATGCTCGGGTTGGTGACCAGCCTGTCGATTGCCCGCTCGTTGTCGGCGCGCTCACAGCAATTGCTCGACGCCAACCAGGAAGTCCGTGCACAGGGTCTATCCAATATCGTGGGCGGATTTTTCTCCGGCTACCTGTCAGCCGGCTCGTTCACACGTTCCGGCCTCAGCTACGAGGCGGGCGCCTGCTCGCCGTTGGCCGGGGTGTTTTCCGCGTTATGGGTGGCGTTGTTCGCGTTATTTGGCGCGGCCCTGATCGCCCATATCCCGATCCCGAGCATGGCCGCGAGCATCTTGCTGATCAGTTGGGGGCTGGTGGACCGTCGCGGCATTCGTGCGCTGTTCCGCGTCAGTCGCGCCGAGTTTGTGGTGATGAGCTTGACGTGTGTGGCCACCTTGTTGCTGGAGCTGCAAACCGCCATTTATGCAGGGGTGCTGGCGTCGCTGTTTTTCTACCTCAAGCGCACCTCCCAGCCACGGGTACAACAGTGGCGAGATGGCGATGAGGATGTGCTGCGCGTGGGCGGCTCGATCTTTTTCGGCGCCAGCCATTACCTGCAAGTGCGTCTGCAAAGCCTGCAGGGCGAGCGGGTGGTGATCGAGGCGCAGCAGATCAACTTTATCGACTATTCAGGGGTGGAGATGCTGCACCAGGAGGCTCGGCGCTTGCGTGGGCTGGGCCGCAGTTTGACGCTGCGCCGGGCCAGGCCGCAGGTGGTGGAAGAGTTGAGAAAGCTGGAAGGGGCCGACAATTGCCCCATCCAGTTCCAAGACTGAAAACGATCAACAATGTGGAAGGGGGCTTGCCCCCGATAGCGGTGTGTCAGCCATGGATGTATCAACTGACACTCCCTCATCGGGGGCAAGCCCCCTCCCACATTTGGATCAGTGTCAGATCAACTGGCGGCGAAGTTCAGCCAATACAGGCGCCGAATCCGGGCGCACGCCACGCCACAGGTAGAAGGCTTCCGCCGCCTGTTCCACCAGCATGCCCAGGCCATCCATCGCCACCGCTGCACCGTGCTCCGTCGCCCAACGGCAGAACGCGGTCGGTTCCTTGGCGTACATCATGTCGTAGCAAAAGGTCTTGCCCGGCTCGATCAGGCTACCCGCAATCGGCGGTACATCGCCTGACAGGCTGGCGGACGTGGCGTTGATGATCACGTCCACCGGCTCACGCAGCCAGTCGAAACCGCTGGCAGATACCGGGCCCAGGTCGTCGAACAGCTCGGCGAGCAATTCGGCCTTTTCCACGGTGCGGTTGGCGATGATCAGCGAGCCCGGCTGCTCGGCCAGCAACGGTTCCAGCGCGCCACGCACCGCACCACCCGCGCCCAGCAGCAGGATGCGTTTGCCTTGCAGGCTCAGCCCGGCGTTGATGGTGAGATCGCGCACCAGGCCGGCGCCATCGGTGTTGTCGCCCAACAGGCTGCCGTCTGCCAGCTTGCTCAAGGTATTCACCGCACCGGCACGTTGGGCGCGCTCGGTCAGGGTGTCGGCCAGTCGGTAGGCGTCTTCCTTGAACGGCACGGTGACATTGGCGCCACGGCCCTGCAGAAAGAACTCACGGGCACAGCCGGTGAAATCATCCAAGGGCGCCAGCAGTGTGCTGTAGTCCAGTTGCTCGCCGGTCTGCTCGGCGAACATGCGGTGGATCAGCGGCGACTTGCTGTGGCCGATGGGGTTGCCGAAGACGACATAACGGTCCATCAGACAGCCGCCTTGGGTGCGTCAAGGCCAAGCCAGTCACGGTCTTGCAGGAAGTAGTCGGTGAGGCGTGCTTCTTCGCTGCCGGCCTCGGCCTTCCAGTCGTAGCTCCAGCGCACTTGCGGCGGCAGCGACATCAGGATCGACTCGGTACGCCCGCCCGATTGCAACCCGAACAAGGTGCCACGGTCGTAGACCAGGTTGAATTCAACGTAGCGGCCTCGGCGGAATTCCTGGAATTCGCGCTGTTGCTCGGTGTAGGCGATGGCCTTGCGGCGCTGCACGATCGGCAGGTAGGCGTCGAGGTAGGCATCGCCGATGGCACGGATGAAGGCGAAGCAGGTGTCGAAGCCCCACTCGTTCAGGTCATCGAAAAACAGGCCGCCGATACCGCGCGGTTCGTTGCGGTGCTTGATGTGGAAGTAAGTGTCGCACCAGGCTTTGTAGCGCGAATACACGTCAGGACCGAACGGCGCACAGGCCTGCTCGGCCACCCGGTGCCAGTGGATGCAGTCTTCTTCGTTGCCGTAGTAAGGCGTGAGGTCGAAGCCACCGCCGAACCACCACACCGGGTCTTCGCCTTCTTTTTCTGCGATGAAAAACCGCACGTTGGCGTGGGACGTCGGCACATGAGGATTGTGCGGGTGGATCACCAGCGACACGCCCAGGGCCTCGAAACCGCGACCGGCCAGCTCGGGCCGATGCGCACTGGCAGAAGGAGGGAGGCCGCTGCCAAACACATGGGAAAAGTTAACGCCGCCTTTTTCGATCACCGTACCGTTCTCGATCACACGGGTGCGACCGCCGCCGCCGGCAGGCCGGGTCCAGGCGTCTTCGATAAAGCGAGTGTCCGTCTCGAAGGTTTCCAGGGCGCTGCAAATGCGGTCTTGCAGGTCAAGCAGGTAGGCCTTTACAGCCTCGGTGCGGGTAGTCATGGCATCACCTTGAATCGGGCAAAGCTACGCGAGGCCATTGGGCGTCGGCGGCAAATGGGCGCACAGGATAACACCGCACCCATGTGCGTCGCAGTTGACGAAGATCAAGCTTAGGAGTCCGATAGGGGGCTACGCGATTCGAACCCAGGAGAAGTGCAGATGGCCAAACGTATCCAGTTCAGCGCCCATGGCGGCCCCGAAGTGCTTGAGTATGTGGACTACACGCCGGCCGAGCCTGGCCCGCAGCAGGTTCGCGTGCGTAACGAGGCGATCGGCCTGAACTTCATCGACACCTATTTCCGCAGCGGCCTGTACGCGCCGCCGGCCTTGCCATCGGGGCTGGGCGCAGAAGGCGCCGGCGTGGTCGATGCCGTCGGCAGTGAAGTCACCCAATTCAAAGTCGGCGATCGCGTGGCCTACGGCAGTGGCCCGCTGGGCGCCTACAGCCAACTGCATGTGTTGCCCGCCGCCAACCTGGTGCACCTGCCGGACGATATCAGCTTCGAACAGGCCGCCGGTGCCATGCTCAAGGGCCTGACCGTGCAGTATCTGCTGCGACAGACCTATGAACTCAAAGGCGGTGAAACCATCTTGTTCCACGCAGCTGCCGGCGGCGTAGGCTCCCTGGCGTGCCAGTGGGCGAAGGCCCTGGGCGTCAAGCTGATCGGTACGGTGAGCTCGCCGGAAAAGGCCGCCCTGGCCAAATCCCTCGGTGCCTGGGAAACCATCGACTACAGCAAGGAAAACGTCGCCCAGCGCGTGCTGGAGTTGACCGACGGCAAAAAAGTCCCGGTGGTGTATGACGGCGTCGGCAAGGACACCTGGCTGACCTCGCTGGACAGCGTAGCGCCCCGCGGGCTGGTGGTGAGTTTCGGCAATGCGTCGGGCGCGGTGGATGGGGTGAACCTGGGGATCCTGTCGGCCAAGGGCTCGCTGTACGTCACCCGGCCGACCTTGGCGACCTATGCCAACAACCCGCAGAACCTGCAGGCGATGGCCGATGACCTGTTCTCGATGATCAAGAGCGGCAAGGTGCGCATTGATATCAACCAGCGGTACTCGCTGGCAGAGGCAGCCAAGGCGCAGACTGAGTTGTCGGCACGGCGCACGACGGGGTCGACCATTCTGCTGCCGTAAGGCAACCGATATCTGGAGTCTGTAAGGGCCTCATCGCGGGCAAGCCCGGCTCCCACACTTGACCGCGTTGTCATGAAAGACGCGGATCAGGTGTGGGAGCCGGGCTTGCCCGCGATGGCCGCCCTCGGTCTCAGGAAGGCCGCACAACCTCGCCGGTCACCAGGTCGCGAATCAGGCTGGGGTTCTTGCGCCCCCCCAGGGCGCCGCCCAACACCAGGTCCACCTGGCCACGGAAGTACTGCTCCACGCGAATCCGCGTACGCGCAGCCGGGCGACCCTGAGGGTTGGCCGAGGTGGAAATCAACGGCCCCACCAGCGAGCACAAGTCCCGCACCAGCGGATGGTCCGTCACCCGCAGCGCCACCGTGTCATGCACACCTGTCACCCATTCCGGCAGCAAGTCCTGATGGGGCACCAGCCAGGTATTCGGCCCGGGCCAGGTGGCGGCCATGCGGTCGATCCATTCCTGCGGGAAGTCTTCGAAGAGAAAGTCGAACTGGCGGATGCTGTCCGCCACCAGGATCAGGCCCTTGTCCACCGAGCGATTCTTGATGGCGAGCAAACGGTCCACTGCTTCTTCGTTCCACGGGTCGCAGCCCAGGCCCCAAACCGCTTCGGTTGGGTAGGCAATCACTGCGCCTGCGCGAATTTCTCGTGCGGTTTCCAGCACACGCCACCGGTTGACCATTGTTCACTCTCCAGTCTAAAGCTCTGCGCAGTTTACCGATCTTCGTTACAAAACCTAGCAGCGCGCAAGCCAGCGCCAGCTTTCGCAGATGACCTGGCCTTCAAGCTCCAGCTCCGTAAGCGTCGCCAACACCTGGGACAACGGCCGCCCGCTGGCAATCGCCAGCGCTTCACTGGTGTGCGGCGCCGCGTGCAGCAGCGCTACCAGCGGATGGGTCACCGGCATCGGCGCCGGACGGGACAGCGCCTGCCAGCCGCGCAAGCCTTCAAGAATGTGCTCGATGGTCTCCACCAATACCGCACCGTCGCGAATCAACTGATGGCAACCCTTGGCGCCGGGATGATGGATGGAGCCCGGAATCGCGTACACCTCGCGTCCCTGCTCGGCCGCCAGCTTGGCCGTAATCAGCGAACCACTGGCCATGCTCGCCTCCACCACCAATACGCCAAGGGACAGCCCGCTGATGATGCGGTTACGCCTGGGAAAGTTGCCGGCCTGAGGCGGGGCGTCCAGCGGAAACTCGGAAACCACGGCGCTGCCCTGGTCAATCATCGCCGCCGCCAGCCGTCGGTGGCGCTGTGGATAAAAATTTTCGAGCCCGGTGCCGAGGACGCCGATTGTCTGGCCGCCCACGTCCAATGCGGCTTGATGGGCGGCGCCGTCAATACCCAAGGCCAGGCCGCTGGTGATGACAAAACCCGCGCTCGCCAGGCTGCGGGAAAATGCAGCGGCGGTGTCCATGCCAGGACGGGATGCGCGGCGGCTTCCCACCATCGCCAGTTGCGGTTTTTCCAGGATCAGAGGGTCACCCGCGACGAACAACAGCGGCGGCGCGTCGTCAATCTGGGCGAGCAGTGCGGGGTACTCCGGTTGGTCCCACATCAGCAAATGCTGGGTAGGGCACCCCAGCCAGGCCAATGCCGCGCTGGCGCCCTCGCGGATTTCATGGCTGCGCCGGGCATCGGCGCTGATGGCCGGCAACCCGAGCGAACGCCAGGCACTGGCGGGAGCACTGATGGCCTTTGACGCAGAGCCGAACGCTTCGATCAATAAGCGAAAACGCTTGGGGCCCAGTTCCGGCAGCCTGTGCAAGCGTAGTCGGGCTTCCAGTTCTGACGGGGATATTTCATGACTGTTTATCGGATTCATTTGATCATCCTTGACCGGAACAAGCTGTGGATAACTCTGTTGGTAACTTATTTAGCAACCTATTCATTGTGTTTGATGCGCAGTCTCGAAACGGTCCATCACCGCCAGCGGTCGCGAGGCATTGAGGATCAGGCCGTAGCTGAGCTTTTCGTAGGTGCGAAATACCAGCAGGGTGCCGGCACGTTCATCGGGGAGTCTGGTCGGCGTGCCGGTGAGGCTGTCGCGCACGGTGGCGCCAGCCTTGATCACGCTGAGCAGTTGGCCTTCGACCAGGCCGTCACGGCGGCCTTTGTTCAGGGTGACAGCATCGAGCACGCCGATCTGGGTGACACCCTTGGGGATATCGATGATGTGCCCTTCGATGAAGGGTGCCGTTGAAATGACCTCAAGGGTGGCCGGATCGACAGGAGATTGCGCACGTAGCAGGCGGTCACCCGGGCGCACCTCCTGGGTCACTCGCTGCACGGCCAGGGTGGTGAGGTCGCCAGCCGTGACGAAACGGGCAGTGCCGATATCGTCGGCGTTGATGCCCAGTAGTTCTTGGGTCTGCGGGTCGGTGTAGACCTTGCCGCGTCGGAATATTCCGTAATGGGGTTGGGAAGGATCCAGGTTGCCCCTGGCATGCACCCGCTCACCGTTGCCCCCCAGCACTCGACCCGCATCAGCGGCAACAATGTACGGCGCGCTGTCCAGGTCCTGTGGCGAATCAAGAATGCGGTTGTGCAGTAAAAAGCGCTGGATGGCCTGTTGTGTCGATTGATCCAGGCGCTGGACGGGCTGGGGCAGCAGGGCCATGGCAAACGGGGCCCACAGCAGCAAGACGAGTAGCGATTTCCTCATGGGGTGAATCTCCTTTATTATGTGCGTTCGCGTGAAATGCCAGGGCCTTCGCGGCTTCGGGGCGTTTCACACCGGCTGTCTGGGTCCATCCCAACGCCGATTTGCCTTTACCTCACATGTGCAGCAATTACGCTTATGGCTATTTTGAACATCCTCGAATTTCCCGACTCGCGTTTGCGCACGATCGCCAAGCCGGTGGCCGTAGTGGACGACAAGGTTCGTCAGTTGGTCGATGACATGTTTGAAACAATGTATGAAGCCCCGGGCATCGGCCTCGCCGCGACCCAGGTCAACGTACACCTGCGCGTCGTGGTCATGGACCTGTCGGAAGATCGCAGCGAACCGATGGTGTACATCAACCCCGAGTTCGAACCGCTGACCGACGAGATGGGCGAGTACCAGGAAGGCTGCCTGTCGGTGCCCGAGTTCTACGAGAACGTCGAGCGCCCGCTGCGCGTGAAGATCAAGGCCCTGGACCGCGACGGCAAGCCGTTCGAGCTGATTGCCGAAGGCCTGCTGGCGGTGTGCATCCAGCACGAATGCGACCACCTCAACGGCAAGCTGTTTGTCGATTACCTGTCCACGCTCAAGCGCGACCGGATCAAGAAGAAGCTGGAAAAAAAGCATCGCCAGCAAGCTTGATGCCCTTCTTCCAAAGGCTTGCTGCGGCAAGCCTTTTTCTTTTGTGACTGCTTTTAACCGAGACCTCCCATGACCGAGCCACTGCGCATTGTTTTTGCCGGCACTCCAGAATTCGCCGCCGAACACCTCAAGGCCCTGCTTGCCAGCCCTTATGACATCGTCGCGGTGTACACCCAGCCGGATCGCCCGGCCGGTCGCGGGCAAAAACTGATGCCAAGCCCGGTCAAGCAGCTGGCGCTGGAGCACAATATTCCCGTGCTGCAGCCGCCGACCCTGCGTAATACCGAAGCCCAAGCCGAGCTGGCAGCACTGAAGCCTGACCTGTTGGTGGTCGTAGCCTACGGCTTGATCCTGCCGCAAGTGGTGCTGGATATCCCGCGCCTGGGGTGCATCAACAGCCATGCCTCGCTGCTGCCACGCTGGCGCGGTGCGGCGCCGATCCAACGTGCCGTGGAAGCCGGCGACAGCGAAAGCGGCGTGACCGTGATGCGCATGGAGGCGGGCTTGGACACCGGCCCGATGCTGCTCAAGGTCACCACCCCGATCACCGGCGAAGACACCGGCGGCAGCCTGCACGACCGCCTCGCCGAACTGGGCCCGCCCGCCGTGATCCAGGCCATCGCCGGCCTGGCCGCCGGCACCCTGGAGGGTGAAGTCCAAGACGACAGCCTGGCCACCTACGCCCACAAACTGAACAAAGACGAAGCGCGTATCGACTGGAGCCGCCCGGCCGTGGAGCTGGAACGCCTGGTACGCGCCTTCAACCCCTGGCCGGTCTGCCACAGCACCCTCAATGGCGAAGCCGTAAAAGTGTTGGCCGCCAAACTCGCCGAGGGCAAAGGCGCTCCAGGTGAAATCATCGGCGCCAGCAAGGACGGCCTGCTGGTCGCATGCGGCGAGCAGGCGCTGTGCCTGACCCGTCTGCAATTGCCGGGTGGCAAGGCGCTTAATTTCAGTGATTTGTTCAACAGCCGTCGTGAGAAATTTGCTGTAGGCACCATCCTCGGGACAGCCCAATGAACCCACGTCTGGCTGCCGCCAAGGCTCTCGCCGCCGTCCTCAACGGCAAGGCGTCGCTGAACAGTTCATTGCCGACCCAGTTGGACAAGGTCGAAGACCGCGATCGCGGTTTCACCCAGGACCTGGCCTTCGGCACCGCGCGCTGGCAGCCACGCCTGTCGGCACTGGCGACCAAGTTGCTGCAGAAGCCGTTCAAGGCCGCCGATGCCGATGTGGAAGCGCTGCTGCTGGTGGGCCTCTATCAGTTGCTCTACACCCGTGTGCCGGCCCACGCAGCCATCGGCGAGACGGTCGGTTGCGCCGACAAACTGAAAAAGCCCTGGGCCAAGGCTCTGCTCAACGCCGTGCTGCGCCGCGCCCAGCGCGAAAGCGAAGCGCTGCTGGCCGAGCTGGAACATGACCCGGTGGTGCGTACCGCTCACCCGCGCTGGCTGCAAAAATCCCTGAAGGCGTTCTGGCCCGAACAGTGGGAAGCCATCTGCGCGGCTAACAATGCGCATCCGCCGATGATCCTGCGGGTCAACCGCCGTCACCACAGCCGTGATGCCTACCTGCAATTGCTCACTACCGCCGGCATCAATGCCACGCCCTGCGTGTACAGCGTCGACGGCATCGTGCTCGAAGCGGCCACCGATGTGCGCAACCTGCCGGGCTTTGCCGAAGGCTGGATCAGCGTGCAGGACGAGGCCGCACAACTGGCTGCCGACCTGCTCGACCTGGCACCGGGCCAACGCGTCCTCGACGCCTGCTGCGCGCCAGGCGGTAAGACGTGTCACATTCTGGAGGTCGAAAAGGACTTGGCCGGTGTCGTCGCCGTCGACCTGGAAGCCAAGCGCCTGGTGCGCGTGCGTGAAAACCTGGCGCGCCTGGGCCTCAGCGCCGAGCTGATTGCCGCCGACGGCCGTGACACCGCTACGTGGTGGGACGGCAAACCCTTCCAGCGCATCCTGCTCGATGCACCCTGTTCCGCCACCGGCGTAATCCGTCGCCACCCGGACATCAAGCTCACCCGCCAACCCGATGACATCGCCGCCCTGGCCGTGCTGCAGGGCGAGTTGCTCGACGCGATGTGGCCGACCCTGGAAGTCGGCGGCATCCTGCTCTACGCCACTTGCTCCACCTTGCCGACGGAAAACACCGAGGTGATCGAAGCCTTCCTCGCCCGCACCAGCGGTGCACGGGAGCTGGACCTCGCCACCGCCGCTGGCATCAAGCAGCCCCACGGCCTCCAGTTGCTCGCGCAAGAAGGCGGACACGATGGCTTCTACTACGCCAAACTGATCAAGATCGCCGCCGCGCGCGGCTGAACGGGTTAAAGGGAGTGACCGGATGAAAATCATCATCCTTGGGGCAGGGCAGGTTGGTGGCACCTTGGCCGAACATTTGGCCAGCGAAGCCAACGACATCACCGTGGTCGACACCGACAGCGAGCGCCTGCGCAACCTCGGCGACCGCCTCGACATCCGCACCGTCCAAGGCCGCGCCTCGTTCCCGACCGTGCTGCGCCAGGCCGGTGCGGATGACGCCGACATGCTGGTGGCCGTGACCAACAGTGACGAAACCAACATGGTCGCCTGCCAGGTGGCCCACACCCTGTTCCACACGCCGACCAAGATCGCCCGCGTACGCGAAGCGGCTTACCTGACTCGCGCCGGGCTGTTCGACAACGATGCGATTCCGGTAGACGTACTGATCAGTCCGGAGCAGGTGGTAACCCACTACATCAAGCGCCTGATCGAAATCCCGGGTGCTCTGCAAGTGATCGACTTTGCCGGCGGCAAGGCGCAACTGGTCGCGGTAAAGGCCTACTACGGCGGCCCGCTGGTGGGCCAGCAACTGCGCCAGTTGCGCGAGCATATGCCGAATGTGGAAACCCGCGTCGCGGCGATTTTCCGGCGTGACCGTCCGATCCTGCCCCAGGGCGATACGGTGATCGAGGCCGACGACGAAGTGTTTTTCATCGCCGCCAAGGCGAATATTCGCGCGGTGATGAGCGAAATGCGCCGTCTCGATGAGACCTACAAGCGCATCGTCATCGCCGGCGGTGGGCAGATCGGTGAGCGTCTGGCCGAAGCCATCGAAAGCCGCTACCAGGTGAAGATCATCGAGATGAGCCCGGCACGTTGCCGGCATTTGTCCGACACCCTGGACAGCACCGTCGTACTGCAAGGCAGCGCCTCGGACCGCGACCTGCTGATGGAAGAAAACATCGCCGACGCCGACATCTTCCTGGCACTGACCAACGATGACGAAGCCAACATCATGTCGTCGTTGCTGGCCAAGCGGCTGGGCGCAAAGAAGGTGATGACCATCATCAACAACCCGGCCTACGTGGACCTGATCCAGGGCGGTGATATCGACATCGCCATCAGCCCGCAACTGGCCACCATCGGCACCTTGCTCGCCCACGTACGCCGTGGCGATATCGTCAGCGTGCACTCCCTGCGCCGTGGTGCGGCGGAAGCCATCGAGGCGATTGCCCATGGCGACTCCAAGTCGAGCAAGGTGATCGGCAAGGCCATCCGCGATATCGGCTTGCCGCCGGGTACCACCATTGGCGCGATCATCCGTGACGAAGAGGTGATCATTGCCCACGACGATACGGTGATCCAAACCGGGGACCATGTGATTCTGTTCCTGGTGGACAAGAAACATATCCGCGATGTGGAGAAGCTGTTCCACGTGGGGTTGAGCTTTTTCTGATCGAATGGAGTGAACGGCATGCTCGAATCCCTGGAGAAAATGCTCGCCAAGGGTGTGGATAACGCCCTGCTGCGGTTTGGCTTGGGCAAGGGTTATCTGGATCTGAAGGACAACGCCAAGGCGGCGGAGCATTTGAGCAAGTGCGTCGAGTTCGACCCGAAGTATTCGGCGGCGTGGAAGTTGTTGGGCAAGGCGCTGTTGGGGTTGGAAGATCGTGCAGCGGCGCGGCTGGCGTGGGAGAAGGGGATAGAAGCGGCGCTTGCTCAGGGCGACAAGCAGGCAGAGAAAGAGATGACCGTGTTCCTGAAAAAACTCGATCGCCAAGCCTGAGCAGGACTTAAATGTGGGAGGGGGCAAGCCCCCTCCCACATTGGTTTTGCGTTGATCTTGAATCAGTACCAGCGCTCTTCACCCGGCGGGCGTTTCTTGAAGCGCTTCATGCTCCACATGTACTGGCTCGGGTAGGCACCGACGTAACGTTCCACCACCTTGCTCATCGCCGCGCAGGACGTGGCGGTATCGGTGCTGTACATGTCTTCCGGCGCCGCTTCCAGAATCACCTTGTAGCCCGAGCCATCCGGCAGCCGCAGTGCATGCAGGAACACGCCCACCGCCTTGTGGCCAGCAAGCATGTTCGGAACGAACTTGCTGGTGAGCGCCTGGGTGGCGAAGAAGGGCACGAAGATCCCGGCGGATTCGGCCGGCTCCGGGTCGGCGGGAATCCCCACCTGGCCGCCCTTGCGCACTTCCTTGATCACGCTGAGGATGCCTTCCTTGGTCGACGCGGCCACGCGGTTACCCAGTTGCACGCGCTGCTTGCGCAGCAGTTCATCCACCGCCTTGAGCTTGGGCGGGCGGTAGAAAATGATCGGCTTGCACTGGCTGCAATAGAAGTGGTTGAGCACTTCCCAGTTGCCCAGATGGCTGGTGATGCCGACCACGCCTTTGCCCGAGGCCAGGGCTTCGTGCAGCACTTCCAGGCCTTCGACTTCACGTACCAGGTCGATGGAGCGCTGGGCCGGCCAGATCCAGGCGCAGGCGCTTTCGGTGAGGGACTTGCCGATGTCCATCAGGCTCTGGCCGACCAGGCGCTCACGGGCAGCCGGGTCCATGTCCGGGAAGCACTTGGAGAGGTTGATCCGCACCGTGTCACGGGAGCGGTTGGGGGTTTTCCACATGATCCAGCCGATGGCCGTGCCAACCGCCTGGACAGCGCGCCAGGGCAGCAGGGCAAACAACCGCAGAGCGCCTACCAGCAAGGCGCCTTTAAACTTTTCCACAGGTCACTCCTGATCGTGTGTGGTGCGCAAAGCGCGCATTCTAACCGGCGTTGGCCAAGTCCGCGTAACGGTCGCAGTCCTGAGTGTGGTCCATGACCATGCCCGAGGCCTGCATGAAGGCGTAGCAAATGGTCGGCCCGACGAAGGTGAAACCGGCTTTTTTCAGGGCCTTGCTCATGGCTTCGGCTTCGGGCGTGATCGCCGGGACTTCGCTGCGGTCCTTGAAGTGATTGACCTTGGGTTTGCCGCCGACGAAGGACCAGAGCAAACCCACCGGTTCCTCCAGCGCCAGCCAGGCAGCGGCGTTGCGCCGAGTGGCGTTGAGCTTCAGGCGGTTGCGCACGATGCCCGGATCGAGCATCAGCGCGTCTATCTCGGCGTCGCTCAGTTGGGCCAAGCGCTGCGCATCAAACCCGAACAAGACCTTCCGATAATGCTCGCGTTTGCGTAAAACGGTGATCCAGGACAGGCCCGCCTGGAACCCTTCGAGCAAAAGCAACTCGAACAAACCCTGCGCATCGCGCAGCGGCGTTCCCCACTCCTGATCGTGATAAGCCATGTACAGCGGATCTTCAGAACACCAAAAGCAGCGTGGCATAAGGCTCCAGGGAGTGGTGGCGGGGCCGAATCGGGTATACTCCCGCTCTTTAAATCGCAGCCCAAGTAACAGGTGAATTTCGTGAGCCAGCCTACGCCAGCCGTGCGTACCTTCCAAGACTTGATCCTCGCCCTCCAGCAATACTGGGCCGAGCAAGGTTGTGTGGTACTTCAGCCCTACGATATGGAAGTAGGCGCCGGCACTTTCCACACCGCTACATTCCTGCGGGCCATCGGCCCGGAAACCTGGAACGCCGCTTATGTGCAGCCCAGTCGTCGCCCGACTGACGGCCGCTACGGCGAAAACCCGAACCGTCTGCAGCACTACTACCAGTTCCAGGTGGTATTGAAGCCGAACCCGGACAACTTCCAGGAACTCTACCTGGGCTCGCTCAAGCATGTGGGCCTGGACCCATTGGTCCACGACATCCGTTTCGTCGAAGACAACTGGGAATCGCCGACCCTGGGCGCCTGGGGCCTGGGCTGGGAAGTCTGGCTCAACGGCATGGAAGTGACACAGTTCACTTACTTCCAGCAGGCAGGTGGTATCGAGTGCTACCCGGTGACCGGCGAGATCACCTACGGTCTCGAGCGCCTGGCCATGTACCTGCAGGGCGTGGACTCGGTCTACGACCTGGTGTGGGCTGACGGCCCGTTCGGCAAGGTCACCTACGGCGACGTGTTCCACCAGAACGAAGTGGAGCAGTCCACCTACAACTTCGAACACGCCAACGTCGACAAGCTGTTCGAACTGTTCGATTTCTACGAAAGCGAAGCCAAGCGCCTGATCGAGCTCGACCAGCCGCTGCCGTTGCCAAGCTATGAAATGGTGTTGAAGGCCTCCCATACCTTCAACCTGCTGGACGCGCGCCGTGCCATCTCGGTAACCGCGCGCCAGCAATACATCCTGCGTGTACGCACCCTGGCGCGTTCCGTCGCCCAAGCCTACCTGCTGGCTCGCGCCAAGCTGGGCTTCCCGATGGCCACCCCGGACCTGCGTGATGAAGTGTTGGCTAAGCTGGAGGCTGCACAATGAGTGTTCAAGATTTCCTGGTTGAACTGGGCACCGAAGAGCTGCCACCCAAGGCACTGAACACCCTGGCCGATGCGTTCCTGGCCGGTATCGAAAAGGGCCTGCAAACCGCCGGCCTGAAATTCGCCGCGAAAAAAGTCTACGCCGCGCCGCGCCGCCTGGCCGTGTTGCTGACCGCACTGGAAACCCAGCAGCCGGACCGCAGCATCAACCTCGACGGCCCACCGCGCCAGGCCGCTTTCGACGCCGAAGGCAACCCGACCCAGGCCGCCCTGGGTTTCGCCAAGAAGTGTGGCGTGGAACTGAGTGAGATCGACCAGAGCGGCCCGAAACTGCGGTTCAGCCAGGTCATCACGGGCAAGCCGACCGCCAGCCTGCTGCCAACCATCGTCGAAGATTCGTTGAACGACCTGCCGATCCCCAAGCGTATGCGCTGGGGTGCACGCAAGGAAGAGTTCGTACGCCCAACCCAATGGCTGGTGATGCTGCTCGGTGACCAGGTCATCGACTGCACCATCCTCGCCCAGAAGGCCGGCCGTGACTCCCGTGGCCACCGCTTCCATCATCCGCAAGCGGTACGTATCACTTCGCCGGCCAACTACCTCAACGATCTGCGCGCTGCCTATGTGCTGGCTGATGCCAACGAGCGTCGCGAGCTGATCAGCAAGCGCACCGAAGAACTGGCCCGCCTGCAGGAGGGCACCGCCATCGTGCCGCCAAGCCTGCTCGACGAAGTGACCGCGCTGGTTGAATGGCCGGTGCCGCTGGTGTGCTCGTTCGAGGAGCGTTTCCTCGACGTGCCGCAGGAAGCCCTGATCACCACCATGCAGGACAACCAGAAGTACTTCTGCCTGCTGGACGTGGACGGCAAATTGCTGCCGCGCTTTATCACCGTGGCCAACATCGAGAGCAAGGACCCGCAGCAGATCATCGCCGGTAACGAGAAAGTCGTGCGCCCGCGCCTGACCGACGCCGAGTTCTTCTTCAAGCAAGACAAGAAACAGAAGCTGGAAGACTTCAACCTGCGCCTGCAGAACGTGGTGTTCCAGGAAAAACTCGGCAGCGTCTACGACAAAGCTGTGCGGGTTTCCAAGCTGGCCGCCTACATTGCGCCGCGCATTGGTGGTGACTCCGCCTGGGCTGCCCGCGCTGGCCTGCTGTCCAAGTGCGACCTGGCCACCGAGATGGTCGGCGAGTTCCCGGAGATGCAAGGCGTAGCCGGTTACTACTACGCCCTCAACGACGGCGAGCCGGACGACGTGGCACTGGCCCTGAACGAGCAGTACATGCCGCGCGGTGCCGGCGCTGAATTGCCAAGCACCCTGACCGGTGCAGCCGTGGCCATCGCCGACAAGCTGGACACCCTGGTGGGTATCTTCGGTATCGGCATGTTGCCAACCGGCAGCAAAGACCCGTATGCCCTGCGCCGTGCGGCCCTGGGCGTGCTGCGTATCCTGATCGACAAAAAGCTGGACCTCGACCTGACCCAGGCCGTGGTGTTCGCGGTCGGCCAGTTCGGTGCCAAGGTCAAACAGGCCGGCCTGGCCGAGCAAGTGCTGGAGTTTGTGTTCGACCGCCTGCGTGCGCGTTACGAAGACGAAGGCGTGGACGTGTCGGTGTACTTGTCGGTACGTGCCCTGCAGCCGGGTTCGGCGCTGGACTTCGACCAGCGCGTACAAGCCGTGCAGGCGTTCCGCAAACTGCCGGAAGCCGACGCCCTGGCCGCCGTGAACAAGCGTGTGTCGAACCTGCTGAGCAAGGCCGAAGGCCTGGGCAACGCTGACGTCGACCCTGGCCTGTTTGCCGATGCCAAGGAGTTCTCGCTGAACTCGGCCATCGCCAAGGCGGAAAACGCGGTGAAGCCGCTGATCGCTGAGCGCAACTACGCCGAAGCATTGGCGCGCCTGGCCACCTTGCGTGAGCCGGTGGATGCGTTCTTCGAAGCGGTGATGATCAATGCCGACGATGCCGGCGTGCGGAAAAACCGCTACGCCATGCTGGCGCGCCTGCGTGGCTTGTTCGTCAACATCGCTGACATTTCGACGCTGAGCTGACCATGTTGAAACTGCTGATTCTCGATCGGGACGGGGTGATCAACTACGACTCCGACGCTTACATCAAGTCGGTGGCGGAATGGATTCCACTGCCCGGCTCCATCGAGGCCATCGCGCAGTTGAGCAAAGCCGGCTGGACGGTGGCGATCGCCACCAACCAGTCCGGAATTGCTCGCGGGTACTACGACATCGCCACCCTGGACGCCATGCACGCACGCCTGCGTGCACTGGTGGCCGAGCAGGGCGGTGAGGTGGGGCTGGTGGTGTACTGCCCCCACGGGCCGGATGAGGGCTGCGATTGCCGCAAACCCAAGCCTGGCATGTTGAAAACCATTGCAGAACATTACAAGGTGCCCTTGGCTGGGCTATGGTTCGTCGGTGACAGCCTCGGTGACCTGGAGGCGGCCAAAGCCGTCGACTCTCAGCCAGTTTTGGTCAAGACCGGGAAAGGCGAAAAGACCCAGGCGAAAAACCTGCCGGTAGGCACCTTGATTTTTGACGATCTGGCGGCCGTTGCCGCAGAACTTATCAACAACTAGCCGCCCTCGACTTCCTGACCAAGGACTGTTCGGGAGTGCGCTTTTAACAGGCGGGCGTTGTCCCGCAACGGTAAATGCCGCCATGTCGATTTTGCAGGCCATCAGAACCTTTTTCTTTTACCTGCTGTTGGGCACCAGTTCGTTTCTCTGGTGCACCCTGAGCTTTTTTATTGCGCCCTTCTTGCCGTTCAAGGCGCGCTACCGCTTCATCAACGTTTACTGGTGCCGCTGCGCGTTGTGGCTGACCAAGGTGTTCCTGAACATCCGCTTCGAGATCAGGGGCGCGGAAAATGTCCCGGACCAGCCGTGCGTGATTCTGTCGAACCACCAGAGCACTTGGGAGACGTTCTTTCTCTCGGCGTACTTCTCGCCGTTGAGCCAGGTGCTCAAGCGTGAGTTGCTGTATGTGCCGTTCTTCGGCTGGGCCATGGCCATGTTGCGTCCGATCGCCATCGACCGCGACAACCCCAAGGCAGCGCTCAAGCACGTGGCCAAGAAGGGCGATGAACTGCTCAAGGATAACGTGTGGGTACTGATCTTCCCGGAAGGGACTCGCGTGCCCTACGGCACCGTAGGCAAGTTCTCACGCGGGGGTACGGCTTTGGCAGTCAACGCCAACTTGCCCGTGCTGCCGATTGCCCATAACGCCGGCAAGTTCTGGCCAAAGACCGGATGGGCCAAGCGCGAAGGCATCATCACCGTGGTGATTGGCGAACCGATGTACGCAGAAGGTGAAGGCCCACGTGCCATTGCAGCGCTGAATGACCGCGCTCAGGCGTGGAATGAAGCGCAGCAACGGGCAATGGGTTCGCTGCCGCCAGAGCCTGTTGTGGTCGACACTCCGGTGACCTGAGCATCTGTGGATAACCTGTGTACGGTTTGTTGGCGAATTGTGCTTTTTTAAGCATAACATCTTGATTTTATTGCATATTTCCCAAGCTCATAAAATCGCTGAAAAGGTGCATAAGTTTTTCCGCATAAAAAAACCGGTCCTTGCGACCGGTTTTTCATGCACAGCAGAAAAGTACGTTTTTTCAGTCTTCCAGCAGCGGTAGTTGCAGGCTGAACGTGGTGCCTTTGCCTACCACGCTTTCGCAACGGATATGTCCACCGTGGCGCTCGATTACCGCCTTGACCATGGTCAACCCCAACCCCAATCCTTCACTACCCTGAGCGGACTCAAAGCGCCGGTATTGGCTGAATAGCTCCGGCAAATCCTCTGCCGCAATCCCCGGCCCCTGATCGCTGATACGGCATTCCAACCAGCCCTGCGCACTGCTGTGCCGCAACCTGACGGTGGTACCGGAAGAGGAGTATTTGATCGCGTTCTCCAGCACATTGAACAACGCACGAGTGAGCAGCGACTGGTCAGCGGAGACCATGCCCTCGTCGGCCTCATCCAGATCATGAACCAGGTGGATCCCCTTGAGCTGGGCGATCAGCGCCACCTGATCAAAGGCGTCCATCACCAACATCGCAAATAGCGTCGGCTGGAACTGGTAACCGTCAGCTTCGGCCTTCGCCAGTTGCACGAAGGATTCGGTAAGGCCCAGGGCGCGGCGAACCTGTTGTTCTATCTGGGCGAAGACTGGGGACTCGCCGTTATGCACATCCAGCAGCGCGAGGATCGCCGAGTGCGGTGCACGCAAGTCATGAGAGAGGAAACGCAACATGGTTTCGCGGTGCTGTTGCGCATCACGCTCCTTGCTCAAATCCGTCAGGCTCAACAGCCAGCCCAGTGCAACATCACCTTCGGCCGGCAGTAAGGGTGCCAATTCCATGCGCAGGCTGCGTTGATGGATGTCGCGGAACTCGACCAGCTCCAGCGCCGAGAGGGCGGGGCGCACACCATTGTGCAGCGGCGGGTAGCCCAGGTCGGCCAATTGTTCCAGCAGGTTTTCGGTGACCAGGTCATTGCCGAACACCTCGCGGGCAATGCGGTTGGCCAGCAGGATGTTACCCATGGGGTCGGTAATCAGCGTCGCTACCGGCAGGCACTCCAGGCCATCGGCCATGAAGCGCCGCGTATCCCGCGTGCGGCTTACGGCCTGCTCCAGGGCAAAGATACGCGCTTGCAGCACGTCGCCTTTGCTGGCGGGCGCACGGCGGCGTTCGGGCAGGACTTTGGGTTCGTTATCCAGGCGTGCCAATTCCCAGCCGAAGTAGGCGAGGATCACGCTCAGGCGACGCCAGTTCCAGATCAGGTAGCTGAGCAGCAAACCAATCAGACACGCGGCGGGCGACCACCAGTGGCCCAGGCGCAACAAGGCCCAGGCGCCGAGCAACGCAGCGATCATGCAGCCCAGGGTCATCCACAGTGCATAGCGCGGCCGATAGAGCAGCAGGCCCAGCAACAATGCCACCAGGGAGGTCGCCATCAGCGCCGCGAGCCAGCCCGGCAGGTCGACAATGCTGCGACCTTGCAGCAAGCCGTTGAGCACGTTGGCCTGGATTTCCACGCCTGCCGTTGTACCGACCGTGGAGGAGAGGGGGGTGACGAACCGATCCCCCATACCGGAAGCCGTTGAACCCACCAGGATCAGGCGCCCTCGTAGCTGCTCGGGAGGAACCTCACCGCGCAATACGCTGACGTAGGACACGCTGGGGAAATGGGTATGGGGTGCGATAAACGGGATGCGGATGGCGTGTTCACGGTGCCAGTGTTGTGCGGTCGCCTGCTGCGGCTCGCCCGGCATGTCCGATAGCTCGCCGCTCATCTCATAGGCCAGCCAGGCCAGTTGCGGTGCCGTCGTCTCGGGAGGGCCTTCACGTAGATACAGGCTGCGGACCACGCCGTCGCTGTCCGCTTCGACATTGATGTGGCCCACGCCCTTGGCGCACTTATGCAACGCCAGCATCTGACCACCGGGCTGGCTATAACTTGAAGTGCCCTCACGTACCAGAGGCAGCAAGACGTTGCCTGCATTGCATACCGCTTCGGCCAAGCGTTTGTCATTGGCGGGATCGCCGGGCTCACTGAAGATCACATCGAGGAGGATACCCGCCGGTTGCCCGGCGCTCAGGCGGTCGATCAGGTTGGCGTGCAAGCTGCGTGGCCAGGGCCACTGGCCAAGCTTTTTCAGGCTGGTGTCATCAATGGTAACCAGCAGGATGCGCGGGTCTACAGGAAGCGGGGTAAGGCGCCGAAGGCTGTCGTACAGCGGATTATTCAACGCCAGGCCTGGGCTCAACGACAGATAGACGGTAACAGGCAGCAACAGCAACCCGATCCACAACCACTCGCGCACCAGGCCATGAAACAGGCGCTGGGCATGGGTGGGCTGGCGTTTCTCGGTCTTGCCCCAGAGCTTCATAGGTCAATGTGCCTGGGTGGTGGGTGGGTAGTAAAAGATGTCATAGACCCCGGTTTCTCCCTCCAGCCCGTTTTCATCGTAGGCCGAAAGGCGCACGTGGTAGAACGAGGCTTTGAGCCCAGTGAAGCTCATTTTCGGCGCACTGGAAAAGTTTTCCTGCTTGATGTCCATGAAGGCTTTGTCGGTAGCGATCTGTGCCCGGTATCGCTGTGCTCCGGGCAAAGGCCGGAGGTACAGGCTCCAGACCGGCGCATCGCCTTTCTGGCCGTCCTGACCCACGAGCTTCGGTGCAGCAAGTAGCTCAACCGGTTTCAGGTCTCCCTGCTTCCTGAACAGCAGACCTTGCCGGGCATCGATTTTTACCTCCTGTTCCATCGGCTGGTTTTTTGCCTCGCGGCTGACGGCAACCTGCCCGTCCAACACTTCGAGCAGCGATTGCTCTGCGTCGTTACGCACCCGGAAATGCGTGCCGCGTACGCCCAACACCCCCACGGGGGTCACGATCTGAAAACGATCATGGTCGCTGGCACGCTTGATCACATACGCTTCCGCCTGGCCCTGTTCGAGTACAACCTGGGGAATCGACAGCTTGCGCTCCAGATGCAATCGAACCTGTGAACTTGCGGGCAACACCACGCGGGATCCGTCACCGAGCAACAGGCTGACGAACGCGGACGCCGAGGTCTTCACGCCTTCCTGTTCATCAATGGTCATGCCTTCCAGCAAAAGGCTCGCCTGGCCCTTGGTATCAATTTTCCAGGCTTCCCCGGTGAGATGCTGAACCACCGCCGGCAGGGGCTGGGGGCGACACAGCATGTGATCATCAATGTAAGGCGTGCGCGTCTTGCCAACCGCCCCTGCAGAGCCTACAGCCATGATCAACAATGAGGGGAGGGCACGGCACAGGCGGTTCGAAGAAAGGATCATGGTGCTCATCAAGATTGGGTTCCAGAAGGTATCTGACACCAGCACGCAGGAGTGTACGGCAGCGCATGCGTCGGCTGATCCTTTTCCTTATGGGCGGGAGCCGGTATCTTTCCCACATCGGTATCAAGGACTTTCAATGGGTTAATCGCACATTGATGCCAGCGTACCGAGAGATCCAAGGGGTCGACGGATCTGAACACAATTCTTCAGATTCAGAGACCGGCATCTGCGCAGTACGTGCCCATCACTAACCCGGCTGACGGCTGCCGTATTTTTCAAGAAGAAAGGACCCACCCATGCGTGTCGCAATACTGGATGACGAACCCGCGGAACTGCGACGGGTGGAACAGACACTGCGACAAATCCCCAGCACTGCCGAACAACCCTGGACCCTGCACTGCTTCGAACGCGGTGAAGACCTGCTACGCCAATTGCGCCGGGAAACCTTCGACCTGTTGATACTCGATTGGCAATTGCCGGATATCAGCGGTATTGCTCTGTTGCGCTGGACCCGTGAACACATGGAGTCGCCGCCTGCGGTCATCATGCTGACCAGCCGCGATGCAGAGAGCGATATCGTCACTGCGCTGAACAGTGGTGCCGATGATTATGTCAGCAAGCCCTTCCGTCCCAATGAACTGAAGGCGAGGGTGACGGCGGTTCTACGTCGCCACGGCCTGCAGAAATCAGCCAACCATGAAGTGCAGAGCTTCAACGACCTGACCTTTGATGATGCGGAGTTGACCGTGACCCGGGCGGGAAAACCGATCAACCTCACCGAACGCGAGTACCGTCTGGCCAGTTGCTTGTTTGCCAACCTGGCCCGACCGCTTTCCCGAGAGTATCTCTATGAGCGATTTTGGACCCACGAAGAAATGGTGTCGTCGCGGCCGCTCGATACGCACATCTATCGACTGCGTAATAAGTTGGGACTGACCGCGGATAGGGGGTGGCAGCTGTTGACGATCTATGGGTACGGTTACCGATTGGAAAGTGTAGCGGTGCCCTCGCAACAGGGCTGAAAACCAGAATGTTCCACGTGGAGCATTCAGCAGACAGCCGATATTCACCCAATAAAAAAGGCCAACGCATAGCGTTGGCCTTTTGGGTTCAGCAGGCTATCAGAATCAGAAGTCCAGGTTGGAGACCGCCAGGGCATTACTTTCAATGAAGTCACGACGAGGCTCGACCGCATCACCCATCAGGGTGTTGAAGATCTGGTCCGCGCCAATGGCGTCCTCGATGGTCACGCGCAGCATGCGACGCTGAGCAGGGTCCATGGTGGTTTCCCACAGCTGATCCGGGTTCATTTCACCCAGACCTTTGTAGCGCTGGATGGTATGGCGCTTGGTGCTTTCGGCCATCAGCCAGTCGAGGGCTTCCTTGAATTCCTTGACCTGCTTCTTGCGTTCGCCACGTTGAATATAAGCGCCGTCGTCCAACAGGGTGCTCAGTTGTGCGCCCAGCGTTACTACGGTCTTGTAGTCATTGCTGCCGAAGAAGTCGCGGTTGAAGGTGACGTAGTTCGACAGGCCGTGGGAGATCAGTTCGACCTCCGGCAGCCATACGTTACGTTCACGGTCTTCACGCAGGCTGGCTTTGTACACCAGGCCGGACTTCTCGACAGTGCGCAGACGCACTTCGTACTGGGCCAGCCAATCCTGCATGTGCGCGTGGTCGCCCAGTTGCTCCAGGCTTACGGCTGGCAGGTAGATGAAGTGCTCGGTCAACTCCTGAGGGTAAAGGCGTGACAGACGCTTGAGGGTCTTCATCACCATGCGGAAGTCGTTAACCAGACGCTCCAACGCTTCACCGGAGATGCCCGGAGCCTCATCGTTCAAGTGCAGGCTGGCATCTTCCAGGGCCGACTGCGTCATGTACTCTTCCATGGCGTCGTCGTCTTTGATGTATTGCTCTTGCTTGCCTTTTTTGACTTTGTACAACGGCGGCTGGGCGATGTAGATGTAGCCACGCTCGATCAGCTCCGGCAACTGACGGAAGAAGAAGGTCAACAGCAGGGTCCGGATGTGCGAACCGTCGACGTCAGCATCGGTCATGATGATGATGTTGTGGTAGCGCAGCTTGTCGATGTTGTACTCGTCGCGGCCGATACCGCAGCCCAACGCTGTGATCAAGGTGCCAACTTCCTGGGAAGAAATCATCTTGTCGAAGCGCGCCTTCTCGACGTTGAGGATCTTACCCTTCAACGGCAGGATGGCCTGGGTGCGACGGTTACGACCCTGCTTGGCGGAACCGCCAGCAGAGTCACCTTCCACCAGGTACAGTTCGGAGAGGGCAGGGTCCTTCTCCTGGCAGTCAGCCAGTTTGCCTGGCAGGCCAGCGATATCCAGCGCACCTTTACGACGGGTCATCTCACGTGCCTTACGCGCCGCTTCACGGGCACGTGCAGCGTCGATCATCTTGCCAACGACCAGCTTGGCTTCGTTCGGGTTCTCCAGCAGGAAGTCGGAGAAATACTTGCCCATTTCCTGTTCAACGGCAGTCTTCACTTCGGAAGACACCAGCTTGTCTTTGGTCTGGGAGCTGAACTTGGGATCCGGCACTTTCACCGAAATAATCGCGGTCAGGCCTTCACGCGCATCATCACCGGTGGTGGCGACTTTGTGCTTCTTGGCCAGGCCTTCGGCCTCGATATAGGTATTCAGGTTACGCGTCAGTGCGGAACGGAAACCCACCAGGTGAGTACCGCCGTCGCGCTGAGGAATGTTGTTGGTGAAGCACAACAGGTTCTCGTTGAAACTGTCGTTCCACTGAAGGGCGATTTCCACGCCAATGCCGTCTTCACGCTGGATGTTGAAGTGGAACACCTGGTTGACCGCAGTCTTGTTGGTGTTCAGGTATTCAACGAACGCACGCAAGCCGCCTTCGTACTTGAACAGCTCTTCCTTGCCGCTGCGCTCGTCCTTGAGGACGATACCCACGCCGGAGTTAAGGAACGACAGTTCACGAATCCGTTTGGCCAGGATGTCCCAGCTGAAGTGGATATTCTTGAAGGTTTCAGCCGATGGCTTGAAGTGGATCTGCGTACCGGTGGTTTCACTGTCGCCGACGATTTTCATCGGTTCTTGTGGAACACCGTGGACGTAGGTCTGTTCCCAGATCTTGCCGCTACGGCGCACGGTCAGGATCAGCTCTTCGGACAGTGCGTTCACTACCGAAACGCCCACACCGTGCAAACCACCGGAGACCTTATAGGAGTTGTCGTCGAACTTACCGCCGGCGTGGAGCACGGTCATGATGACCTCCGCCGCCGAGACGCCTTCTTCTTTGTGCACGTCTACTGGAATACCGCGACCGTTGTCACGCACGGTAATAGACTCATCCGGGTGGATGATGATGCTGATGTCGTCGCAGTGACCGGCCAAAGCTTCGTCGATGGAGTTGTCGACCACCTCGAACACCATGTGGTGCAGACCGCTACCGTCATCAGTGTCGCCAATGTACATACCGGGACGTTTGCGTACGGCATCCAAACCTTTCAGCACTTTAATGCTGGTCGAGTCGTACGTGTTTTCTTCGCTCATGCCTTCACTCCCGATGGTCGTGGGTCTGGGTGATACGGCCTTGTTCCACGTGGAACAAAGCGACTGGCGTTTCCGTCTGCCAGCCTTCCCTCAATAATTCGTGGTCTACACAAGTGATAAACACCTGGCAGCGTAATTCTTCCAACAAGCGGCATAGCGCGTGGCGGTGCTGCTCGTCGAGTTCCGACGGCAAGTCGTCCACCAGATAAATACACTGACCGCGCCGGGCTTGGCTCACCAAGTGGCCCTGGGCAATCCGCAGTGCGCACACCACCAACTTCTGCTGGCCACGGGACAAGATGTCCGCAGCATTGTGAGCGCCTAATCTAAGGCGCAAATCAGCCCGCTGTGGTCCGGCCTGGGTATGACCAATTTGCTGATCCCGCTGCAGGGACGTCGCGAGCACTGCACTCAGCTCACGCTCTTTGTCCCAACCACGGTAGTAGCTCAGCGTCAGCCCTTCGAGGTCCAACAACTCACTCAAGGTCTGCTCAAAGACTGGTTTCAAGGCTTTGATATAGGCGCGGCGGTATTCATCTATTTCGTCGCTGGCCAGGCACAGTTCACGGTCCCAGGCCGCTTGCGAAGCGGCGTCAAGTGTACCATGCCGCAGCCATGAGTTCCGCTGCCGCAGCGCCTTCTGCAAGCGCTGCCACGTGGCCATAAAACGTGGTTCCACGTGGAACACTCCCCAATCGAGGAATTGCCTGCGGATTTTCGGGGCACCTTCCAACAAACGAAAACTGTCGGGGTTGATCAATTGCAGCGGCAGAATTTCCGCCAGCTGCGCGGCACTGCGAGCATTTTGCCCGTCAATGCGGATTTGGAACTCTCCACCGCGATCTCGGGATATGCCCAGGCTGCTGTGCCCGCCTTCAGCCAATTCGACCTGGCCAAACACCGTGCACGCCAATTGTTCGTACTGGATGACGGGTAACAGGCGAGCGCTGCGAAAGGAACGGGCAAGCCCCAACAGATGAATGGCTTCCAGCACGCTGGTTTTGCCACTGCCGTTGGCGCCGTGGAGGATATTGATGCGGGGAGAGGGGGAGAAGGTCACCGGGTGCAGATTGCGCACCGCGGTGACCGAGACGCGACTGAGGGACATCTAGCTTCTGCTGAGCATGGTTACAGGCGCATCGGCATGACAACGTAAGCCGAGTCATCGTTGTCGGATTCCTGCACCAGGGCGCTGCTGTTGGAGTCCGACAGAATCAGACGAACCTGTTCGGTGGTCATCACACCCAGTACGTCCAACAGATAGCTAACGTTGAAGCCGATTTCCAGTGAACCGCCGTTGTAGTCAACGCCCACTTCTTCTTCCGCTTCTTCCTGCTCCGGGTTGTTCGCCTGGATTTTCAACTGACCGTTGGCCAGTTGCAGACGGATACCACGGTACTTCTCGTTGGACAGGATCGCGGTACGGCTGAACGCTTCACGCAGCGCTTGGCGATCGCCCAGCACCAGCTTGTCGCCACCTTTAGGCAACACTCGCTCGTAATCCGGGAACTTGCCGTCAACCAGCTTGGAAGTGAAAGTGAATTCGCCGGTAGTCGCGCGGATATGGTGCTGCCCCAGCACGATGCTGACGTTGCCTTCCGGCTCTGTAAGCAGACGCGCCAGCTCAAGGATACCCTTGCGCGGCACGATCACCTGGTGACGATCCGGTTGGCCGATATCGGCACGCATCGAACACATCGCCAGACGGTGACCGTCGGTGGCCACCGCGCGGATAATACCTTCCGACACTTCCAACAGCATGCCATTGAGGTAGTAGCGTACATCCTGCTGGGCCATGGCGAAGCTGGTGCGCTCGATCAAGCGACGCAGCTTGCTCTGATCCAGGCTGCACGTCAGAGAACCCGGGCCTTCTTCAACCGTCGGGAAATCATTTGCCGGCAAGGTGGACAAGGTGAAGCGGCTGCGGCCGGCCTTGACGACCAACTTCGCTTCATCAACCTTGATGTCGATCAACGCATCGTTCGGCAGGCTTTTGCAGATGTCCATCAGCTTGCGCGCCGGCACGGTGATCTCGCCAGGCTCGGCGGGTTCTTCCAGCTGTACACGACCGACCAGCTCGACTTCCAGGTCGGTACCGGTCAGGGACAATTGCTGGCCTTCGACGACCAGCAATACGTTAGAGAGCACCGGCAAGGTCTGTCGGCGCTCGACGACGCCTGCGACCAGTTGCAGGGGTTTCAACAGGGCTTCGCGTTGAATGGTGAAATGCATGGTCTAGTCCCTTGCCTTAATAAGCTGCGCTGGTGTCATCAAGTAGTCAGTGTACGCAGCAGGTTCTTGTAGTCCTCGCGAATATCCGCGTCGGATTCCTTAAGTTCGTTGATCTTGCGGCACGCGTGCAAGACCGTGGTGTGGTCGCGTCCGCCAAACACATCACCGATTTCCGGCAGGCTGTGGTTGGTCAACTCCTTGGAGAGCGCCATGGCCACCTGACGGGGACGTGCAACCGAGCGCGAACGGCGCTTGGACAGCAGGTCGGAAATCTTGATCTTGTAGTACTCGGCCACGGTGCGCTGGATGTTATCCACACTCACCAGTTTGTCCTGCAGCGCCAACAAGTCTTTGAGGGATTCGCGAATCAACTCGATGGTGATATCGCGGCCCATGAAGTGTGAGTGCGCGATGACCCGCTTGAGTGCACCTTCGAGCTCACGCACGTTGGAGCGGATGCGTTGGGCGATAAAGAAGGCGGCATCGTGTGGCAGGTCGACTTTGGCCTGATCGGCCTTTTTCATCAGGATCGCGACGCGGGTTTCAAGCTCCGGCGGCTCTACCGCAACAGTCAGGCCCCAGCCGAAGCGCGACTTCAAGCGTTCTTCCAGGCCTTCGATTTCCTTCGGATAACGGTCGCTGGTCAAGATGACCTGCTGGCCACCTTCGAGCAGGGCGTTGAAGGTGTGGAAAAACTCTTCCTGGGAACGCTCTTTACGGGCAAAGAATTGAATGTCATCGATCAGCAACGCATCAACCGAGCGGTAGAACCGCTTGAACTCGTTGATCGCGTTGAGCTGCAGGGCCTTGACCATGTCTGCCACGAAACGCTCCGAATGCAGGTACACGACCTTGGCATTCGGGTTCTTCTTTAACAGGTGGTTACCCACAGCGTGCATCAAGTGAGTCTTACCCAAGCCAACGCCACCATAAAGGAAGAGCGGGTTGTAGCCATGCTTGGGGTTATCGGCGACCTGCCAGGCGGCTGCGCGAGCCAACTGGTTGGATTTACCTTCGACAAAGTTCTCGAAGGTGAACGTACGGTTCAGGTAGCTGGTGTGCTTGAGCGCGCCTTCGACCTGGACGGTGCGCTGTTCGGCGCGGACCGGGGCTTGCTGGGACGCGGCGCCTGCCATCGGGTCAAAGCTGTCGCGGGACGGCTCTTCATTTTCTGGCGCGCTTTTTCTCGCAGACGATTTGGATGATGCCGGTGCAGGAGCAGGCGCACTGGCGGCCGGTGCGGCGGCTGCCTGGGCTTGCGACGCCGCAGCAGCCAATGGCGCATTCGGCGCAGCGCGAGGTGCAGAGCTGCGTTTGCTGCCTATTAATAAGGAGAGCACGGGCGCGAGGCCGTTGCCATGTTCATCGAGCAATTCGAGAACGCGGCTCAGGTACTTCTCGTTGACCCAATCGAGAACAAAACGATTGGGTGCGTAGACACGCAACTCGTCGCCTTCGGCTTCGACCTGTAGCGGACGGATCCAGGTGTTGAATTGCTGGGCAGGCAGCTCATCGCGCAAAAGCTCCACGCACTGCTGCCAAAGTTCCACTGACACGGATATCCCCTAAGTTGAAAGCCGGTGAGGCAAAAACAGCCGCCATTGTAGCGGCGAGCCGTTCACTTATCCACATGTAGCTTGATCACAGGCCAGCCAAAATCAACGTCTTAACAGCAATAAAGGCGACCAATGGTCTGTGCATAAGCTCTGTGGATAAGCGGCCCTGAGATCGTTGCACAAGTAGGGGCGAAAGTCTGTGGGTAACCAGCCTGTGGATAACAGCCCATTCCACACACAGCTTATCCGACAGCGCAGCACAGGCAGAGCACCGTTTCTCCCCCGTGTTGTCATTCTCTGTACATCACGTGGTATATGACCTAAAGGCAGTTATCCACAGCTGAATGCCTGTCTAGCTTTTATAAGCTTTACAGAAAAGCTTTAAATAACTTCCTTCTTTATTTTTATATCTATCCCATGAGCACTGGAAGCCAAGCGGACAGAAAAGAGCCGATGGCCTGTGGAGATCTAATTAAAGGAAAAGCTGGTTGGAAATTGACCTAGAGGCTTGCTTTCACTAGAATCGCCGGTCTCTTAAAACGGGGGCCATTCCGGCCCGTTGTGGACGAACCAGGTAACAACGCCATGAAACGTACTTTCCAACCAAGCACCATCAAACGCGCCCGCACCCACGGCTTCCGTGCTCGCATGGCTACCAAGAACGGCCGTGCTGTCCTGTCGCGTCGTCGCGCCAAAGGTCGTGCGCGTCTGGCAGTTTGATAATCCGGTACTGGTGGTGAGTCAGGACTTCAGTCGGGAAAAGCGTCTGCTAACCCCCCGGCATTTCAAGGCAGTCTTTGACTCCCCCACCGGCAAGGTTCCGGGGAAAAATCTCCTGCTCCTTGCGCGTAACAACGATCTGGATCACCCCCGACTCGGGTTGGTGATCGGCAAGAAGAGCGTAAAGCTCTCCGTTGAGCGCAATCGCCTCAAGCGTCTGATGCGCGAATCGTTTCGCCTCCACCAGGACACTCTGGTTGGTTGGGATATTGTTATCGTCGCGCGCAAAGGCTTGGGGGATGTAGAAAACCCCGAATTGATTCAGCATTTCGGCAAGCTCTGGAAACGTTTGGCGCGTACCCACAAGCCAGCACCAGCAGTCAGCACCGAAACTGTAGGGGTAGACAGCCTTGATGCGTAAACTGGCCCTCGTTCCGATCCAGTTTTATCGCTATGCCATTAGTCCTCTGATGGCCAACCACTGTCGTTTCTACCCCAGTTGTTCCTGCTACGCGTTAGAGGCCATAGAAAACCATGGTCTTCTGCGCGGTGGCTGGCTGACCTTTCGTCGTTTAGGTCGCTGTCATCCGTGGAATCCCGGTGGTTATGACCCGGTTCCACCTATCCCTACCTCCCGTTCTTCTTCGATGGCCGAGTAATCATGGATATTAAACGCACGATCCTGATCGTCGCCCTGGCAATCGTGTCCTACGTCATGGTTCTTCAGTGGAACCAGGACTATGGCCAGGCTGCCCTGCCGACTCAGAATGTTGCTACCAACCAGGCTGCGCCGGCTATTCCGGACACCCCGCTGGGTAACGATGCGTCCGCGAGTGCCGATGTTCCCAGCGCGAATGGCGAGACAAGCGCCCCGTTAGAAACGCCAGTGGTCACCAACAAAGACCTCATCCACGTGAAAACGGATGTGCTCGACCTGGCTATCGACCCACAAGGTGGTGATATCGCGCAGTTGAAACTGCCGCTGTATCCACGTCGCCAAGACCATCCGGATGTTCCGTTCCAACTGTTCGATAACGGTGGTGAGCGTACTTATCTGGCGCAAAGCGGCCTGACCGGCACCAATGGTCCGGATGCACGTGCTACCGGTCGTCCGATTTACTCGACCGAGCAGAAGACTTATCAACTGGCTGATGGCCAGAACCAGTTGAACGTCGACCTGAAATTCAGCCTCGACGGCGTCAACTACATCAAGCGCTTCAGCTTCACCCGTGGTTTGTACGACTTGAAGGTCACTTACCTGATCGACAACGAAAGCGACAAACCATGGAGCGGCAACCTGTTTGCCCAGCTCAAGCGTGACGCCAGCTCCGATCCTTCATCCAGCACTGCCACCGGCACCGCGACTTACCTGGGCGCCGCCCTGTGGACAAGTAGCGAACCGTACAAAAAAGTGTCGATGAAAGATATCGACAAGGGCTCGCTGAAAGAAACCGTGCAAGGCGGCTGGGTTGCCTGGCTGCAGCACTACTTCGTGACCGCCTGGATCCCGAACAAGGGCGAGGCCAACCTGGTTCAAACCCGCAAGGACAGCCAGGGTAACTACATCATTGGCTTCACTGGCCCGGCGTTGACCGTCGCACCCGGCGCCAAGGCTGAAACCAGCGCTATCCTGTACGCCGGCCCGAAAAGCCAGGCTGTGCTGAAAGAGTTGTCCCCAGGCCTTGAGCTGACTGTGGATTACGGCTTCCTGTGGTTCATCGCCCAGCCGATTTTCTGGTTGCTGCAACATATCCACAGCATTGTGGGTAACTGGGGCTTCTCGATCATCTTCCTGACCATGCTGATCAAGGGGATCTTCTTCCCGCTGTCGGCAGCCAGCTACAAGTCGATGGCGCGCATGCGTGCCGTGGCTCCGAAACTGGCGGCGCTGAAAGAACAACATGGCGATGACCGGCAGAAAATGTCGCAGGCCATGATGGAGCTGTACAAGAAAGAGAAGATCAACCCGCTGGGTGGATGCTTGCCGATTCTGGTGCAGATGCCGGTGTTCCTGTCGCTGTACTGGGTTCTCCTGGAAAGCGTGGAGATGCGTCAGGCGCCGTTCATCCTGTGGATAACCGACCTGTCGATCAAAGACCCGTTCTTTATCCTGCCGATCATCATGGGCGCGACGATGTTCATCCAGCAGCGCCTGAACCCGACTCCGCCGGATCCGATGCAGGCAAAAGTGATGAAAATGATGCCGATCATCTTCACCTTCTTCTTCCTGTGGTTCCCAGCTGGTCTGGTGCTGTACTGGGTGGTCAACAACGTGTTGTCTATCTCCCAACAGTGGTACATCACACGCAAGATCGAAGCGGCTACCGCAAAAGCCTCTGCGTAACTTACTCTGTGGATAACCACTCAAGACGCCCCCTAGTGGGGCGTTTTGCTTTCTGTCACTTTTGGTCTGGAACCTGTTGATGAGCGCTCCTCGTGAAACCATCGCTGCTGTCGCTACCGCTCAAGGTCGCGGCGGTGTCGGCATCGTTAGAATTTCGGGGCCGCTTGCGAGTGTGGCAGCCAAAGCCATGAGTGGCCGTGAGTTGAAGGCGCGTTATGCGCATTACGGCCCGTTCCTGGATGCTGACGGCAACGTGCTGGACGAGGGGTTAGCGCTTTATTTCCCTGGGCCGAATTCATTCACCGGGGAAGACGTCCTGGAGTTGCAGGGACACGGCGGTCCGGTTGTGTTGGATATGTTGCTGCAACGCTGCCTGCAATTGGGCTGCCGCCTGGCACGTCCAGGGGAATTCAGCGAGCGGGCATTTTTGAATGACAAGCTGGATCTGGCCCAGGCCGAAGCAATTGCCGACCTGATTGAAGCCAGTTCTGCACAAGCGGCACGTAATGCATTGCGCTCCCTGCAGGGTGCTTTCTCCCTGCGTGTGCATAACTTGACCGAGCAGTTGATCAGCCTGCGTATCTACGTCGAGGCGGCGATTGATTTTCCGGAAGAAGAAATCGACTTTCTCGCCGATGGCCACGTACTGGCGATGCTGGATAAAGTTCGCGATGAGTTATCCACAGTGCTGCGTGAAGCCGGGCAGGGGGCTTTGCTGCGAGACGGCATGACCGTTGTGATCGCGGGGCGGCCCAATGCGGGAAAATCCAGCTTGCTCAATGCCCTGGCGGGGCGGGAAGCCGCCATCGTCACTGAGATTGCCGGCACCACACGGGACATCCTGCGCGAACATATCCACATCGACGGCATGCCGTTGCACGTTGTAGACACCGCCGGTTTGCGCGACACCGACGACCAGGTGGAAAAGATCGGTGTGGAACGCGCGCTCAAAGCCATCGGCGAAGCGGATCGGGTGCTGTTGGTGGTGGACGCAACGGCGCCCGAGGCTGTGGATCCTTTCGCCCTGTGGCCGGAATTCCTCGAGCACCGGCCGGACCCGGCCAAGGTCACCTTGATTCGCAACAAGGCTGACTTGACGGGAGAGGCCATTGCGCTGGAAACCAGCGCGGATGGCCACGTCACGATCAGCCTGAGTGCGAAGTCGGCCGGTGAAGGCCTGGAACTGCTGCGCGAGCACCTCAAAGCCTGTATGGGCTACGAGCAGACCTCGGAAAGCAGCTTCAGTGCGCGCCGTCGGCACCTGGAGGCGTTGCGCCATGCGAGCGCAGCGTTGGAGCACGGTCGGGCGCAGTTGACCCTGGCGGGCGCCGGGGAGCTGCTGGCGGAAGATCTGCGTCAGGCGCAGCAGCTGTTAGGCGAAATCACCGGCGCGTTCAGCTCCGATGATTTGTTGGGGCGGATCTTTTCCAGCTTCTGCATCGGTAAATAACCGAGTTATCCACAGCGTCCTACCAATTGTAAGACACCGTACCGAGCAGGGTACGGCTGTCACCCCAATAGCAGCGGCCCGCATCGTTGCAACCAGATACATATTCCTTGTCGAACAGGTTCTTGGCGTTCACATCTACAGACCAGTGTTTGTCGATCTGATAGCCAACGGCTGCGTCCACCAAGGTGACGCTTCCTGCATCCAACTTTCCATACAGCGTGGGTGCGGTGTAGGAAAAGGTACTGTCGAAATAACGCACGCCACCGCCCAGGGACAAGCCCTTGAGTTGGCCATCGAAGAAGCGGTACTTGCCCCACACTGAGGCCTGGTTACGCGGAACCCCGGTCATCTGGTGGCCCTCGACCAACGACGTCGCCGAATCCTTGGTAATTCTCGCGTCAGTGTAGGTATAGGCTGCGGTGACATTCAGGTTAGGCGTGAGATTGCTGTTGACCTCTACCTCAGCGCCCTTGGCCCGGCTTTCGCCTACCTGGCGATAGCTATTGGTGGTGGCGTCAAGGTAAGTGTCGTCTTCCTTGCGCAAGTCATACACCGACACCGTCATTGCCGTATCCCAGCCGATCGGCTCGTACTTCACGCCCACTTCGTACTGGCTGCTGGTGATCGGTTTCAAGGGCGAGCCGGCGTTGGAGATCTGCTGCACGGGGACAAAGGCAGTGGAGTAGCTGACATACGGCGTCAGGCCGTTGTCGAACTGGTACATCACCCCGCCCTGATAGGTGAACTTGCGGTCTTCGGACCCGGTATTGCCGGCCTTGTTCACCTTGTCACGGAAATCGCTGTCGACCCAGTCCTGACGGCCGCCGAGCAGGAACAGCCAGTGATCGTATTTGCTCTGGATCTGTGCATAAACGCCTTTCATCTGCTGCTCGAGCAGGGTGTTTTGCACCGCCACCGGCGTCAACGGGTCACGCAGGTACACCGGGTTATACACATTGATGGTGCCGGCAAACCCCGCATCCCAATCCTGATTGAACGAGGTGCGGTCATAACTGGCGCCAAACAGCACCGTGTTTTCCAGGCCACCGACCTGGAATTTTCCTTCCAGCTGGTTATCCAGCGAATAGACCATCGACTTGTTATAGCGGTCATAGGCGGTCATGTTCAGTTGAGTGCCAAAGCCGCGGTTATTCAGGGCACTGGGCCAGGTTTCATGGCGGTTGATGCGTGACTGCATGTAGCGCGAGTTCTGACGGAACTGCCAGTCATCGTTGAAGCTGTGGCTGAATTCGTAACCGGTACTCCAGGTTTCGCGTTCGAACGTATTCCAATCCGGGTCGCCGAGCATGGTGTGCTTGGAGAGCTTGCCATTGGGATTTGTAAGCAAGGTGCCGGCAGCCGGTAGGCCGAGTTCCAGATTAGTGTGGTCTTTCTGGTAATTGGCCAACAGGGTGAGGGTGTTGTAGTCGTCGAAATTCAGGGTCAGTGATGGCGCGATGTACAGGCGATCGTCTGGCACATGGTCGGTCTGCGTATCGGATTTGCGACCGAGCATCACAACCCGGCCGAGGATATTGCCGCTGTCATTGAGCGGCCCAGAGATATCCACACCCAACTGACGCCGATTATTGGAGCCATAACCCAACTGCACTTCACCTTGTGGCGTAGCAGTAGGGTGTTTGCTCACCAGATTCACCAGACCGCCAGGCGCATTTTCACCGTAGAGCAGGGAAGAGGGGCCGCGGAAGATTTCGACCCGCTCCAGGCCATAGGGCTCACTGGTGGTGTCGTACCGATTACCTTGTACGCGCAGGCCATCTCGCAGCAGGCCGTAGCCGTAATCCGTGGCATTGAAACCGCGAATGAAGAACAGATCGCCCGCCAGCCCATCACCTGCGGCAAAGGGCGGTGCAAAGATACCGGGCACGTAACCCAACACTTCGGTCAGGGTTTGCGACTTCTGGTCCTTGATACGCTGGCCGGTGACGACCGATACCGAACGTGGTGTTTCCGACAGCGGCGTACTGGTCTTTGTACCGACCCTGCTGTTCTGCGCTTTGTAGCCCACATCCCCAGCAATCTCCTGATTGAAACCGCCCTGTTGATAAGTGCTGACTGTGGTGGGCGCGAGGGTGAGTTCGCCGGTGGAAGCGGCCTGCAGGACATAACTGCCAGGTGCCTGGACTACCGCCTGTAAACCGGAGTTTTGCAGCAGCAGCGCAAAACCTTGGTCCACGGAGTAGTCACCTTCCAAGCCTGCTGTGTTTAAACGTGTGGTTTGTTGAGGTGAAAAAGACAGGATCACATTCGCCTTGGCGGCAAATTGGCTCAAGGCGTTATCCAGGGGGCCGGCCGCAATAACGTAGTGTTGCACCGCGCTGGCGGCCTGGGCGCCCGTGGATAACAACACACTGACAGTGGTGGCCGTGCCGAGCAGCAGGCTGCATGTCATACCGTGGTAGGAAAGTCGCTGGCGGAGCTTGGTGGGAACGCGCATAGGTGAGTAAGCCCTGAAGGTGGCATCGTGATTACCTGTAGGGCCGTGTCAGGTAAAAAAAAGATAACCCCGCGTGCAGATATTTTTTCGATCAACCGATTCGCTTCACCGAAACCCAATAGCGAGTGAAGTATTTCACCTGAATCGGCAGGGTGGCCTGCAGATTGGCCAGCACTGCGTCGGTGGAATCCAGGCGAAAGGTCCCGGAAACACGCAGATGTGCCGAGGCCAGGTCGCATTGCAGGGCACCTGGGCGATAGCGGGCGAGCTCTTCGATAACATCACCGAGGCGTGCATCCAATACGATCAGTTGGCCATCGACCCAGGCGGCCTGGGATTTGCAGTAAACGGTGTTTGGCTGCACTTTTTGGCGATCGAAGTCTGCGCTTTCGCCGGCATTGAGCAGCCGGGCCTGGAGGGGCTGGTCACCAGGCGACACATTCACCCGATCCTCCAGAACGCCAACGCGGGTTGAGTCCTGCAACTGGCGTACGGTAAACCGAGTACCCAATGCCTGGACGCGGCCTTGGCGGGTTTCGACATAAAAGGGCGTCTGCACACCCAGCTTGCCGGTGTGAATAAGTACTTCACCTTCGCGCAAGCGGATCAAACGCTGGCGCTCATCAAATAGCACATCAATCGCTGTGCCGGTATTCAGGTCAATCCGCGTGCCGTCGGCCAATTCAATACGCCGGCGTTCACCTACGACCGTGCGGTAATCGGCCCACAGATTACCCAGGGGCGTGTGTTGCTGAACATTCCACCCCAGGAACCCGGTGCCGCCCAGCACCAACATCCACTTGAGTACCTGGCGACGTTGCTGTGTGGCCGACAATGCGCGGCGGGTGAAATCCGGAGGCAGGGCGCCGAGACTGCGCTGCAACTGTTCCATCTGATTCCATGCGGCCTGATGGGAGGGATCACCGTTGAGCCATTGTTGCCAGGCTTGGCGCTCGTCGGCGGTAGGCGTCTGGGATTGAAACTGTACGTACCAACTGGCAGCAGCCTCAAAGGTTTTGCGATCGGGCGCCGCCATTACAGGCTGGCCATGATCAGTGAGCATTCAGTCAATACACGGATCATGTGCTTCTTCACCGTGGTCAGTGAAACCTGAAGCTGATCGGCAATCTGTTGATAAGTCAGCCCCTCGACCTGGGACAGCATGAATATCCGCCGTGCTCGCTCGCCGAGTGCAGACAAGGCTTTATCCACAGCCACCAACGTCTCGATGATGATGGCTTTGTCTTCTTCACTGATGGTTATGGCTTCAGGCCGTTCGGCCAGGGTCTGTTTGTAGGCCTGTTCGATAGCGTTTCGACGGTAACGATCAATCACCAGGCCTCTGGCGATGGTCGCCAGGTAGTCACGTGGTTCAACGATCTGTGCCGCATGCCGCCCGCCCAGAATGCGCACGAACGTATCGTGCGCCACATCGGCCGCATCACAGGCGTTATGTAGCTTCCCTTTGAGCCACCCGCGCAGCCAGGAGTGGTGCTGCTCATAAATGTGCTGGACCGCAGCCGTGTGTGAAGAAGAGGACATAGGGCATGACAAGGTAGGTTAATGATAATCGCTATTATTAACTGCCCCGCCGTTTTCTCACAACAGATCTCTTTTTGCTGTGCTCACCACCGAGTGAAAGGTTTCGGTTGGCGTTGTGGCGGACTGAATACAGACAGATTTGCCGATTTCTGTGGATTAAGCTCTGTGAATAACCGTCCCTGTGCCCAGTTGATAACAGGCCCTGAAACCTGAGTAAAAAGGCCTCTGTGGATAACCGTCTGTTTAATCCACAGGCTTAAAGGACTTATCCAAGGGCCTCATTGGCACATGACCACAGACTTTTGAATCTCTGTACACGCCGTAAATAAAGGCCTGTGTAGATCTATCCACAGAAAGTATGCTCAGTAGAAATAAACATAAAAACAAAGATTTAATAAATTTCTCTCTTTTAATTTCTATTGTCTGTGATTCATCCACAGCTGGTTAAATTTTGTGCAAAGGGTTCTTTAGGAAGGGCTAAGTCCCTATACTTGCCGCCAAAGCTCTAAAACTCTTTCAACAATCAATTCCTGATTACCTACATAAGCAGGCACGAGGTGCGTGGTGGATTTCCCTTCCCGTTTTGAAGTGATCGTCATCGGCGGCGGTCATGCCGGTACCGAGGCAGCACTGGCGTCCGCACGAATGGGCGTAAAAACCCTGTTGTTGACGCATAACGTGGAAACTCTCGGCGCCATGAGTTGCAACCCCGCCATCGGTGGGATCGGTAAAAGCCATCTGGTCAAGGAAATCGACGCCCTTGGCGGCGTGATGGCCATGGCTACCGATAAAGGTGGCATCCAATTTCGCGTGCTCAACAGCCGCAAAGGCCCGGCCGTAAGGGCTACCCGGGCTCAGGCCGACCGCATCCTGTACAAGGCTGCAGTCCGCGAAACCCTGGAAAACCAGCCGAACCTGTGGATATTTCAACAAGCAGCAGATGACCTAATCGTCGAACAGGACCAGGTGCGCGGAGTTGTCACCCAAATGGGTCTGCGTTTCTTCGCAGAATCCGTGGTGTTGACCACCGGTACATTCCTCGGCGGACTTATCCACATTGGCATGCAGAACTATTCCGGTGGCCGTGCCGGTGATCCGCCGTCGATTGCCCTGGCAAAGCGTCTGCGCGAACTGCCGCTGCGTGTCGGTCGGCTGAAAACCGGGACCCCGCCGCGTATTGACGGGCGCTCCGTAGATTTCTCGGTGATGACCGAGCAAGCAGGCGATACACCGATCCCGGTCATGTCGTTCATGGGCTCCAAGGAACAGCATCCGAAACAGGTGAGCTGCTGGATCACCCACACCAATGCGCGCACCCACGAAATCATTGCCGCGAACCTCGACCGTTCGCCGATGTACTCCGGGGTGATCGAAGGCATCGGCCCGCGTTATTGCCCGTCGATCGAAGACAAGATCCACCGCTTTGCCGACAAGGAAAGCCACCAGGTTTTTATCGAGCCCGAAGGCTTGACCACTCATGAGCTGTACCCGAACGGTATCTCCACTTCCCTGCCGTTTGACGTGCAAATCCAGATCGTGCAATCGATTCGCGGCATGGAAAACGCGCACATCGTGCGTCCGGGCTACGCCATCGAGTACGACTACTTCGACCCGCGTGACCTCAAGTACAGCCTGGAAACCAAAGTGATCGGCGGTTTGTTCTTTGCCGGGCAAATCAACGGCACCACCGGTTACGAAGAAGCAGGTGCCCAAGGTTTGCTGGCCGGAACCAATGCTGCACTGCGCGCGCAGGGCAAAGACAGCTGGTGCCCGCGTCGCGATGAGGCGTACATCGGTGTGTTGGTCGACGACCTGATTACCCTGGGTACCCAGGAACCGTACCGGATGTTCACATCCCGGGCGGAATACCGCTTGATCCTGCGCGAAGACAACGCCGATCTGCGTCTGACCGAGAAAGGTCGCGAACTGGGCCTGGTCGACGACGCACGGTGGGCTGCCTTCTGCAAAAAACGCGAAAGCATCGCGTTGGAAGAACAGCGGCTGAAAAGCACTTGGGTCCGCCCGGGCACCGAACAGGGCGATGCGATTGCCGAAAAATTCGGCACGCCGTTGACCCACGAATACAACTTGCTCAACCTGCTGTCGCGTCCGGAAATCGACTACGCTGGTCTGGTCGAAGTGACCGGGCAGGGTGCAGAAGACCCACAGGTCGCCGAGCAGGTCGAAATCAAGACCAAATACGCCGGTTACATTGACCGCCAGCAGGATGAAATCGCCCGCCTGCGCGCCAGTGAAGACACCAAGCTGCCTGTGGATATCGACTACACCGGGATTTCCGGGCTGTCGAAAGAAATCCAAAGCAAGCTGGGGATAACTCGGCCAGAGACCCTGGGCCAGGCTTCACGTATCCCCGGCGTCACCCCGGCAGCGATTTCGCTGTTGATGATTCATTTGAAAAAACGCGGCGCGGGCCGTCAGTTGGAGCAAAGCGCTTGAGTTCGTTGGTCACCTCGCAACACGCCGAAGAGTTATCCACAGGTGCGCGCCAGTTGGGCGTCGACCTGACCCCGGCCCAGCACGAATTGCTGTTGGGCTACCTGGCCCTGTTGATCAAATGGAACAAGGCTTACAACCTGACCGCGGTGCGTGATCCCGACGAAATGGTGTCCCGTCACTTGCTCGACAGCTTGAGCGTGATGCCATTCATCGAAAACGGTCGCTGGCTCGACGTCGGCAGTGGGGGCGGCATGCCAGGCATCCCACTGGCCATTCTGTTTCCCGGGTCGCAAGTGACCTGCCTGGACAGCAACGGCAAGAAGACCCGCTTCCTGACCCAGGTCAAACTCGAACTCAAGCTGGATAACCTGCAAGTTATCCACAGTCGCGTCGAAGCCTTCACGCCTGAACAGCCATTCAACGGAATCGTTTCCCGGGCGTTCAGCAGCATGGAGAACTTCAGCAACTGGACCCGCCATCTGGGCGACCGCGACACCCGCTGGCTGGCAATGAAGGGCGTCCATCCAAGCGATGAGCTGTTAGCATTGCCGGCAGACTTCCACCTCGATAGCGAACACGCCTTGGCCGTACCCGGTTGCCAAGGCCAACGCCATCTGCTGATACTGCGCCGCACGGCATGATTGGGAACACAAGCAAGAATGGCTAAGGTATTCGCGATAGCGAACCAGAAAGGTGGCGTGGGCAAAACCACCACCTGCATCAACCTCGCAGCATCCCTGGTCGCAACCAAGCGCCGGGTGCTGTTGATCGATCTCGATCCACAGGGCAACGCCACCATGGGGAGCGGTGTGGATAAACACGGCCTGGAAAACTCGGTCTACGACTTGCTGATTGGCGAGTGCGACCTGGCCCAGGCCATGCACTACTCCGAACATGGTGGTTATCAACTGCTGCCGGCCAACCGCGATTTGACTGCGGCGGAAGTGGTGCTGCTGGAAATGCAGATGAAAGAAAGCCGTCTGCGCAGCGCCCTGGCGCCAATCCGCGAGAATTACGACTACATCCTGATCGACTGCCCACCGTCGCTGTCGATGCTGACACTGAACGCGCTGGTGGCCGCCGATGGGGTGATTATCCCCATGCAGTGCGAGTACTACGCGTTGGAAGGGTTGAGCGACCTTGTGGATAACATCAAGCGCATTGCCGAATTGCTCAACCCGAACCTGCAGATCGAAGGCTTGCTGCGGACCATGTTCGATCCGCGCCTGAGCCTGATGAACGATGTATCGGCGCAGCTCAAGGAACACTTCGGTGACCAGCTGTACGACACGGTGATCCCGCGCAACATCCGTTTGGCCGAAGCCCCGAGCTACGGCATGCCGGCTTTGGCCTATGACAAACAATCCCGTGGTGCCATTGCCTACCTGGCGCTGGCCGGCGAGATGGTTCGCCGTCAGCGCCGCAATTCACGCACCGCTGCAGCCCAGCCAACTTAAGGAATCCCCATGGCCGTCAAGAAACGAGGTCTCGGACGTGGACTGGATGCACTGTTGAGTGGTCCGACCGTCACATCGCTTGAAGAACAGGCGGTGCAGGCCGACGAGCGCGAGCTGCAACACCTGCCGCTGGACCTGATCCAGCGCGGCAAATACCAGCCACGCCGGGACATGGACCCCCAGGCGCTGGAAGAACTGGCCAATTCGATCAAGGCCCAGGGTGTGATGCAACCGATCGTGGTGCGTCCGATTGGCGGCGGCCGTTTTGAAATCATCGCCGGTGAACGCCGCTGGCGCGCGAGCCAGCAGGCCGGCAAGGAAACCATCCCGGCGATGGTGCGCGATGTGCCGGATGAAACCGCCATCGCCATGGCGTTGATCGAGAATATCCAGCGCGAAGACCTCAACCCGATCGAAGAAGCCATTGCCCTGCAGCGCTTGCAGCAGGAATTCCAGCTGACCCAGCAACAAGTGGCCGAGGCGGTGGGTAAATCCCGTGTGACCGTGTCCAACTTGCTGCGTCTGATCGCGTTGCCGGAAGTCATCAAGACCATGTTGTCCCACGGCGACCTGGAAATGGGTCACGCCCGTGCATTGCTCGGTTTGCCGGAAAATCAACAGGTTGAAGGGGCGCGACACGTTGTCGCACGGGGGCTCACCGTTCGTCAGACCGAGGCCCTGGTTCGCCAATGGCTCAGCGGCAAACCTGCACCGGTCGAAACGGCCAAACCTGATCCGGATATCGCCCGCCTCGAGCAGCGCCTGGCCGAGCGCCTGGGCTCTGCGGTGCAAATTCGCCACGGGAAAAAAGGCAAAGGCCAATTGGTTATCGGATATAACTCCCTCGATGAGCTTCAGGGCGTCCTTGCCCACATCCGCTGAAACATTTGCTTATGTAGCGAGTGATCGGAAATCACTACCCGGCAGTTGAATAGGGGCAGAACCGCCCCTATACTCTGCGCGCATTTTGTCGGCACAAATTATGCCAAGTTATTGATTTCCGGCAGCCGACCATTGAGGAGCAAGAGTGATGGAAACCCGCACGCCAAACACGTTGCCGTTCCATCGCTTGGCCGTTTTTCCGGTTTTATTGGCTCAATTTGTCATCTTGCTGATCGCCGCATTGGCGCTTTGGTACTGGCATGGAGTCGTAGCCGGATATTCAGGACTCTGCGGAGGCCTGATAGCCTTGCTGCCCAATATGTATTTCGCTCACAGGGCCTTTCGGTTTTCCGGCGCCCGAGCAGCCCAGGCTATCGTCCGGTCATTTTATGCCGGCGAGGCAGGGAAACTGATTTTGACGGCAGTGCTGTTTGCACTGACCTTTGCAGGTGTGAAGCCATTGGCGCCGCTGGCTGTATTCGGCGTCTTCGTGTTGACCCAACTGGTCAGCTGGTTCGCTCCCCTGCTAATGAAAACAAGACTTTCGAAACCTTAGGGCGTTTGAGGCAACCATGGCAGAAACAACCGCTTCGGGCTATATCCAGCACCACTTGCAGAACCTGACCTTCGGTCAGCTTCCTAATGGCGGCTGGGGCTTTGCCCACTCCGCAGCAGAGGCCAAAGAAATGGGCTTCTGGGCTTTCCACGTCGATACGCTCGGCTGGTCGGTTCTGATGGGGCTGATCTTCGTCGTACTGTTCCGTATGGCGGCCAGCAAGGTGACCTCAGGGCAGCCTGGCGGCTTGCAGAACTTCGTCGAAGTGCTGATCGAGTTCGTCGACAGCAGCGTCAGAGACACCTTTCACGGCCGTAATGCGCTGATTGCACCGCTGGCGCTGACCATTTTCGTTTGGGTGTTCCTGATGAACTCCATCGACCTGGTTCCCGTCGACTGGCTGCCGTTTGCCGCTGCCAAAATCGCGGGCAATGATCATCTGTTCTTCCGGGCCGTACCGACTACTGACCCGAACGCGACAATGGCCATGTCCCTTTCCGTGTTCGGCTTGATCATTTTCTACAGCATCAAGATCAAGGGATTGGGTGGTTTTATTGGAGAGCTGACGCTACACCCGTTCTCCAGCAGCAATATTTTCCTTCAGGCACTGCTGATTCCGGTCAACTTCCTGCTTGAATTCGTCACTTTGATCGCTAAACCCTTTTCGCTCGCGCTGCGTCTATTCGGCAACATGTATGCCGGTGAGCTGGTGTTTATCTTGATCGCCGTAATGTTTGGCAGTGGTCTGTTGTGGTTGAGTGGTATCGGCGCCGTATTGCAAGTGGCATGGGCCCTGATTCACATCTTCATCATTACCCTGCAGGCATTCATCTTCATGATGCTGACCATCGTCTACCTGTCGATGGCGCACGAAGAGAACCATTAAGGCCAGTCTTGACTAGTCTGATGTCCTTTCCGGTCAAACGGGAAGGTGGCCCACAAGGGCTATGAAACGATTTGTTTTACCGCTTTAAAATCTAAAAAACCTAAACCATACGACGTAAAAGTCGGGAGGAAAGATGGAAACTGTAGTTGGTCTAACCGCTATCGCTGTTGCACTGTTGATCGGCCTGGGCGCACTGGGTACTGCCATTGGTTTCGGCCTGCTGGGCGGCAAATTCCTGGAAGGCGCAGCGCGTCAGCCAGAAATGGTTCCAATGCTGCAAGTTAAAATGTTCATCGTTGCCGGTCTGCTCGACGCCGTAACCATGATCGGCGTTGGTATCGCTCTGTTCTTCACCTTCGCGAACCCCTTCGTTGGTCAACTCGCTGGCTGATCACTCGAATTTTCGAGTTGATTGGTGTGATGGACAACGAACGAGCGAGGTGTTGGCGTGAACATTAATGCAACCCTGATTGGCCAGTCCGTTGCGTTCTTCATTTTTGTATGGTTTTGCATGAAGTACGTGTGGCCTCCGGTCATCGCGGCTTTGCAAGAACGTCAGAAGAAGATCGCGGATGGTTTGGACGCTGCCACCCGTGCAGCTCGCGACCTGGAGTTGGCCCAAGAGAAAGCGGGCCATCAACTGCGCGATGCTAAGGCACAGGCAGCTGAAATCATTGAGCAAGCCAAGAAACGCGGTAATCAGATTGTTGAAGAGGCTGTTGAAAAAGCCCGTATCGACGCTGACCGTGTGAAGGTTCAGGCTCAGGCCGAGATCGAGCAGGAACTGAACGGTGTCAAAGATGCGCTGCGTGCCCAACTGGGTGCTCTGGCCGTCGGCGGTGCTGAGAAGATCCTGGGTGCCACAATCGATCAAAACGCGCACGCGGAGCTGGTAAACAAACTGGCTGCTGAAATTTAAGCGAGGGCGATCATGGCAGAATTGACCACGTTGGCCCGACCTTACGCTAAGGCAGCCTTCGAGCACGCCCAGGCCCACCAGCAGCTGGCCTCTTGGTCAGCCATGCTCGGCCTGGCTGCAGCAGTGTCGCAAGACGACACCATGCAGCGCGTGCTCAAGGCCCCGCGACTGACGAGCGCAGACAAGGCCGCCACGTTTATTGACGTGTGCGGCGACAAGTTTGATGTGAAAGTGCAGAACTTCATCCACGTCGTTGCCGAAAACGACCGTCTCCCGCTGTTGCCGGAGATTGTCGCTCTTTTCGACCTGTACAAGGCCGAGCAAGAGAAGTCGGTAGACGTTGAAGTGACCAGTGCTTTTGCATTGAACCAAGAACAGCAAGACAAACTCGCCAAGGTTCTCAGTGCACGACTCGACCGGGAAGTGCGCCTGCAAGTTGCGGAAGACCCATCCCTCATTGGGGGTGTTGTCATTCGCGCCGGCGACCTGGTTATCGATGGCTCGATTCGCGGCAAACTCGCGAAACTTGCCGAAGCATTGAAATCTTGAGTTTGAAGGGGCAGCAGAGCAATGCAGCAACTCAATCCTTCCGAAATAAGTGAAATTATCAAGGGCCGCATCGACAAGCTTGATGTGACCTCCCAAGCCCGTAACGAAGGCACTGTCGTCAGCGTATCTGACGGCATCGTGCGGATTCACGGTCTGGCCGACGTCATGTACGGCGAGATGATCGAGTTTCCGGGCGGCGTCTACGGTATGGCCCTCAACCTGGAGCAAGACTCCGTAGGTGCCGTTGTATTGGGCGCTTACACCAGTCTGGCTGAAGGCATGAGCGCCAAGTGCACAGGCCGCATCCTGGAAGTTCCGGTTGGTAAGGAACTGCTGGGTCGCGTAGTCGACGCACTGGGTAACCCTGTTGACGGTAAAGGTCCACTGGGCAACACCGAGACCGACGCGGTCGAGAAAGTTGCTCCAGGCGTGATCTGGCGTAAGTCGGTAGACCAGCCTGTACAGACTGGCTACAAGGCTGTCGATGCCATGATCCCAGTCGGCCGTGGCCAGCGTGAGCTGATCATCGGTGACCGTCAGATCGGTAAGACCGCTCTGGCGATCGACGCGATCATCAACCAGAAGAACAGCGGCATTTTCTGCGTCTACGTAGCTATCGGTCAGAAACAATCGACCATTGCCAACGTGGTTCGCAAGCTGGAAGAAAACGGCGCCCTGGCCAACACGATCATCGTGGCTGCCAGTGCTTCGGAATCTCCTGCGCTGCAATTCCTGGCACCGTACTCCGGTTGCACCATGGGTGAATTCTTCCGCGACCGCGGTGAAGACGCGCTGATCGTTTATGACGATCTGTCCAAGCAAGCAGTGGCTTACCGCCAGATTTCCCTGCTGCTGCGCCGTCCACCAGGCCGTGAAGCCTACCCAGGCGACGTGTTCTATCTCCACTCCCGTCTGCTGGAGCGCGCATCCCGCGTTTCGGAAGAGTACGTAGAGAAGTTCACCAACGGCGCAGTGACCGGCAAAACCGGTTCCCTGACCGCACTGCCGATCATCGAAACCCAGGCTGGCGACGTTTCCGCGTTCGTTCCGACCAACGTGATTTCCATCACCGACGGTCAGATCTTCCTGGAATCGGCCATGTTCAACTCGGGCATCCGCCCTGCAGTGAACGCCGGTGTTTCGGTATCCCGTGTGGGTGGTGCCGCTCAGACCAAGATCATCAAGAAGCTGTCCGGTGGTATCCGTACCGCTCTGGCTCAGTACCGTGAACTGGCGGCATTCGCCCAGTTCGCTTCTGACCTGGACGAAGCGACCCGTAAGCAACTTGAGCATGGTCAGCGCGTTACCGAGCTGATGAAGCAGAAGCAATACGCCCCTATGTCGATCGCTGACATGGCGTTGTCGCTGTATGCCGCTGAGCGTGGGTTCCTGACCGACGTTGAAATCGCCAAGGTCGGCAGCTTTGAACAAGCGCTGATTGCTTACTTCAACCGCGATCACGCCGAATTGATGGCGAAGATCAACGTGAAGGGTGACTTCAATGACGATATCGACGCTGGCATGAAAGCCGGTATCGAGAAGTTCAAGGCCACCCAAACCTGGTAAGCCGCAGCGGGAGCCGCAAGGCTCCCGCTTGCTAACCTGATAGGTGTTACATGGCAGGCGCAAAAGAGATTCGCAGTAAGATTGCGAGCATCAAAAGCACGCAAAAAATTACCAGCGCCATGGAAAAAGTGGCGGTCAGCAAAATGCGCAAGGCACAAATGCGCATGGCTGCTAGCCGTCCTTATGCGGAGCGTATCCGCCAGGTAATTGGGCATCTGGCCAACGCCAACCCGGAATACCGCCACCCGTTCATGATCGACCGCGCAGTCAAGCGTGTGGGTTATGTGGTTGTGAGCAGTGACCGTGGTTTGTGCGGTGGTCTGAATACCAACCTGTTCAAGGCCCTGGTCAAGGACATGGCGGTAAACCGCGAAAACGGCGTCGAGATCGATCTGTGTGTCGTTGGTAGCAAGGGTGCGGCCTTTTTCCGCAACTTCGGCGGTAACGTCGTTGCAGCTATCAGCCACCTGGGTGAAGAGCCGTCGATCAATGATTTGATCGGCAGTGTGAAGGTGATGCTGGATGCGTACCTGGAAGGCCGGATTGACCGCCTGTCCGTGGTATCCAACAAGTTCATCAACACCATGACCCAGCAGCCAACCGTGGAGCAGTTGATTCCACTGGTGGCGACTCCGGATCAGGAACTCAAGCACCACTGGGACTACCTCTACGAACCGGACGCCAAAGAGCTGCTTGACGGCTTGATGGTGCGCTACGTGGAGTCGCAGGTGTACCAGGCGGTGGTCGAGAACAACGCAGCTGAACAAGCGGCGCGGATGATCGCGATGAAAAACGCTACCGATAACGCCGGTGATCTGATCAGCGATTTGCAGCTGATCTACAACAAGGCGCGTCAGGCTGCGATCACCCAAGAGATCTCGGAAATCGTCGGCGGCGCTGCCGCGGTTTAACGGTTCAAATATTCAGAGGATCCAGCTATGAGTAGCGGACGTATCGTTCAAATCATCGGCGCCGTTATCGACGTGGAATTTCCACGCGACAGCGTACCGAGCATCTACAACGCGCTGAAAGTACAAGGCGCGGAAACTACTCTGGAAGTTCAGCAGCAGCTGGGCGACGGCGTAGTTCGTACCATTGCGATGGGTTCCACCGAAGGCTTGAAGCGCGGTCTGGACGTTGTCGACACTGGCGCTGCCATCTCCGTACCGGTCGGTAAAGCGACCCTGGGCCGGATCATGGACGTACTGGGCAACCCGATCGACGAAGCTGGCCCTATCGACACCGAAGAGCGCTGGGGCATTCACCGTCCAGCACCTTCGTTCGCCGAACAAGCTGGCGGCAACGACCTGCTGGAAACCGGCATCAAGGTTATCGACCTGGTTTGCCCGTTCGCCAAGGGCGGTAAAGTGGGTCTGTTCGGTGGTGCCGGTGTAGGCAAGACCGTAAACATGATGGAACTGATCCGTAACATCGCCATCGAGCACAGCGGTTATTCCGTGTTCGCCGGTGTGGGTGAGCGTACTCGTGAGGGTAACGACTTCTACCACGAGATGAAGGACTCCAACGTTCTGGACAAAGTGGCACTGGTTTACGGTCAGATGAACGAGCCGCCGGGAAACCGTCTGCGCGTAGCACTGACTGGCCTGACCATGGCCGAGAAGTTCCGTGACGAAGGTAACGACGTTCTGCTGTTCGTCGACAACATCTACCGTTACACCCTGGCCGGTACTGAAGTATCCGCACTGCTGGGCCGTATGCCTTCGGCAGTAGGTTACCAGCCGACCCTGGCTGAAGAGATGGGCGTTCTGCAAGAACGTATCACTTCGACCAAGGAAGGTTCGATCACTTCGATCCAAGCGGTATACGTACCTGCGGATGACTTGACCGACCCGTCGCCAGCGACCACCTTCGCCCACTTGGACGCCACCGTCGTACTGTCCCGTGACATCGCTTCCCTGGGTATCTACCCAGCGGTCGATCCACTCGACTCGACTTCGCGCCAGCTGGACCCGAACGTGATCGGCCAGGAGCACTACGACACTGCTCGCGGCGTTCAGTACGTGCTGCAGCGTTACAAAGAGCTGAAGGACATCATTGCGATCCTGGGTATGGACGAGCTGTCGGAAACCGACAAGCAGTTGGTATCCCGCGCTCGTAAGATCCAGCGCTTCTTGTCGCAGCCGTTCTTCGTGGCTGAAGTCTTCACCGGTGCATCGGGTAAATACGTTTCCCTGAAAGACACCATTGCTGGCTTCAAAGGCATCCTCAACGGTGACTACGACCACCTGCCAGAACAAGCGTTCTACATGGTCGGCGGCATCGAAGAAGCGATCGAGAAAGCCAAGAAACTGTAATCCAGGCGCCCGGAAACGGGCGCTCATCAGGTTGAGGCAATCAGATGGCTATGACAGTCCATTGCGATATCGTCAGCGCGGAAGGGGAAATCTTCTCCGGTCTGGTAGAGATGGTGATTGCACACGGCGAACTCGGTGACCTTGGTATTGCCATGGGCCACGCGCCGTTGATCACCAGCTTGAAGCCAGGTCCGATCACGCTGACCAAGCAGGGCGGGGAAAAGGAGGTGTTTTACATCTCTGGTGGTTTCCTCGAGGTTCAGCCGAACATGGTCAAGGTACTTGCCGACACCGTGCAACGTGCTGGCGACCTGGATGAAGCCTCCGCTCAGGAAGCCGTCAAGGCTGCCGAGAAGGCCCTGAACGAAAAGGGTGCGGACTTCGACTACAGCGCTGCTGCTGTACGTCTGGCCGAGGCTGCAGCCCAGCTGCGCACGCTCCAGCAGTTGCGCAAGAAGTAAGCGGCCTAGCCGTCGTACATCATGCGCGATTGATTAAAAAGGGTAGCCTCGGCTACCCTTTTTCTTTTTCAGCAAAACACTTCTCTGGTCTGAAGCCGGACCGCCCAGGATTGGTAGCCACTCATGTCTCTTGAAATCGTTATTCTCGCCGCAGGCCAGGGCACCCGCATGCGTTCGGCCCTGCCCAAGGTGTTGCACCCGGTTGCCGGCAATTCCATGCTGGGCCATGTTATCCACAGCGCCCGGCAACTGGACCCCCAGCGCATTCACGTAGTGATCGGTCACGGTGCCGATGTGGTGCGTGAGCGTCTCGCCGCAGACGACTTGAATTTCGTTCTACAAGACAAGCAACTCGGTACCGGCCACGCCACCGCGCAGGCCGTGCCCTTCATCACGGCGAACACCGTGCTGATCCTGTATGGCGACGTGCCGCTGATCGAAGTGGAAACCCTGCAACGCCTGCTGAAGCACGTCGTGCCTGGCCAGATGGGCCTGCTGACCGTTGAGCTGGATGACCCCACCGGCTATGGGCGCATTGTGCGCAATGCCGACGGGAAGGTCGCTGCCATCGTTGAGCACAAGGATGCCAGCGAAGCCCAGCGCGCCATTACCGAAGGCAATACCGGCATTCTCGCGGTCCCTGCCAATAAGCTCGCCGACTGGATGAGTCGTCTGTCCAACAACAACGCCCAGGGCGAGTACTACCTCACTGACGTCATCGAGATGGCTGTGAGCGATGGCCTGCTGGTCGCCACCGAGCAACCCCACGACCCGATGGAAGTGCAGGGCGCCAACGACCGCAAGCAACTGGCCGAACTGGAGCGTCACTATCAATTGCGCGAAAGCCGCCGCCTGATGGCCCAGGGCGTGACCCTGCGCGACCCTGCGCGTTTCGATGTGCGCGGGGAAGTGACCGTCGGCCGTGATGTGCTGATCGATATCAACGTGATCCTCGAAGGCCGTGTGGTCATCGAAGACGACGTGGTGATTGGCCCTAACTGCGTGATCAAGGACAGTACCCTGCGCAAGGGCGTGGTGATCAAGGCCAACAGCCATATCGACGGTGCCGTGATGGGCGAGGGCAGCGATGCCGGGCCGTTTGCGCGGTTGCGTCCGGGTAGTGTGCTGGAGGCCAAGGCCCATGTGGGTAACTTTGTTGAACTGAAAAACGCCCACTTGGGTGAAGGCGCAAAAGCCGGTCACCTGACTTACCTGGGCGATGCAGTTATTGGCGCGCGCACCAACATCGGTGCCGGCACTATTACCTGTAACTACGATGGCGCGAACAAGCACCAGACTGTGCTGGGCGAAGACGTGTTTATCGGCTCCAACAATTCATTGGTTGCCCCAGTAAAAGTAGGCGATGGCGCCACCACCGCAGCGGGTTCGACTATCAATCAGGATGTGGATAACTTGCAGCTCGGCGTAGCCCGCGCCCGCCAACGCAACATCGACGGCTGGAAACGCCCGGTCAAAATCAAGAAGACCTGAGTTATCCACAATGAAAAAACCTGCTGGCGCTGGCCAGCAGGTTTTTTTTGCCTGCGAACCGGCTGCTCTTCAAGTGGGGGCCAGGTTCCCTTATGCTTCAGTCGTCAGTTGAATAAGATAGAAATATTGCTAGTAGACCAATCTTATGCACATGCCCGACTTGTGAGTCAAAAAAGCGCTGGTATTTGTAACATTTATTTTCTAAATGATTTCAGATTGCCTTCAAAGCAACAAAATTTTCGCTTCTTGCCGTGCTTCGTTCGCAGCAGAAAAAGCTGTGACCCTTATAACGCGTGCGTTACAAGGTGGCTAAAAAATATAATAATTATTTTTTTGACAGATTTTGGTTTGTGATCTACCTCGATTTTTCGGTCTTTCATATTTAGTTGCTAGTTCAGATTTTGCTGACATATAGTTATGCCACCAGCGACTAAATCAACAATATCCTCTCCACCTGTACCCCTGTGGAAGATGGAAGACCCTCAGGTAGGTGTGTCATGGATGACAGTGGACAATCAGTCTTGGGGCACGCCGGACCCGAAATACTCAAACAGTCACTTATTAAAATTAATCAATTAAAAAAAGAGCTTGCTGCTATGAAAGCGCAGGCTTCAGAGCCAATTGCAATTATTGGGATGAGTTGCCGGTTTCCGGGTGGATCGTTGACGCCTGAGCAGTTATGGAACAATCTCTGTGAAGGCAAAAGTGCCATAGCGCCAATGGTTAACAAGCGTTGGGACAGCCTTTTATGGAACAGTGCCGTTCCTGGTGAGAGTGGAAAAAATTATCAAAAGACGGCTGGGCTTATTGATCACATCTATAATTTTGACGCCAATTTTTTTGGCATGTCAGAACTTGAAGTTCGCCGCACCGATCCACAACAACGTTTACTCCTGCAACTGAGTTGGGAGGCCATCGAAGACACGGGTCTGGACTATCGCATACTCGCCGGTTCAAAAACCGGGGTATATGTCGGCTTGTCCAGTGATGACTATGCCGACTTTTATACTCGCTCAGGGGATACAGGAAAAATTTCCCCGTTGTCCGCACTGGGGTGCGGAAAGAGCATCGCCCCCGGACGAATCTCTTACTTCTTTGGCTTTCGTGGCCCTGCGTTGCAACTGGACACGAGTTGCTCGTCAGCACTGGTGGCGGCAGACCTTGCCTGCTCCGCGCTGCGCAATCACGAGATAAACATGGCTGTCGTGGGCGGCGCTAATCTGATCCTTACGCCCGGCGCTTCGGTCGCGTTTTCGACCATGCAGGCGTTGTCGCCCAGCGGTGAGTGCCGGCCGTTTGATGAAGGCGCCGACGGTTATGTCCGTGGCGAAGGGGCCGGGGTTATTGTTCTCAAGCGCTTGTCCGACGCGATCAAGGAAGGGTTGCCTGTTCATGCGGTGATCTCCGCCAGTGCGATCAATCATGACGGCAAATCCAACGGCATGACGGCGCCCAACGGTTTGGCTCAACAAGAGGTGATTGCCGAGGCTTTGCGCAAAGCTCAACTCGCGCCTGAAGCGGTTCGCTATGTCGAGTGCCATGGTACCGCTACGCCGTTGGGTGATCCGATTGAGCTTATGGCGTTGTCAAAGTTCTATGGGCGCACGCACCGCACCTGGTTGGGAGCGGTCAAAAGCAACATCGGTCACCTTGAGGCGGCGGCAGGTCTGGCGGGCCTGATCAAGGCTGCGCTGGCGGTCAAGCACGGGAGAATTCCGGCCTCATTGAACTGTGAGGTACCCAACAAAAAATTTGCGTGGACGCAGAGCCACCTTGCCGTTGCGACTACCACACAAGACTGGCCGGATTGCGCCCCGGTACGCCATGCAGCCGTCAGTAGCTTCGGTATGAGCGGTACCAATGCCCATGTGGTAGTGTCCAGTCATGATCAATCGGTAACGGTCGCGTCTTCGACACTGCCGCAATGCCTGACGCTCAGCGCGAAGGACTCTGCTTCATTGCTGACCCAGCTCAAGCAACTCGAGAAGCATCTCGACGGCCTCGCCGAGGATCGACTGGCGGCTCTTTGCGCGCGGTCCAATCGTTGCCGTACGCATCTTCCTGTCAAGTTTAGTGCGCCGGCCAGCGACAAAATCATGCTGCTCGACAAGGTGCGTGAGGTCATCGCGCAGTCTGTGGTTCCAACCGCTGGGTTGATGGCAAAAACCTGCTTTGTGTTCAGTGGCCAGGGCGCTCAATACAAGCAAATGGCAAGTAACCTGTATGCATCGACGCCAGTATTCCGACAAGCACTGGATCGTGTCTCGCAATTCTATTGCCAGACGTTTGATTTTGATTTGCTGAAGGTTCTCTTCAGTCCTGAATCCGACTTTCAAGTGGAAGAGGTGCAACCGGCTCTGTTCAGTGTGCAATACGCGCTGACGGCGTTGTGGAAAGCCTGGGGTATTACGCCAACGGTAGTGATCGGTCATAGCGTTGGCGAGTACGCGGCAGCCTGCGCATCGGGCGTGATGACCATGGAGTGCGCTGCACGCCTTGTGTGGTATCGGGGCAGACTTATCCAGGCGCATACCCGGCCCGGTGGAATGTACGTGGTTTCGACCTCCTCAAGTTGCGCGGAGGCTCTTCTTGATGAAATCCCTCATTCGATCGCGGTTGAAAACACACCGGACACCTGTGTTATTTCGGTCGACGATGTTAATGCTGCTGCGCTGGAACAAACACTGGGCCTGCATTCGACTCACTATAAGCGGCTGCATGTGGCCCGTGGATTCCATTCTTATTTAATGGAACCGGTTCTTGATCTGTTCGCATCCTATTTGGATTCTGTTGAACTGAAGACGCCCGTGACTGAATTCGTTTCTACTGTCACGGGTACTGCTGAGGCTGCGTTGTTGACCACTTCCGGCTATTGGCTACGCAATGTGCGTGACACCGTGAAATTTTCCAGTGCAGTCAGTCAGGTGATGGAGGGCGGGCCCACTCTGTTTATTGAGATTGGACCGAGTTCTCAATTGACGTCGATCATTAACGCACTGGATCACCAGAATGAGCATATAGCCTGTGCCAGCTTGGATCGTGCTACACCGGACTTGCAGCAACTTTCAAAAGTGCTGAGTTATTTATATCAACATGGCCGGATATTGAATTGGCCGGCGATTGTTCCAACGGTAACCTGCGAGCCGGATGTATTGCCGCATTACCAGTTTGCACAAACGGAATACTTTCCAGAGAAAGCCTTAAAACGCCAACTATCGGTAGGCGAGTTCGAAAACGTGCTGAAGGCAGTCAGCCTTACATAAGCCTTTTTCAACGTCTTAGTCGTATATCACGGATGAGAAATTATGAGTTCCACAAATTATGGGCGTGTCGACGACGCTGGATTTTCATGCCTGGTCACTATGTTCAAGGCACATGTGCTCGCGCATCCTGATAAAGCCGCTTTTGTATTTATTACTCGCGCACAGGAGCAAACGCTCTCGTTTGCCGAGTTGGACAAGTGTGCAAGCAATATCGCCAGTACTCTGCTCGCCCATAATCTTGCCGGGCAAAACGTGCTGTTGGTCTTCACGCCAGGCTTGGAGTTCATCAAGGCGTTTTTGGGTTGCCTTTACGCCAATGTCATCCCGGTACCCGTCAATACCCCGACCCAGACATCGTCTGTGGACCGTTTCGAGAAAATTGTGCAGGACGCTGCTATCGGCAGGGTGCTGACAACAGCCGACCTGTACGCACGATACAAGATTCAAGACTGGGACATCCCTGCGTTGCTGGTGGATGAAGTGCCGATCGCCGAGCCCGATTTTCAGCCTGACGACTCGCAGCCTGGTGATGTGGCCTTTATTCAATACACCTCGGGTTCGACGGGCGATCCAAAGGGTGCAGTGATCACCCACGGCAATTTGATCAGCAATCTGGAGATGATCAAGAGCGGCTTCGGCAATGATGAGCACATTGTCGGGGTCAACTGGCTGCCACTGTTCCACGACATGGGGCTGGTGGGCAATGTTCTGCAACCCATTTGGCTGGGCATCACCTGCATTCATATGTCGCCGCTGGAGTTTGTGCAGAAGCCGGTTCGTTGGCTGCGGGCGATCAGTGATTACAAAGGCACCACCTCAGGGGGGCCGACATTTGGCTATGCCCATTGCCTGGCTCGAATCAAGGAGGAGGACTGCGCAGGCCTTGACTTGAGCTCCTGGCGGCTGGCCTATTGCGGCGCCGAGCCGGTGAACGCGCAGGTACTGGATGCCTTCGCGCAGCGATTCGCGCCATTTGGTTTCAACGCCAGCAGTTTCTACCCCTGTTATGGAATGGCTGAAACCACCCTTATCGTCACTGGCCCGACGGCGGGCAGCGGTATGCGCAAGCTGAGCGTAGACCGGCAAGCGCTGGCGGACGGGCAGGTACTACCGGGCGTTGAGGGCTCACCTTCGGACATTTACGTCAGTAATGGCAAAGCCATCAATGGTCAACGCGTGGTCATCGTCCACCCTGAAGGTGGCGGCACACTTGCCGAAAACCAGGTTGGGGAAGTCTGGGTTGCGGGAAGTTCAATCGCTGCGGGTTATCTGAATAACCCTTCGGCCACTGCGCAACGCTTTGCCTGTCAGCCCGAAGGAGGCAGTGCCGACTTCTATCGCACCGGCGACCTGGGTTTCCTGCGCGATGGCGAACTCTACATAACCGGGCGCTTGAAGGATGTGATCATTCTGCGAGGTCGCAACTACTACCCCCAGGATATCGAGCAAGTGGCCTATGGCGCCGTTGCGGGATTGAGGGAAGGCTGCGGTGTGGCCTTTTCAACTAATGCTGATTCTGAAGAACAATTAGTCATTGTTTACGAAGTTGAAAAGAGTCACATCAACACACTGGATAAAGCCTCGGTAACAACATGCATTCGACAAGCGGTGATTAACCATTTTGGTGTTTCGCCCCATCGGATCATCTTGATAAAACCCAAGGGAATACCGAAAACATCCAGCGGTAAATTGCGCCGTTCCGCGCTTGCACAGTTGTTCACGCAAGGTGCGCTCGAAGCATTGTGAGGTTGATACCTGTGCCACCCCAGGAGAGTCTCCATGGAAGTTGCTGCTGCTGTTCATGACGTTAATCAGGAGTCGTTGAAGGGCGTGACGCTGTCCAGCCCTCAACTCAAGAAATTTCAGCTGATACATGCTTTGGTGTTATTGCTATTGCCCGCCGTGGGCACGGGTGTGGCCATCGTGTTGTATTTCATCCATGGCGTTTCACCCGTCAATATCGGAGTGTTTGCACTTTTTTATCTTCTGACGATGCTGGGCGGGTCGGTTGGCTACCACCGGTTATTCGCTCACCGGGCGTTCAGATGCGGGCGCGGGGTAAAAGTCCTGCTGGCTGTATTGGGCAGCATGACGGCCCAAGGCTCGCCGATTTACTGGGTCAGCAACCATCGCCGCCACCATGAGTACAGTGATCGCAACGGTGATCCGCATTCGCCATACGCCGTTGAGCGGCCCGGCGTGCTGGATAAGCTCAAGGGCCTATGGTTCTCCCAGGTCACCTGGACTTTCCAGCATGAACTGACCAACTCCACCCGATATGCCAAAGACTTGCTGCGCGATCGAGATATTTGCCTGGTGTCGGCGCGTTATTTTTATTGGGTTGCTCTTGGCTTGATCCTGCCGGCCATTATCGGTGGGCTATATACCTGGAGCTTATATGGGGCGCTGGAGGGGTTCTTGTGGGGTGGACTGGTGCGGATATTTCTAAGTTATCACGCCACCAGCAGTATCAATTCCTTATCGCACATGATCGGTAGCCGTCGGCATGAAACGCGGGACCGCAGCACGAATATTTGGTGGATGGGCATTATTACCGTGGGGGAATCTTTCCATAACAACCATCACGCGTTTCCTGCCTCCGCGCGCTTTGCACATGACTGGAAAGATATCGATATCGGTTATTACGCAATCAAGTTCTTGGAAGTGTGCAGGTTGGCCTGGGATATACGAACCCCATCTAAAAAAGTATCTACTGGAGGTTGTGATGAAAAATGATGTAGCGAAATTACAAGAGTGGCTGATCAATTATATCGCCGATCTCACGGGCGTCGAAAAAACAGCCATCAGCGAACAGTCGCAGTTCAGCGCTTTGGGGCTCGACTCTGCGGCGGTCATTGGTATGACGGGTGACTTATCGGACTGGTTGGGAAAAGAGATCGATCCGACCATTGTGTATGAATACCCGACCATCGAAGGCCTTGCGCAACACGCCATGGACGCTGAAGAAATTCTGGTTTGACCTCACAAAAGGATTTGTAAATGACACAGTCTTCTTCTGCGGCAATTGGCGCATCGATGGAAGCGATCCAATCGCACTACGATTTGAGCAATGACTTCTATCATCTGTGGCTCGATCCCGTGACCAAGTGTTACTCGGCAGCCCTGTGGGAGCCGGGAGATACATTCGTAGAGGCGCAGCTGCGCAAACTCGATTACCACATCGAACAATCTGGCTCGCGCAACGGCGCCAATGTGTTGGATATCGGTTGTGGTTGGGGCGGTACCCTCAAGCGTCTGGTTCAGAGTTATGGGGTTGACCGGGCGGTGGGGTTGACCTTGAGTGATGCGCAGAAAAATTACGTCGAGCAGCTCGACCTTCCAGGTGTCGACGTGCGCCTCGAGAACTGGCAGGACCACGTGCCCGCGGCCAAGTACAGCGCGATCATCTCCATCGGCGCGTTTGAGCACTTCGCCAACCTTGAACAGACCGCCGAAGAGAAAATCCTCGGTTACCGCCAGTTCTTCAAACGTTGTCACGGCTGGCTGGAAGACGGTGGCAAAGTGTCCCTGCAAACCATCACCTATGAAAACGCTACACGTGAAGATTTCAGTCCCTTTTTTGCCAAGGAGATTTTCCCGGAGTCCGATCTGCCGCGCCTGTACGAAATTGCTCAGGCCTGCGACGGGATGTTCGAAATACAGTGTGTACGCAATGACCGGGAACACTACTACCTGACTCAGAAGGCCTGGTGGCAGGGGCTCAAGAACAATAAGGAGGCGATCTGCACCACCTACGGCGTAGATATTTTCCAACGCTATAACACGTACCTGCAGATGTGCATGGTGGGGTTCAAATCCGGAACGATGGGACTGGCGCGCTTGACCCTCAAGCGTATCGACCACCCTGCCGCCAGTCTCAAAGACTGAACGTACCCGTGAGGAAGGCATAGCCATGGACGTCGCTATCGTAGGCATGGGCTGCAGGTTTCCGGGAGCCAGTGGGTTGGCTTCCTTTATCGAGCTGTTACGCAGCGGAGCCCGCGCGGTCACCGATTATCCCCAGGACCGCTTTGGCCACTTGCAAGGTTCCCTTGAGGCGCTGAGCCCGGACATGCTCAAGGGCGGCTTTCTGCCGAATATCAAGCTGTTCGATTGGGGTTTTTTCAACCTGTGCAAGGAAGAAGCGGACCACCTCGACCCCCAGCAGCGCCTGCTGCTGGAGGTGTCGTGGGAGGCTTTGGAAAATGGCGGTATTGAGCCTGCGAGTCTGCGCAAGAGCCGTACAGGCGTGTTCGTCGGCGCGACCAATGCCGACTACCACAGGATGGTGTTTGCCGATCACACCCTGCTGAGCAAGTTCAGTGCCTCCGGCACCGCGTTGGGCACCGCCGCCAATCGATTGTCTTATTTCTATGACTGGATTGGTCCCAGCCAGGTGGTGGATACCGGCTGTTCTTCGTCGCTGGTCGCGCTTGACAGCGCGGTCGGCGCGCTCAAGCGCGGCGAGATCGATATGGCTGTGGTAGGCGGGGTCAATTGTATTTTGCACCCCAACAACACCTTGGCCCACTTCCACGCCGGCATTCTTTCTGCCGATGGCGCCTGCCACTCCTTTGACGATGCAGCCAATGGGTATGTGCGCTCGGAGGGTTGCGGCGTGGTGATCCTGCAGCGCCAACCGGATGCGGTGGCCGCCCGGCGCAAAATCTGGGCGCTGATCAGCGCGACTGCGGTCAATCATGATGGTGCCAGCAATGGCTTTACCGCCCCCAACGCCCAAGCGCAAAAACGTTTGATCCAGGAGGCGTTCGCCGCCAGCGACCATGCTGTCGCCGATCTTTGCTACGTCGAGACTCACACCACAGGCACGCTGATGGGAGACGCGGTCGAGCTCAAGGTCCTGAACGATATTGTGCGTCTGGGTGCGCCGAACGATTCGGTGAAGATCGGTTCGGTCAAAACCAATATCGGTCATCTGGAGTCGGCGTCGGGCATGGCGTCGTTGATTAAAGTGGCGTGCATGGCCTATTACCGGGAGTTTTATCCAACCTGTGGCTACACCACGCCCAACCGTTTTTATAAATATGAGGCGGGGCAGCTCAGGGTCAGCATGGCGCATGAGCCGGCCCCCTCGATCGCGCATAAATGCCTGGGGGTCAGCACGTTCAGCTTTGGCGGCACCAACGCGTTCGCGCTGCTCAAGTCGGCTGCGCCATCAACGGCTCCCGACCTCGTCGCACAACCTGAGCACGTGTTCGTGCTGTCGGCTAGATCTTCCCAGGCCCTTGTTGCCCAACTCAAGAAGCTGCTTGAGTGTTTGCCTGGGTACCTGGACGAGGATTTACCGCAGCTGTGCAGGGAGCTGCTGTGCCGCGAGAAGTTCAGGTTTCGCGTGGCGATGGTGGCTTACTCGGTGGGTGAATTGGCCGAGAAGATCCGGACCATCGCCGCTCTGCCCGCGGTCTTTATCGTTGAAAGCCAAAAGCGCAAACCCTTGGCGCTGTGCGTGAGATTCACTGCCTTGGCGCGGCCGGACAGGTCGCGCAATTCGCCCGTGCCCCAAGCATTCGAGGCGCTTGTGGGGACCCGTCAGATCGCAGAGGTCGAGCACCCGGGCGTGCGCAACTTCCTGGCGTGCCTGAGCGCCGTTGAAAGGCTGCGGGCTTTCGGTTTGTTGGGCACCACGTTTCATTACGAGGGGCTGGGGCGGCTAGTGTCGGCCTACTGCGAACAAAAAGCCACCCCGCGCCAACTCATGCAGGTTCTCACTAACCAAGGGCTGTTGGCGAATTATCAACAACCTGGCCCCACGCCTGCCGAAGCACCCCTGTTGTACATCGGCGAACCGCTCGATGGCGGCGCCCGGTCGGTTTACACGCTGGCCGACGACTCGATTTTTTCTACCGTAGATTTGCCCGTGCTGATCCAACAGTTATTCCTGCGTGGCTATGCGCTGGATAGCTCTGGGGTCGACACGCAGGGCTGCGACATATGGCCGTTAGCGCCTTCGTATCAATTTGACCACTCGCTGTGCTGGTACACGTGAACCCGTGCCCGGCGCGGTTGCACCCGTAAACAACTCTCTTTTTTGGCAGGGAATGTCATGACCATCGATCAATTGGAAAGTCACCAGAAGGCTGAGGAATTGATCAGCTGGATTCGTCAATACGCAACCACCCGGATCAACTCCAGGGTGATGGATGAGCGCCGCACTATCGCGCCGCACATCATCCTGGACCTGGGCAACAAAGGCATCCTGGGAATGCAGGTGCCCAAGCGCTACGGTGGCCTGGAGCTGTCCACGGTTGATCTGATGCGCGTGATTCAACAGCTGACCGCTATTGATATGACGTTGGGTACCTTCGTCGGGCTCAATAACTGGCTGGGCATCTGGCCGATCCAGATGTACGCCAGTGAAGAGGTAAAACTTGAGTTGCTGCCTCGTCTGGCGTGGGGCCGTGAGCTGGCTGCGTTTGCCTTCACTGAACCTGGCGCCGGCTCGGATGCTCGCTCGATCAGGACCTTCGCCGTACCGGTCGGCTCGCAGCGGCAGGCGATCAGTGGGGAGAAATCGTGGATCGGTTCCGGCGCCTGGGCGGGTGTGACCACGGTGTTTGTCCAGCAGTTAGATGACCAGCAGCGGCCGAGCGGCATTAGTGGCTACGTACTCAAGGCCGATACGGCAGGTGTGAGCCAGGGGCCCGAAGCCTTGACCATGGGCATGCGCGCCATGATTCAGAACACGGTGAAGTTCGATGCCGCACAGGTCGAGGAAAAGTACCTGCTGGGCAGCAAAAACGTCGGGATGGATATTGCCCAGGACATCATGATGCATGCCCGCCTGGGCATTGCCGGTCTGAGCCTGGGGGGCATGAAGCGCTGTGCGCAGTTGATGTTGCGTTATGCCCGGCGGCGTAGGATTTCCACCGGGTTGCTGCTGGACAACCCGGTGACACAGGCACACCTGAGCGATGTTTCTGCGGCCATTACGGCCGTGGATACCCTGGTGTTCAGTGTCGGGCGCTTCATGGACCAGGGAGTGACCATTCCGTCGGAGGTGTTCACCGCCTGTAAATCCAGTGCGCCGGAGCTGTTTGGCGAGGCGGCGGATCACTTGACCCAATTGCTCGGTGCCCGCGGCTATATCGAAACCAATGGCGCGCCCCAGCTGCTCCGGGACGCCAGGATTCTGCGGGTGTTCGAAGGCCCCACGGAAACCATGAACATGTACCTGGGCGGTCGAATCCTCAAGGGCGGCGCGGATTTTTTCGCCTTTTTGGACACCACCTTGCTGGCGCCGCATATCAGCCAGGCGATTGCCCAGACGGCCCGCCAGATCCAGGAGCGGGCCGGCAGCCATGCCTTTGTGCAGGGCGATGCGCTCCTGACGAAAAAGTGGGTGCAGTACAAAGTGGGTGAAGTGTCGACCTTTGGCGTACTGCAGGGGTTTTTGCACCTCGCCATGCAAAGCAGTGCACAGCCGCGCTTCAAGCGCGCGTACGACTGGGCCAGCGCACGTTTCGAGCAACTCAAACAGGCGGCCCTGTACGGTGCGCCGTGTGAAGTGGCGCTTACCGGGATTGACGCGGTATGCAACGAAATCGATGACTTGATGGCCGATATCGCCGATATCGAGCAACAGTTGCCGGCAGACAACCAAATGCTCGATGCCTACCTGCAAAAGGAGGCAGTCGAGGAAACGTCTGCCCAGGTTGCAGCGCTGACGCCTCAGGCCGAGCCGGCACCCGCCCGGGTATCTGTGGCTGTCGGCCAGGGGCCTTCACCTGTCGAGTTGCAACAGTGGATCAAAGCCTGGGTGGCGCGCTGCATCGCGGTGGCACCGCAACAGATCGACGGTAACGAGCCCTTCACCAGCTTTGGCCTGGACTCCACCGACGCCGTGGAAATCGTCCACGACCTCGAACAGTTCCTGGACCTTGAGTTGGACGCCACGCTGTTGTGGAACTACCCCAGCATCGACGAGCTGGCGGCTTACCTGGTCTGTGAACTGGCAGGCCGCAACAGCGTTGGCCCGCCGGTGGACAAACCCCTGGACACGCCAACGGCAGAAACCTCAACGTCCCATGCCGCGATTGACGCGATGACCGACGAGCAGGTGATGGATCTGTTGATGAAAGAAATTTCCGCCTGATAGCCACGAGGGAATACCCATGAACCTGCCTGTTCAGCAAGCCGAAGATTTTACCCTGTCACAGCTACCCACCGATGCACGAACCATGGGCCTTGGTAAAGACCTGCCCGGCCCCGCGGGGGTTCTGGGGACGGTGAACAAGTTGCGCCGCAACGCTCTGGCGGCACTGGTGGAATTCAACGAGACCTATGGTGATATCTGCCGGATCAAATTCGGCCTCAAAGAACAGGCCGTGATCATTTCCCATCCCGATGATATCCGCACTGTGTTGAGTGACCGGTATGGTCACTTTCAGAAAAACGGTAACCGCAATTTCAAGGAAATCGACCGGTTTTTTACCAATAGCCTGTTTACCAGCGACGGTGAGTTCAACAAGCGTCAGCGCAAGTTGCTCAAGCCAACCTTCAACCCGATGCTGACCGATCAGTTTGCTGCGCCGATGGTGAACGCGGCCAAAGAGATGATGGATCGCTGGGATGCTCAGAAGCTCACCCGGGTCAATCTCAAGGAAGAAGTGCTGGCGCTCACACGGCGCAATATTTGCGAAAACGTCCTCGGCGTCGACGAGCATTTTCATCAGGCAGCCCAGACCCTGCGTGAGTCGTTTGAAGTGGCCAACATCCTGACGATGGAGCGGGCACGCCAAGTGCTGCCTTTGCCTCTATGGGTGCCGACCCCGCAAAACGTGCGCTTTATCAAGGCCAAGAAGAAGATGCTGGCCCTCATCGAGAAGGTGATCGAGCACCACACCACGACACCTACGCCCACCCGCTCGATGGTGCAGATGTTCATGCAGGCCAGGTACGCCGATAACAACCAGCCTATGGAGCACGAGCAACTGCTGAGCGAGTGCATGACCCTGTGTTTCGGGGCCTACGAAACCAGTGCCAACACCTTCACCTATGCCTTCCATTTTTTGTCCAGATACCCCGATATCAGAGCACGGCTGGAGCACGATATCGACACCCTGCTGGAAGGCCGCTTGCCTGCCGTTTCGGATGTCGGGCGCTTGGGTTATGCCCGCAAAATCCTCAACGAAACCATGCGTCACTACACGCCTGGCTCCATGTTGATCCGCTGTGCCAAGCAGCAGACCGAACTGGCCGGCTACACGATTGCGGCCAACACCATGATCGTGCTGAACATCTATTCCATGCACCGCCATCGTGATTACTGGGATAACCCGCTGGCCTTCGATCCCTCTCGGTTCGACCTCGAACGCCTGAGCGAGGAAAAGAAACATGCATTCATTCCCTTCGGCGGCGGAGGGCGATCCTGCATCGGCATGGGCATGGCCATGATGGACGGCATCTTGCTGCTAGCGACGGTGATGCAGCGCTATCGAATCAACAACGCCATCGACTACGCGGACAGTGCCGCACCCAGTTTGCGCAGAATCGTGATGGGCCCGGAAGGCCAGATACCGGTGCTGCTGGAGCGGCGCCAGCCTTGCATTTGAACGCCAGCTGGCGCGTGTCATCACGCAGGCCCGGGCGGGTCGCGCGTAATCAGGGTCATGGTCGGGAATAGGGAATGAGTGTGGATAGTTCGTTGTTGACGCAACTGGAAGGGTTTACCCGGCAACAGCTGATGGCAGTGGTCGCACGGCTGCATGATGATTACGCGGTGGATGCGGACTTTACTCCGCGCAGCCATCACCAGGGCGTCAGTGCGTATGACGTGTGCTGGCGTTCCGCCGAGCTGCAGGATTACCTGCAAGCGGCCCCCCGCGTCGCACCCCGCACTGTCCTGGCCTGGACAGCCGACCCTTACCTGCTTGAGCGGTTACGCTGTGGCACCATGCACGAGCGCAGTACGAGCGGCCCATCCACTGCGACGCTGAGTGCTCGCCTGGCTGAGCTGGCCCGGCAGGACCCGCTGACACTGGTGGTTGATGTCGCGACACTGTGGGCCACTGATGACTCGCCGTCCCATGATGATTTTGCACGGCTGGCGACGTTGCTGAGCGAGCTGCGCGATGTTCTGAACAGGATTGAGTCGGATGATTTGAACCTGCTTTTCCTGACCCACGGCGCGATAAGTACCGGCGACCAAAGCCCGGGCTGGTTGCCACTGCCGGCGATCTTCCATGGCTTGGGTAAAGCGCTGAACCTGGAGCTGGACCTTGCCACGGTCACCACCGTAGACCAGGGAGCCGACCGCCAGCAAAGCCTGGCACACCTCCTGGCGGTGGCGTCGGGCAGCGAGCGTCAGGTCAAACTGGTTGAGGACCGCGTCTACTTTCCCGCGCTCGCGTTGCGCCCCGCACCCGACGTGGAGGCCAAGTCGCGCCCATGGGGTAATTGTCTGGTGGTGGGTGGTATGGGGGCGCTGGGGCGAGAGCTGGTGCATTTTTTGCGCAGCCAGGGTGCGGGCAAGATCGTGGCGGTGGGACGAACCGCTCATTCACGCATTGCCGTGCGGCAAGCGCTGGGGGAGGAGGTCATCTACAGCGTCGTCGATATTACCCGTCCGCTGGCCCTCGCTGACCTCAAAGCCACCCTGGCTGCTCAGGACATCAGCATCGACAGCGTTTTTCACCTGGCCGGCAGCCTGCATGAGGGTTTGTTCGTCGACAGTGATACCCAGCAAGACATCGAGGTGCTTCAGGGCAAGTTGATGGGCGCGATCAACTTGTTGGAGTTTTTCGACGCGCCCGATATTCGTCATTGTTTTTTTTCGTCCATCGCTTCGGTGATCGGTACGCGTGGGGCGGGCATGTATAGCGCTGCCAACGAGTTTCTGGATCAGTTGGCCCGTGGGCGCCAAGCTGAGGTGTTCTGCATCAATTGGGGGCCGATGCTCAATGTCGGCATGGCCACCCGTCACGGACAGGATGCCGCGGGTATTTGGGCATCTCTTGGCGTTCAGCCATTGGTGCCCGAGCAGGCCCTGCAAGCGTTGCGCGGCCTGAATGGCGGCCCGCGACAGCAACTGATCGCCGAGGTCGATTGGGTCACCATCCAACGTCTGGTGGGTCACAAGCTGGGCAGCCGGTTGCTGGCGGACCTGGTAGCGCAAGCACCCGCGCAAAGTGCCGGCCCTCAATCCAGGCTGCTCAAACACCTGGCAGGTCTGAAGGATCGCGAGGCGGCGATCAGTTGCCTGGAACAGTACCTCAGCGAACTGTTCCAGCGTTTTTCCGACAGCCGCGATGCGCCATTGACGCTCGACAGCAATATCAGCGAATGGAACCTAGACTCACTGGTACTGATGGAGCTGTTGAGTCAGGTCAAACGCGACCTGGATTTCATCATTTATCCCCGTGAGATTTTCACCCACAACAGCATTCGCCTGTTTTCCCGCTACCTGTATGAGCAGCTGTTCAGTACCGACGCTCCAGGTGCAACCGTGGATGACGACGAGTCGCTTGCCGGTGCGCAGGCTTTCCCCGCTGAGCTGCCGGTCATTGATGCCGACATCAAGGTCAGGGAAGGCGTTGTGTTCCTGCTGTCCAGCCCACGCTCGGGTTCCACCTTGCTACGCGCAATGGTCCAGGGCCACCCACAGATCTTTGCTCCGCCTGAATTGCATCTGTTGGCCTACGCGACCATTGGCGAATGGAAAGCCGCGTCCGAGTCCAACTATTTCGATCAGGGCTTGCAGCGCGCACTGATGGAAATTTTTTTGGAAGATGCCCAGGCCGCCAGTGAACGCATCGACCATTGGGTGCGTGAAAATACGCCGGTCAGCGAGGTGTACCAATTTTTGCTCGACCACACCCGGTGCCCGTTGCTGGTGGACAAATCGCCCAGTTACGCCTCTTCGGCGCAGGCATTGGTCAATGCTGAAAGCCAGTTCGAGCGGCCGCGTTATATTCACCTGGTGCGTCATCCCCTGCCGGTCATCGAGTCGTTTACCCGCATGCGTATGCACAAGCTGATTGGGGCCGAGGCCGAGGATGGGTTTTCCACGGCGCAGAAGATCTGGCAGAGCGGCAACCAGAATGTGCTCGATTTTTTCCAGGCGCATGTCGATCCGCAGCGGGTTATCCACATTTGTTACGAAGACCTGGTGCGCGAACCCGAGCCGGTTATCCGTCGCTTGTGTGATTTCCTCGGCGTCGATTACGACGCCGCCATGTTGAACCCCTATGCCCAGGACCGCATGAGTGACGGGGTGCACGCGACCTCCATGGCCATTGAGGACCCAAATTTCAAGACTCGTGAAGCCATCGACCCGCGATTGGCCGATGCGTGGAAAAACCAAGCGAGCCCGCGCGCGCTCAGCGCCCAGACCCAGGCGCTGGCCCGACGGCTGGGGTATGCGCCGATGCCTGCCGCGCTCGGTGTCCAGCGGCGAGAGTCGTTTGTCACCTCGTTGGCCGAACCGATGTGCGTCAGTGAGTGGGGGGCGCCGTCGTCTGCGCCTTCGATGTTGTTCCTGCATGGGCTGCTGGAACAGGGGCCCGTGTGGGATTCGCTGGTACAGCATTTGGATCTGAGCTCCCGCCGCTACGTGGCCCCCGACATTCGCGGGCACGGCCGCAGCGGTCATGGCTCGTCCGAGCAATTGGCGACGCTGCTCGACTACGTGCTGGATATGCAGGCCATTCATCAGCAATACGCAATGGCGCCCCTGCATCTGGTGGCCCATTCGTTCGGCTCGGTTATCGCGGTGGCCTACGCTTCGGCGTTCCCGCAGGCGGTCAAGAGCTTGACCCTGGTTGAGCCGGTGTTACCGGTGCAACGCTTCACGCCGCAGGTGGAGCGCTACCGCGAGCTTGTCGAGTTTCTCAAGACGCAGCACGTGCACAAACCCATGGCCGACCTTGAAGAGGCCGCCTCGCGCCTGCGCACAGTCACACCCAGCCTGTTGCCGGCCCAGGCGCTTGAATTGGCGCGACGCATTACCCGGCCTGCGCCAGAGGGCATCTGCTGGACCTGGGATGCGCGCCTGCGTTTTCGGGCGGGAATGGGGCTGGGCATCAGCAGGCTTGAGTACATCGAGCTACTGCAGGGCCTGCCTTTGGAAACCCATTTGGTCCTGGGTTCGAAAAGCCGCTCCAACCGAAAAGCCGACCTTGAGGTGTTCCACGCGGCCGTCGCGCCGCAGCGCATCCATACGCTGGAGGGCGGCCACAACCTGCATGTGGAATGCCCGGAGCAAGTGGTCGCTGTGCTTAACGGGATTCTGGAGTGAGCCATGTCCGGGACAAGGAATGACGCTATGAACGTGAATATGCCGCCACCATTGCGCCGGCCTGTGACCGAGGAGACGCCGGCCACCGCCAGTGTGCGCGTTACCCTGAGCAATCCGGTCTTAATCCGCCGCCAGCGGTTGCTGAGCCTGTTGTTCAACGGGCTGCCGTTGCTGGGCGTGTGTGCGGCCTTGTACATCGGCCTGACCCGTGGTTTCAGCTGGGTCGATGTCAGTGTGTTCGTGCTGATGTATGTGCTGAGTTTCTTCGGCATCGAAGGCGCCTACCACCGCTTCTTTGCTCATCGTGCGTTCAAGACCGGCACGGCCGGCAAGCTGATCCTGGCAATCATGGGCGCGACCGCCGCCCAGGGGCCGGTGGCATTCTGGGTCGCTAACCATCGACGCCATCACCAATACACCGATACCGAACTGGATACCCACTCGCCGTGGTTCGATCATCGTGGCGCGCTCAAGGGGTTGCGCGGGCTCTGGCATGCCCATGTTGGCTGGTCGTTCGGTGATCAGTACGTGAACGTCGCCGCGTTTGCCTCCGATATGGTGCGCGATAAAACCGTCGCGTTCGTAACGCACTATTACTTGTACTGGGTACTGCTCGGGCTGGCACTGCCGGCTGCGATCTGCGGGGCGCTGGCGGGGACTTGGCAGGGAGTGCTCAATGGCTTTGTGCTGGCGGGGCTGGCGCGCATCTGGTGCGTGCAAAACGGTGTCTACATCGTTAACTCAGTGTGCCACCGCTTCGGCTCCAGGCCCTTCGTCACTCAGGAAAAAAGCACCAACAACGCCTGGCTGGCGCTACCAACCCTCGGTGCCTCCTGGCACAACAATCACCATGCTTTCCCGGCTTCTGCCACGACCCGGGTTGAATGGTGGCAGCTGGATATAACCGGGCTGATTATTCGCCTGCTGGGTAAGGTGGGGTTGGTCTGGGATATCCGCACCACCTCGCAAAAGCTTCGCGACTCCAAAAGACCTTAGTGGGCTGTTAATACTTTTATCAGGCAGGGATTGATATGTGCGCAATTTTCGGCGTTATGACGCAAGGACCGCTCGCTCTTCAACATGTGCATCGCGCGATGGACACGATGCAGCACCGCGGGCCCGATGACCGTGGGCTCTGGAGCTCGGAGGATGGCAAGGTCGTGCTGGCCCACAACCGTCTGAGCATCGTCGACCTGGCAGGCGGACATCAGCCGCTGTTGAGCGCCGCGCACGATGTTGTTGCGGTGGTGAATGGTGAAATCTACGGCCACCGCCAATTGCGCGCGAGCCTGCAGCAAAAGGGCTATCCGTTCCAGACTCACTCAGACAGTGAAGTGCTGTTGGCGCTCTATCTGGAATACGGCTCGGCCTGCCTTGAACACCTGCGCGGCGAGTTCTCGTTCGTCATCTGGGACCGGCGCAAACAGCAGATGTTTGCCGCCCGCGACCGGTTTGGCGTAAAGCCGTTGTTCTACTACCAGGACCAGGAAAAATTCATGGTCGCCTCGGAAATCAAAGCCCTGCTGGCCATGGGCGCGCCGGCCGAGTGGGATGTAGAGAGCGTGTACGACTTCGACTCAGGCATCCTGCACAACGACCGCACATTCTTCAAAAACATCAAGCAGGTTGCACCTGGCCATTTCATTCTGGTCACCCAGGGACACCTGCGCACGGTCAGCTATTGGGACCTTGACTATTTGACGACGCAGCAACTGGAGGCCGACCGCCGTACCAGTGCCGATTATGTTGAAGAATTCCGGCAACTCTTTACCGATGCGGTGAAGGTGCGCCTGGAAGCGGATGTGCCCGTAGGTTGCTACCTCAGTGGTGGCCTGGACTCCTGCAGCATCCTGGGGATGGCCAACAGCCTCAGTGCCAGGAAGCTGGAAGCCTTCACCATCTCCTTCGATGATGACCTGTACGACGAATACGCGATGGCTGAGGAAATGGCCGCGCTGGCTGGTTCACGTTTGCATCGGGTCGATGTGACACAGCAGAACCTGGCGGACCATTTTGACCAGGCGGTCCGGCACGCCGAGTCGCTGTTCATCAACCCCCATGGGGTGGCCAAGTACATCTTGTCGAGTAAGGTGCGCGAGCAGGGGATCAAGGTGGTCCTGACCGGTGAAGGCGCCGATGAAATTCTCGCCGGCTATCCCATCTTCCGTCAGGACATGTTGACCACCAGCGCCGCGATACTGGGCCAGGATGCCGTGAATCTGAAGCTTGAGCAGTTGAAGCAGGCCAACAAAACGTCTATCGGGTTGCTGCTCTCGGAGGAGTCGGGCAGCGAACTTGCCTATATCAAAGCCATGCTGGGCTACATCCCGGCGCAACTGGCGGGCAGTATCCGGCGCTTCAAGCTGTATTCCTCGTTTTATACCCCGGCGTTCTCGCAGATGCTCAGCGGGCGCGACAGTATCGCGGCGTTTCTGGACGGGATCGATGTCAGCGCCCGGCTCAGAGGGCGCGATGCGGTGAATCAGTCTTTGTACCTGTGGTGCAAGACCTCGTTTCCCAACTACATGCTCAGCGTGCTTGGCGACCGGATGGAAATGGCCCATTCGATTGAAGGTCGCCCGCCGTTTCTTGATCACCCCCTGGCCGAGTTTTGCGCCCGGTTGCCGGTGCACCAGAAAATCCATCTTGATCGCGAAAAACATCTGTTGCGCGAGGCAGCACGGGAGTTGATCCCTCAGCGCGTCTACGACCGCCAGAAACAACCGTTCATGGCCCCAACGGTTTCCCGGCACAGCTTCGGCGCATTGCAGGAGTTTATCTGCGACACCCTTAGCAGCACCGAGGCGCAGTCATTGCCGTTCTACGACACCAAGAAGCTGCTGGCGCTGGTTACCAACCTGCCCAACCTTCCCGTCAACGTACAAGCCGGTGCCGATGCGCTGTTGGTGCAAGTGGCGAGTGCCTGCTCTATGCAAAAACAATTCGGGTTATCCCTGTAGGCATAAGGAAGTCAAAGGATGAGCCTTATCAGCGAACTGTTGAAAACCTACGATGGGATGGGCCCCCATCGAACAGGTCAGCCCCAGGACCCTCTGGTTTCCGAGTGGATGCAAGGGCTTTTAAGCGAGGCGGGGCTCGAAGTGCGCACTCAGGCATTGGCCTTTACCACCGTGCAGACCCATCAGTGCTGGCTGCTGCTGGGCGAGAATCGATTTGAGCTGATGCCGTGCCAGGATACGCAGCTGCCTGAGCATATGAATCTGGAAGGCACCATTGGCTTTTCCGAGCCCTGCGATATCCGTCTGGCTCAAGTGTCGACGATGGGCAATCAGCAATTGGCGGACCTGAAGCAATCGTCGGGCGCCGCCGCCATGATCATTTTTACCATGGGGTCGCTTGCTGGGCTGACGCCACTCAATGCCGATGAATTCAAAACGCCCTTTGCCCAGCCGGGTTTTTTTGTCTCCGGTGAACACCGCGACCTTATACGCAGCCTGCTCAAGACTCACGGCAGGGCCAGAATCGAGTCGAGCCTGTGTTTTGCCCCGGCGCAGTCGACCAACATCATCGCGACGAAGCACGGCACCCAACCGCATCTGTCGCCCATCATTGTGTTTACCCCCCGAACCGGCTGGTGGCATTGCGCTTCCGAGCGCGGTGGTGGCGTCGCCTGCCTGCTTCATATGGCACAGCGGCTGAGCGATATCGAACTGTCGCGCTCCGTTGTATTCCTGGTGACCTGCGGGCACGAACTCGGCTACTTGGGCATGCAACACGCGAGTGCCGAATGGGCGCAGGGGCCAAAGGTTCATCTGTGGCTACACCTGGGCGCCAACTTTGCCGCCGCACAGGACCCGCTGTTTTTCATGCAGGCCTCCACGACGCCACTTCAAGAACACTACCTGGAACAGCTGCAACGCGCCGAGGCAGCCCCCGACATTGTCGCGCCCACCGGTGGAGAGCCGTCCGGTGAGGGCGCATTCATCCCGCGCGGTGATGACTATCTGTCGATTCAGGGTGGGAACGGCTTTTTCCATCATATCGATGACCGTTATGAGACGGCCGTCGACAAGCAAAAATTGCACGGCATCTGTGAGGCAACCCTGGCATTCCTGATCAAGCAGGCGGCCTGAATTGGTTTTGGTGAAGAAAGGAACTCTTATGAACAATACGCGCTGGCAGGAATACCATTTGGATCAAACCGACCGCTCCACCTTGAAGGGCCACAAGCCCTGCACCGTATGGTTCACCGGTTTGAGCGGCAGCGGCAAATCGACCGTCGCAAATGCGCTGGACCAGTTGCTCAACCGTATGGGCTGCCATACCTATGTACTGGATGGCGATAACCTGCGTCAGGGGTTGAACAAGGATTTGGGGTTTTCCGCCGAAGACCGGGTGGAGAACATCCGTCGCGTCGGGGAAGTGTCCAGGTTGTTTACCGACGCGGGGCTGATCGTGCTGTGTGCGTTTATCTCGCCTTACAGCAAGGATCGCGAATTCGTGAAAAACATCCTCAATCACAATGAATATGTGGAAATTTACCTCAGCACCCCGCTTGAGGAATGCGAACGTCGCGACCCCAAGGGCTTATACAAAAAAGCCCGGGCGGGCAGCTTGCCCAATTTCACCGGCGTTCACTCGCCCTACGAAGTACCCACCCAGGCCAACCTGGAAATCGACACCAGCGGCAAGGCACCCGAGCAAATCGCAGACGATATCCTGGCTTACCTGGTGAACATTGGCATTGTCACGCCGGCACTTTCCATGGGGCGGCAGCCGGCGATTGCTTGAGTCCGCATTGACCCCTCGCCGAGCGTCGGGCCCGCTCTGCATTGCTGAAAACTCCAGCTGGCGCTTGACGACTTCGCGACAATAGGTTTTGATTGCCTTCGTTATCTTTCGAAACGAAACTTATCATCACCATGTCGAAACGAAATACACCCCAGCGGCGCCACAACATCCTGACCTTGCTCAATGAACAGGGCGAAGTCAGCGTGGACGAGTTGGCCAAGCGTTTCGAAACGTCGGAAGTTACGATTCGTAAAGATCTGGCTGCCCTGGAAAGCAACGGCCTGCTGCTGCGTCGCTACGGCGGCGCGATCACCATGCCCCAGGAACTGGTGGGCGACGCCACCCAACCCATCTCGGTGTACAAGCGCGCCATCGCCCGTGCGGCTGTGATGCGCCTGCGCGAACACGCCCGCATCATTATCGACAGCGGCAGCACTACCGCCGCGATGATCCCTGAACTGGGCCACCAGCCCGGCCTGGTGGTGATGACCAACTCCCTGCACGTGGCCAGTGCCTTGAGCGAACTGGAACACGAGCCGGTGCTGCTGATGACCGGCGGCACCTGGGACCCGCATTCGGATTCATTCCAGGGCCAGGTCGCCGAGCAAGTACTGCGTTCCTACGACTTCGACCAGCTTTTCATTGGGGCTGATGGCATCGACCTGGAGCGCGGCACCACCACCTTCAACGAATTGCTGGGCCTGAGCCGCGTCATGGCCGAGGTCGCCCGTGAAGTGGTGGTGATGGTCGAGTCCGACAAGATCGGCCGCAAGATTCCCAACCTGGAACTGCCCTGGAGCAGCGTCCATACCCTTATTACCGATGATCGCCTGCCGCTCGAGGCCCGCGACCAGATCCAAGCCCGCGGCATTACGCTGATATGCGCGGCAATCATCTAGGAGAAACACCATGTGTGGCATCGTAGGCGCAGTCGCTGAACGCAACATCACTCCCATCCTGCTCGAAGGCCTCAAGCGCCTTGAATACCGTGGCTATGACAGCGCCGGTGTGGCCGTCTTCACCAATGCCGGCAAACTTGAGCGCATGCGCCGCCCGGGCAAGGTCAGCGAGCTGGAGCAAGCGCTGCTTGGCGAGCCGCTGGTAGGCCGTCTGGGCATTGCCCACACCCGCTGGGCGACCCACGGTGCACCGTGCGAACGCAATGCCCACCCGCATTTCTCCGGCGACCTGGCCGTGGTCCACAACGGCATTATCGAAAACCACGAAGTACTGCGCGAACAACTCAAGGGCCTGGGCTACGTATTTACCTCGGACACCGACACCGAAGTCATTGCCCACCTGCTCAACCACAAGCTCAAGGACCTTGGTGACCTGACGGTTGCCCTCAAGGCCACGGTCAAGGAACTGCACGGCGCCTATGGCCTTGCCGTGGTCAGCGCCAGCCAGCCCGACCGCGTGGTTGCCGCGCGCAGTGGCAGCCCGCTGGTGATCGGCCTGGGCCTGGGCGAGAACTTCCTCGCCTCCGACCAACTGGCGCTACGCCAGGTCACCGACCGCTTCATGTACCTGGAAGAAGGTGATATTGCTGATATCCGCCGTGAAAGCGTGCAGATCTGGGACGTCAACGGTCAGTCCGTCGAGCGCGAAGCCGTGCAATACCGCGACGGTGCCGAAGCGGCCGACAAGGGCGAGTACCGCCACTTCATGCTCAAGGAAATCCACGAGCAACCCGCAGTGGTGCAACGCACCCTCGAAGGTCGCCTGAGCCAGCACCAGGTATTGGTCAATGCCTTCGGCCCACAAGCTGCCGAGCTGTTCGCCAAAGTGCGCAACGTGCAAATCGTCGCCTGCGGCACCAGCTACCACGCCGGTATGGTTGCCCGTTACTGGCTCGAAGAACTGGCCGGCATCCCGTGCCAAGTGGAAGTTGCCAGCGAGTTCCGCTACCGCAAAGTGGTGGTGCAGCCTGACACCCTGTTCGTGACCATCTCCCAGTCCGGTGAAACCGCCGACACCCTGGCCGCGCTGCGCAATGCCAAAGAGCTGGGCTTCCTCGCCAGCCTGGCCATCTGCAACGTCAGCATCAGCTCGCTGGTGCGTGAATCCGACCTGACCCTGCTGACCCAGGCCGGTCGTGAGATCGGCGTGGCGTCCACCAAAGCCTTCACCACCCAGCTGGTTGGCCTGCTGTTGCTGACCCTGTCCCTGGGCCAGGTTCGCGGCACCCTCGCCGAAGGCGTCGAATCCACCCTGGTCGAAGAACTGCGCCGCCTGCCAACCCGCCTGGGTGAAGCCCTGGCCATGGACAGCACCGTGGAAAAAGTCGCCGAGCTGTTCGCCGACAAGAACCACACCCTGTTCCTCGGCCGTGGCGCGCAATACCCGGTGGCGATGGAAGGCTCGCTCAAGCTCAAGGAAATCTCGTACATCCACGCCGAAGCCTACCCGGCCGGTGAGCTCAAGCATGGTCCATTGGCCCTGGTGGATGACGACATGCCCGTGGTCACCGTGGCGCCGAACAACGAACTGCTGGAGAAGCTCAAGTCCAACCTGCAGGAAGTCCGCGCTCGTGGCGGCCAACTGGTGGTGTTCGCCGACGAAAAGGCCGGCATGACCAACGGTGAAGGCACCCATGTCATCAACATGCCGCACATCCACGACACCCTGTCGCCGATTCTCTACACCATCCCGCTGCAATTGCTGTCGTACTACGTGGCCGTGCTTAAAGGCACCGACGTGGACCAGCCGCGTAACCTGGCGAAGTCGGTGACGGTGGAGTAACCCGCCACACCCTGGAGGCCCGATAGGGTCTCCAGCATCAACTCGGGGAAGAGGGGAATCAAACTACGTTAAGTGCGGCAGTCCCCCTAAGGTACAAACTCCACCTTCAACCCCCGGCTCGCACTGCGCCCCTGATCATCACTGACCCGCAACCGATACTCCCCCGACTTGCCCGGCCGCCAGTTCAGCGTGGTCTGCGGCGAACCCTGGCCGATCAAGGTTTGATCAGCAAACCAATACAGCGTCGCCGCATCGCTGGCCGCATTGGCATTCAGCGGGATGCTTTCCTGGGGTTGAGACAAGCGCAACTGGTAGCTCACCTGGGTCAGTGGCGAGCGGATCTGCGGCGCTTCACTCTGGTCACTCAGGCGGTTGGGCTGGCAGTTTTTCATCACACTGGGCGGCGTGCGCCGGGGCAGGCCGGCGGCGCGGTACAGGCGTTGCACGTCGCTGGGCCAGAATTCGAAGACTTCTTCGCGGGTGTACTGCGGATCGAACGGCGGGCAGGCGGCCTTGCCGGTGCGGGTGTCGATCAGCACCGGGCGGTGCAGGTTCGACACGCGAATCGGCGAGACGCCGGGGATGTACCAGGTCTTGCGGGTTTGCGGGCACCAACGGTTGGGCAGCTCGCCGGACGCGGCGCAGACGTCGATGCGCACCAGCCCGGCGGGCGGTTTGTCAGGCTTGATGACGGTGTTGGGCAAGGCCAGGGGCAGGGCGTCGGCGATGCGGAAGAACAGCGGCGCAGCGGTCTTGGCACCGATAAACGCCGGGTTCGGGTGGCCATCGAAGTTACCCACCCACACCACCAGCACGTAAGGGCCGACCAGCCCCGCGCTCCAGGCATCGTGAAAGCCCCAGGAGGTGCCGGTCTTCCAGGCGGTGCGCCAGTGGCGGCCGGGCAGGCCATCCGGGCGTGGGTTGCGACGCAGCATGTCGCGCACCATGAACGCGGCCTGGGGCGTGAGCAACGGCGCGCCGGTGGATTGCGGCTGTTCCTGCAAATAGCGCAACGGGCGCAGGTGCCCGTCACCGGCCAGCATCACATACAACCGCGCCAGTTCTTCCGGGGTCATCTCGCCGCCACCGAGGGCCAGGGCCAGGCCGTAGTGGCTCTCGTCGCGCAGGCCTTTGATGCCGGCGCGTTGCAGCAATCCGTATAGAGACGGGGACTTCACTTGGCTGGCGAGCCACACCGCCGGGATGTTCCGACTGCGGATCAACGCATCTCGCGCTGTCAGCGGGCCGACAAAACTGCCGTCGAAGTTTTCCGGTTGGAAGTAGCCGAAGTTACTGGGCAAGTCTTTAAGGATGCTCATGGGGTGGATGACCCCCTGGTCCAGCGCCAGCCCGTATAGAAAGGGTTTGAGCGTCGACCCCGGCGAGCGTCGCGACAGCACGCCATTCACCTGACCGTGCAGGTTTGTGGATAAGTAATCCGCCGAGCCCACCAGTGCCTTGACGCTCTGGTCACGGCTGTCGATCAGGATCGCCGTGGCGTTTTCCACCCCTGTGCTGCGCCGCTCGGCGATAAACCCGGTGATCAGGCGTTCGAGCAGTTGCTGCAACGGCAGGTTGAGGGTGCTGTTCAATTCATTGCCGGCTTGGGAAGCCAGCAGCTGTTCACTCAGGTGCGGGGCGAGGAACGGGATCTGCTGGCGGTTGCGCGCTTCCAAAGGCAAATCGAGCAGGCTGCCGTTGCGCGGGTCCTGTGGATAAGTCTGGCGCCAGTCCGCCATCAAGCGCAGTCGCGCATCTTGCAGTGAGGGCCCGAAGCGCGCCCGCCGCCCCGGCTGTTGCGGAATCACCGCCAGCGCCAGCGCTTCGGACAGCGACAGCTGCGTCGCCGACTTGCCGAAGTAGATACGGCTTGCGGCTTCAGCCCCTTCGATATTGCCGCCCATGGGCGCCAGGTTCAGGTAGGCCTCAAGGATATCGTGCTTGCTGTAGCGTGCCTCCAGCCACAGCGCCAGCGCCATCTGCTGCAACTTGCCCGGCACCTGGCGGGTGTTCAGGTCCCACAGGCGCCGGGCCAGTTGCATGCTCAAGGTCGAGCCGCCCTGGCGCTGGCCACCGCTGTAGGTGGCCATGGCCGCCCGCAGCAACGCCGGGGGATTGATCCCCGGATGCCAGTAGAAATTGCGGTCTTCCTTGAGCAGCAAGGCTTGGACCAGCGAAGGAGAGATCCGCTCCAGCGGTAGCCACAGGCGGTATTGACCGTCATCCGCCAGCGTCATGCGCAGCAGTGAACCATCGTCGGCCAACACTACCCGCGATGAGCTGACAGCCTGTGCCAGCGGGGCATGGGGCCAGAGCCGCAGGCCCACCAGCACCGCCGCCGCTACGAGCAGCGGCGGCGCCAGGCGCTTAAGGCTTGGTAATTTCAAGCTGGCCTACTTTGCCGCGCCCTTGCAGGGTGGTCTCGTACATGCCTTCGGCGTAGGCCGGTGGCGTGTTGAAGGTGCCGGCGTTGGTGGCGCGTACACGGTAGACGAACGTGCCGACATCACGCAGCGCGGTACCGTACAACACCACGCGATCATCACGCACATCCACGTAGTCCGGCTGCCAGTTGCTCAGCTCGGTTTCGCCGATGGGGGCTTGCCAGCTCTGCTCTTCCTGGCTGTCTGCTTCCACGTACTCGGACTCTTCGCCCTCGTTTTCCTCCGTGCTGGCGGCTTCCGGCTCCGGCGGCAAGTTATACACAGGCTCGACGCCACCCGGCAGCAGGTCGACCACGGCCACTTGCTGTACCTGATCGCGGTCGGTAGCGCGCAGGCGCAGGCGCACCAGGAACTCATCACCCACCGCAACCTTGCTCACGGGCTCGCCCTTGAGGTCGAGGTATTCGTGGATGATGTCCAGGCCATTGTTGATCGGCTTGAGCTTGGCGCCCTTGTCGAAACCGGCTTCGCTGAGCATGTAGAACGCGGTCGGGCCGTCGGATTTTTCCATCACCAGCTTTTGCGTGTTGCCCGGCACGGCGGCGCGCGGCGGCTGGCCGGCCATCTCCAGCAATTGCTGTTGCTTGTCACCCAGCCAGGCGGTGGCCTTGAGGGTCATGTCGCTTTGCGCACGCTGGCCGTAGTTGTCCAGGGCACGCAGCAACAGGGCCGCCGACAGCGAGTTATAGCGCTGTTCGTTGAGACGTTTGCCGAGTTTATCCAACAGCGCTGTAGGCACATCGTCCATCAGCTCCGGGAAGTGTCGTGCCAATAGATGCAGGTGTTCGGCGTCGTGCACCAGCGGGTCGTAATACAGGCCGTCGCTGTCCCACTTATCCACAAGGGCGCGCCATGGCACCTTGCGGAACAGGGTATCGGCCTGGCGATCCTGCTTGAGCAGCTTGTAGCTGGCTGCCAGGTAAGCGGCGCCCAGGTCGTTCTGCCAGGTGTCCTTGAAGTAGCTTTCGTAGCGCTCGCGGATATCGCTCAGTGCACCACTCACCAGAACCCCCTGACGGCTCAGCAGGTAACTGGCGTAGGCGCGGTTGCGCAATTCCGACAGGCCTTCGCTGGGACCATTGGCCAGATCGGTCAGGTACGCATTCGAGCGCACCAGCAGGTCTTCCGGCACTGGCAGCCCGCGCTCCTTGGCTTCGATCAGAAAGTCGGTGGCGTAGAGGCTGGCGTAGGGCGCCACATCCGGGTTGGCCGCCCACAAGCCAAAGCCACCGGCCTGGTTCTGACGCTGGCGCAGCATGCGTACTGCACTGCCGAACGCTTGCTCGGCTTCCGGGGCGTTGCCGCCCCAGATCAATGCCGGCATGGCCTTGGACACCAGTTGCTCGGTGCAGGCGTAGCCGTAGTCGTCCAGGTAATGCTTGAGGCCGTTTGCCCACACCAGCGGCGAGGCGGCCACGCCCAGTTGCACATCGCGCAGTTGGCTGAACAGTTCGCGGGTCGGTTTCAGCTCTTTGCTGGCGCTGTCGAAGCGACCCAGGCTCAGGGCGACGCGATGTTCGCTCAGCGGGCGGATCGAGGTGGTTTCGGCGACCTGGATGCGCTTGCCATCCGGCAACACCGCGACAAAGCGCAAATCCGCCGAACCAAGGGTGTCGCCGACCTTGATCTTGAACTCGGCCGTGCCTTCCTTGCGCGGTTGCAGGGACAGTGTGCTGCCCTTATCGCCTTGCACCACCAGACCGTCACTGGTCTGCACTTCAAACTTCACGTTCGCCGCTGCGTCGAGGTTGCTGAACACCCCGGCGCTGACGTTGAACACATCCCCCGGCGCCACAAAGGCCGGCACGTTCGGTGTGATCACGATCGGCCCGCGTACGTCGGTGCTGGCTTCGCTCACACCCACGCTGTCGCTGTCCACGGCCACCGCAAACAGGTGCAGCTTGCCGTTGAAGCTGTCCGGCACCTGGTAATGCAGCACGGTTTCGCCGGCCGGCAAGTCCACCAGCCCGGACCACCAGGCCACCGGCGGCTGGTGTTTACGCTTGAACGGGTTGAGGTGATTGGCCAGGGCGCCCTCCGTATCGCCACCGGGCGCCGCCCCACTGAGCAGGCGGCTGAATTCCGGCAGGATCAGGTCAAGGATCTGGCTGGTGCCGACTTCCAGCGCACGCTTCTGGAAGAAGAAGCCCAGCGGATCCGGTGTCTGATAGCGCGCTACTTGCAGGATGCCTTCATCGACGGCGTATACCACGGCGCGGCCCGGGCGATCAGCGTTGACCTTGATATCCAGCGTCTGCCCCGGCTCGATCTTCGCCGGACCCTCCACCTTCAAGGCCATGCGCCGCGCATCCAGGTTGATGCTGAACGGCACCACGCCGTAGGACAGCGGGCTCATGTACACCTCGGCCGAGCCCATGTCGCGCACAAACTGCACGTTCACGTAGGCATTGCCCTCAAGCCCTGCGGGAACACGGATATGTTGCACGCTGTTGGTGCTGTCGGCCTTGAACCACTGCTGGGTGTAGACCTTGTCCCGTTCGATAGTGATCAAGCCGGCGCCGGTGTACGGGGCACGGATGCTGATGGCGATTTCATCACCGGTGGCATAGCTGCGTTTATCCAGGCGCAGTTGCAGCTCGGCATTGCGTTCCAGGGAGCGCGAGGTGTTGCCACGCCCGGCCACGCTGTAGTCGATCTGGTTGAGCAGGTTGCCGTTGGCGTCCTTCAACTGCAGGGTGAAATCGCCCGGTGTCGACGTGTTAAGCGTCTGCTTGGCGCCTTCTTTCGTCATCACCAACGGTGACGCCGGCTGGCTGATGTTCTTGATGCGTGACTCGTACTTGTAGGTGCCGTTGGACTGTTTCACCAGCACCGACACGTAACGGTGCTCGACCACTTCGCTGGTCAGGCCGTCCACCGCCAGTGGTGTCAGGTCCGGCGCGACGGCCAGCCATTGCACCTGGCGCGGTGCATCCTTGGCGACGTAAGACAGCGAATCCTGACTTTTCACACCCACCAGGTAGGGCGCGGACGACACCAGCAAGGCACTTTGCGCCGCCACGTTGCGACCGCCTTCGGCCTCGAACACTTGGGTCATCACCTGCAAGCGATAGGTGCTGTTGGCAAAGCGTTGCAGGTTGAGGTCGATCACGGCCTGGCCGTTGTCGTCGACGGTGGTTTCGGCCAGATCTTCGGTCGTGGCGTCTTCCAGGGAATCGTTAAGGCGGAAACGGTAGTCCGGGTAGCGATCAAACGCCGCGAGCGTCGGGCTCAGGGACATCTTCGCGGTGACACGACGGCCCGCAGCCGGAGCGCCGAACAGGTGCATGGCGGTGACCTTGGCCACCACTTGGTCCGGTGCAATCCAGCCCTGCACCGGCGTGTCATGCAGGCTCAGGCTGACTTTCATGCGGTCCGGCTCGAAGTCGCGGACCTTGAAGTTCACGCTGCCCAGGTCGGTGCGCGTCTGCTTCTGGCCGATCAACTGCAAGGTCGCGGTGTACTCCCCGGCGGGGGCGACTTCGCTGCTGGGGAAATCAAAGGTTTCAAAGCCGCTGGCGGACAGTTTCAACGGCTGGCGAATCACCTCCAGCCCACGCGGGTCGGTGATTTGCAGCTCCACCGGCAGGCCTTGCAGCATGCCCTTCCAGTTGCCACTGCGCACGATCATGCCCAGGTGCGCGGTTTCACCGGGCCGGTACAGGCCGCGGTCAGTAAACAGGTAGGCGCTGAGACGATCACTCGCACCGTCTTCTTCCAGGCCGCCTACGTCGAAACGCGACAAATCCAACTGCTGGGACTGGCGGGCGATCGGCAGGAACGACTGGTCATTGCCGCGGGTGACCACATACATCAATGGCGTTTTCTCACGACGCAGTTCATCCAGCTTGGCGAAGTGCGCGTGGCCTTCGGCGTCGGTGCGGCCGCTGCTCACCGGCAAACCGTTACGCCCGATGATGTCGACTTGCGCGTCGGACACTGGTGAACCATTGCCGATGGATTGCACGTACACGTCATGGCTGCCATCACTGGAACGCTTGGCGATGATGCCCAGGTCTGTCACCACGATGAAACGCAGGTCGCTGGTGCTGCTGTGCTCGTACTCGAATGTGCGCGTGGCCGGGTCGTCCTGGGGGCTGAGCTTGAGCACGAAAATGCCGCGCCGACCGCCGTTGGCGGTGAGGTAGTGGCTGAGGTCGACATTGTCGTAGACGGTTTTCGCCGGGTCATTGGAGGACAGCGGGATATCCAACGCCTGACGCTCGACCATGCGATCGAAATACTCATTGCCGAAATTCGGCCGGGCAAAGCTGCCGCTGCTCTGGTCCACCAGGTGTTGCAATTGGTTGGGCAGCAGGCGGGCGATTTCCACATGGGCGCCGGGCACGCCACGGGCCATGAAGCCCAGGCGTTTTTCGCCGTTGAGGCTGAGCAAGGCGCCGTCGGACAGGAACTGCAAGGTACGCGGATACGCCGGCATGCTGATCAGCGACGCCGTAGGATTTTTTGCCAGGTAGCCGCCGATGGCTTCCAGGTTGGCGGGCACTCGCACATACAGGGCGCGACCGGCCGGGGCCTTGAATTTGAAGGCGTGCAGGGTGTTCAGCGGCTCGACGCTGGGCACGTGGGTCAGGTTGACCTTGGTGCTGCGGGCGAGCAGGGCGTCATCGATGTCGTTGCTGCTATAGGGGCGCGTGTCGTCCTGGGCTTTTTCCGGCAGGAGCCAGGCCTGTACCTTGCCAGCGATGGTCTCATCGGCCACGGCGCTGGAACTGCTGAACATCAGCACGGGCTCCGGCTCACCACGTTGGTTGTCGACAAAGCTGACTTCGGCCCCGGTGAAGGTCAGGCGATAGCGACCGGGCACGGTGACTTCCGCCACCAGCGGCGCAGTGCTGGTGTTGCCGCCGTCGCGGGCCTTGATGCCTTCGTCGAGCCGGGCGCTGACTGGCGTGCTTTCCAGTGGCGTGGCCAGGGCGGCGGAGCGTACGTAGGCGTTGAGTTTCTTCTCGTCGAAGGTAATTTCCGGGCGGTTGGGCAACTGGGCGTCGCGGTAGGCCATGCCTTTGCCGAGGGTCACGCTCACCCGCTTGCGTAGGGTGTCTTCATCCACCGGGTGGGAAAAATGGAAGGTCGCCACCAGCTGTTTCAGCGTCGGGTTGGACGGGTCCTGATACAGCTCGTTTTGCGCCAGGGTGGCGCGGAACGGTTGGGTGGAAAACTGCGTGCTGTATTGGTCCAGCAATACGCCATCGGCCAGCAGGTTTTTCTTCGCCAGGTCGAGGGTGTAATGGGCGTCGATGGGCCAGTCGTTTTCCGGGACGAACAACAGGGTGCGGTCGTCCGCCCAGCGCCAGGTGCCTGCGACTGCAGGTTTCAGGGTGATACCCTCAGTGACCGGCTTGCCGATGGCCGCCAGCGGGGCCACGGATTCGCCGAAGCGCACCTGCAAGTTATCCACAACCGGCGTGGGCTGGGTGTAGTCGGTGAGGTTCGGTTTGTGCAGCGAATAGCTCGCGGTATGTGGTTGCGGCAGGTTGGAATACCAGTGCCACCCATAGAAACCAGCGGCCGCCAGCAACGCCAGGCCTACTACGCCGGCACCGGTTTGACGTGGATAAGCGCGGGCTTGGCTGCCCAGGTTAGCCAGCCCACGGCCCACGGCACGCAGCCAGACCGGCGGATGCCACTGGCCAAAGATGGCCCCCACCACAGTCAATAACGCACCGAGAATACGGCGGCTGATCGCTTTGAACGAATCGAACATGGTGAGCATCCCTGGCTAAGTGCGGCGTATCTTACACGCGTCTTTGATACAAAAGATGACGCCGATACACCGTCCCGCCAGGCGTGTTGCACAAAAGTGAGGCGCACCTCACAACTGATACGCCGCGCCGCCGAGGCGCGGTTTGTCATGGGGCTGCTGCGCAGCCCAACGCGGGGCAAGCCCGCTCACCACCTGCCAGATCGTTATCTGGCTTTAGAGCGGACCTCAGGTCCACCAGTAGCGCACAAGATGAAAGAAGATCGGCGCCGCAAAGCACACCGAATCCAACCGATCCAGCATCCCGCCGTGCCCTTCGATCATATGCCCCCAGTCCTTCACGCCCCGGTCGCGCTTGATCGCCGACATCACGATGCCGCCGGCAAAGCCGAGCAGGTTGATCAGCAGCGCAATCAGGAACGACTGCCACGGGTTGAACGGCGTGGTCCACCACAGGGCTGCGCCGATCAGGGATGACAGGAGAATCCCGCCGACGAAGCCTTCGACGGTTTTGGAGGGCGACAGGTTGGGGGCGATCTTGTGCTTCCCGAACAACTTCCCACATACGTACTGCAGCACGTCCGACAGTTGCACCACGATCACCAGGTAGGCAATCAGCAACAGGTTGCGGCCTTCGTAGCCAGGGATGTCGAGGGTGAGCAGGGCGGGCACGAAGGATACGCAGAACACTGCGATCATCAGGCCCCATTGCACTTTCGAGGCACGTTCGAGGAAGTGCGTGCTGTCGCCACCCAGGGAGGCGAGGATCGGCAGCAGCAGGAACACGTACACCGGGATGAAAATCGAGAACAGCCCGTACCAGTCCGAATAGATCAGCAGGTATTGCAGCGGCAGCGCCAGGTAGAACGCGGCGACCAGCGCGGGATAGTCGCTGCGGCGGGTGGGGGTGAGGGTGAGGAATTCGCGCAGGGCGTAGAACGAGACGGCGTAGAACAGCAAGATCACCGCGCCGGTGCCGAGCCAGAAGGCGATGCCGATGACCACCACCATCACCCACCAGGCGTTGATGCGGGCGTTGAGGTTGTCGATCACCGCGTTGGGCGTACCACGGGTGCGCAGTTTGAGGATCAGGCCGATCAGCGAGGCCAGCACCAGAATCGCGCCGATACCGCCGAACAACATCAGGGTTTGGCTATCCATGTCAGACGTGCTCCGGAGCAAGGGCGAGCAGAGCATCGCGGGTACGGGCCAGGAAGGCGGCTTTGTCTTCGCCGTCTTCCAATTGCAGCGGGGCGCCGAAACTGGTGGTGCATAACAAAGGCAGCGGCAGCACGCGGCCCTTGGGCATGACGCGGTTGAGGTTGGCGATCCACACGGGGATCAACTCGGCCTGTGGGTAACTTTTCGCCAGGTGATAAAGGCCGCTTTTGAACGGCAGCAGGCCGTCTTCGAGGTTGCGCGTGCCTTCCGGGAAGATGATCAGCGAGTCGCCGCCTTCCAGGGCGTCGAGCATCGGCTGTAGAGGGTTATCCACAGGGTCCTTGCGTTCGCGGTCGATCAACACGCCGTTGAACACCCGGTTGATGATGTAGCGGCGCAGGGCGCTTTTGTTCCAGTAATCACTGCCGGCCACCGGGCGCGTGAATTTACGCAGGTTTTGCGGCAATGACGCCCAGAGCAATACAAAGTCGCCGTGGCTGCTGTGGTTGGCGAAGTAGATGCGTTGCACCGGCACCGGCGCGCACCCAAGCCACAGGCTGCGGGCGCCGGTGACGGTGCGGGCCATGGAGGTAATCAGCGTGGCGACCACGGGTTCGAACATGGGGATTCCTTATCCGGCGAAAGGCAGCCAAGGGCTGGCGAGGATCACGCCCAGGGTCAGCAGCGCTTGCGCGCCGAGCAGCCAGGCTTGTTTGCGCAACAGTTTAAGCGCGCCGCGACGGCGTTCAGCCCAGGGCCGGCCAATGCGCTTGGCCGATTGCAGGCCGAGCGTCACCAGGGCCTGGTCGAGGTCCGGCGTGCGCTCGATGTCGCGAGCCAGCAGGGCGAACAGGTCGGCGTCGAACGCCACGCGCAGCGCCCAGTACTTTTGCAGCAGCCCGAGGATAATCATCCACAGGCTGAGCAGCAGGCAGATGATCGAAATACTCGCCATCAACAACTGCGCCATGCCGAACAGCACACCGGCCAGCGTCAGGCCTGTGGATAACTGATCCAGCGAACGGCCACGACGCAGCAGGCTGGCGACCACCTGCAGTTCCATATCAGCGGGCATGGGGCAATCCCTCCAACGCTTCTCGGTGTGCGGGGCGCAGGACCACATCGGTCCGTGCTGTACGAATGATAGACAGCGCTTGCTCTACCGTCGCGGCGCGCCGGGTGTGCAGCAACCAGGCGGCGACGGCGGTAGCGCTGCGCGAGTAGCCGAGGGCGCAGCACACCAGCAAGGGGCCGCTGGCGCGCAGACGTTCGATGGCTTGGGCGGCTTGCAGGCATTCGGCAGGCGTGGGCGCGATCAGGTCGAGTACCGGGATGGATTGATAGGCCCGCCCCTGTGGATTAATCGGTAATTCGGCACACAGGTCGACGATGGCCTTGAAGGGCACTTGCTCGCTTGTGGTAGGAATACGCCCGAGCCAGACGTTATCCACAATCAGGTCGGGCTGTGGATGCTTGCGTGTCCACAGGCGCGAGTTGATCCAGGCGGCGGCCAGATAGGGTGCATATAGCCAGCGTGCGGCGGGCGTCTGTTGGCCGTCAGTGCGTTTCTGGAAGCCCGAAGCCCCCAGCACCAAGTAATTGGCCTTGATCAAGGCGAGGGAAACCGCCGGCCACAGTAGCCACAGCCACCAACCGCCCAGTACAAACGCTGGAATCGCCAACAGTACCGCGCCAAGCCCATAGCGCACGCCCAACCGCCAGCGCTTGGGATCTCGCGTCAGCCGTGCACTCAACAACGGGCTCGGATGTTCCACCGGCCACAGCCACACACAAATCCACCCGGCGAGGGCGCCTGTGGGTAAGTCGATAAAGTGGTGTTGATAAGTGGTCAGCACCGAAATACCGATCAACGCGAACCAGCCATGTACCAGCCAACGCCATACGCCTTGGGTGTGGCGCTGGTACATGACCCACAGGATCACCAGCAGCGCGATGTGCAGCGAGGGCGCCTGATTGAACGGTTTGTCGAACCCGGCCAACACCGCAAACAGCCAGCCAAACACACCATCCAGTTCCGGCCGTTCGAAGGTAAAGCGCAACGGCCAGAGCAGGAAGCAGCTCACGGCAATCACCTGGGCACTCAGCAAGCGCAGTGCATGTTGCTTCAGCTCATGCCGGGTGTTGGGCAACAACAACGAAAACCCATATAGCAGGTCGATGGACCAGTAAGGCACGATCGTCCATGCCCAGAACGGCATATGGGTTTCCCAGCCGAACACCAGCGTGCCGACGTCGCTGCGCTGGCTGGTGACCCAGGTGGCAAAGCCGTAGGTGCTGAAGAACAGCGGCGCCAATAGCAGCAGCCACAGCACCGCGGGTTTCAATAAACCGGGTTCGCGCATGTTCAGATCTTCTGTGCCAGGGACACGGTGAAAATGCCCCACTCATCCACACGCTGGGTGATTTTGCGGAAACCGGCCGCCTCCACCAGTTGATCTATTTCCGCCTGGCTGCGCCGGCGCATCACCCAGGCCTGGCCCTGGCGGTGGCTGGTCAGGGCACGGGCGATCAATTCCAACTGCGGGTGCCACGGTTGGCCGGTGTAGACCAGGTAACCGCCGGGCTCCACCGCTTCGGCCAGCCCGGCCAGCGAACCGCCGACCATGCCGTTATCGGCAAACAATTCATACAGCCCGGACACCACCGCCAGGGTCGGCTTGGGGTCGAGTGCCGCCAGGTCCAGGCTATCAAACGCATCACCTTTGACGAACTGCGCGATATCCCCCAAACCCTTCTCGCGAATCAACGCGCCACCGTCGCGCACGTTGATGTCGCTGTAGTCGCGCAGCAGGATCGATTCCGGCAGCGGCGACACGCCCTGCAAGGCTTCCAGGATGTAGCGACCGTGGCCGGCGGCGATATCCACGATGCGCACTTCCCGATCTTCACCGCGCAACTTGGCCATGGCCAGGCGCAGCAGTTCCTCCACATTCAGCTTGCGCTGGCGAATACCACGCCAGCCGATGGAGTTGAGGTAATTGGTGTCGATCATCCGCCCCAGCCCGCCTTTGCCGGTAGGCGTGTTGCGGTACACGTAGTCCAGAGTGCTGCCGGAGTCGAAACCGGTATCGAAGCCCAGTTTCACCCCGTCCGACAGGTTCTTGCCCAGGCCCATGCTGGCGCGGGTCATGCGCCAGTACAGGTCGCGCAGGGAGTTGCGCGGCAGCGGTGCGGCCAGGGCTTCGGATTCGGCGCAGGTGGCGCCGAGTTTGTCGGCGTCCAGCAGCGAAGCGCGATCCAGCGGGTGTTCGAAGTTCTGCAGGATGAAGCGCCGGGCGCTGCTCAAAGCCGTGGCGCGATCACGTTCGCCGAGGGTGTCGTGGAAGAAACCGGGGAGAATGTGCAGCTCTTTTTTCAGGCTGCCCAGGCGGTCGAAGAACTGTTGCTGGGGCTTGCGGTGCACCACAAAGTCGGAGCCGGAGACCAGCAACTGGGTCGGCACCTGGATCGCCTGGGCATCGGCTACGACCCGGTCGGCGGCTTCGTACAGGCCCAGCAGCACATTGACCGAAATGGCCTTGGTGATCAGTGGGTCGCTGTCGTAGGACGCCACGCGTTCCGGGTCATGGCTGAGGAACCTGGCCTTCACGTAGCTGTTGACGAAAAAGTTGCCGCGAAACTTGCGCATCAACGCCAGGCCCGGCCGGGCGAAGGGCACGTAGAGCTTGACCTTGAACGCCGGGGAGGCAAGCACCAGCGCGCGGATTTTCGGTGCGTAATCATGCACCCAGGTCGCGGCAATCACCGCGCCGACACTTTGCGCGACGACGGCAAAATTTTCTTCCTCGATGGCGTAAGTGGCGCCGATGTGGTCGCAGAAGGTCTGCACATCGCGGGCGCTGGTGGCGAAGCTGGGGCTGTCGCCGCGCTCGCCGGGGGATTGGCCGTGGCCGCGGGCGTCCCAGGCGAAGAAGTCGAATTGCGGCAGGTTCAGCTCATCCACCAGGTGGGCGATACGCCCGGAATGCTCGTGGCCGCGATGGAACAGCACGATGGCCTGGCGCTGACCGGTGGTTTCCGTGGCCGGCCAGTGGCGATAAAAAAGCTCGACGCCATCATGGGTACTGAAGGTGTGCTCTTGCTGTTCGCGCATCGCAAAAATCCTTATGCAATCGGTGAGGTTTCTTGTTGTTCTTTAAGGCCCTGGCGCACCCGGTTGACCAGGGTGTAGGCGAGCAGGGCGGCCACCAGCCACATCACCGCGTCGACCCAGCCGACGCCCAGCCAGCCCAGCGCCACGCCGGTGGCCAGTACGCCGAGCACAAAGGCACGATCACTCTTGCCCATCGGCCCGTCATAGCGGCGCGAAGCACCGACCATCGGACCGAGCACACCGGCGTACTCGCTGAACACCGCCAGCAGCGCCACCAGCAGCACCGGCACCAGGCTCACACCTGGGATCAGTGCGAATGGCAGGATCAGCGCGCTGTCGGCGATTACGTCGCACAGCTCATTCAGGTAGGCGCCCAGGCGCGATTGCTGGCCGAATTCCCTGGCGAGCATGCCGTCGATGGCGTTGAGCGCCATGCGCAGGATCATCCACAGCGGGATCAGCGCGAACAGCCACAGGTGGGTGGCGAAGCTGGCGATCAGCAGGCCGACCAGCAGCGAAATCACGCCGGCCAAAACGGTGATCTGATTGGCGGTGGTGCCGTTGTCGTAGAGGCGCTGCACCAGTGGACGCATCAGGTTTTGAAAACGCGGCTTGAGCTGATAGATCGAAATCATGGGGGGTGACGCTTCCTTGTCCGATGAGCCCGCGAAAAACTGTTCTGGAGTGTGACGATAATTCGTTGCCGGCACTAGTGATGGCTCGCGTTTATGGGGGGTTAATCACGATCTTGACGATGCGGTAGATCAAATGTGGGAGGGGGCTTGCCCCCGATGGCGGTGGGCCAGTTGATACCGGTGTTGGATGACACACCGCTGTCGGGGACAAGCCCCCTCCCACACGGGAACGGTGTACCGCTTAAAGCAATGTTTTTCGAACAAAAATTTCACGCTCCGTGTTATATCGTAACGAATTATGTACACGTGAGCGTTGAGTGGATGCAAGTGGATCTGGAAGCTGACGGCGCTTCGGTGGAAGGCCTTCCGCGTTTTCAACAAGGGTCGTTTCATGCCCGTCGATTGCGCCAGGCTGGTATCAGCCTGACGGTGCTGGCCGTTGCCGGTTGGGTGCTGGCGCTGTTTGTCGCGCTGTTTGCGCCGCTGTCGATCTGGCCGGTTGTGTTGATCAACTGTGCGTCGGCGTTGCTGCTGCTGGTGGCCGGATTGCAATCGGCGTGGTGGGTGGCGGACTGGCGCGCCCAGGCGATGGAGCAACCCGCGGCTGAAGTGCCGCTTGAAGATCCCGGCCGCTATGCACGGCTGATGCAGCGTTTTGGCACGCAGATCGGCACGCCCGTGTTGTGGCTTGGCGGCTGGGCGTTGCTGGCGTTGATCAGTATTGTCGAGTTCTGGAACCTGGGGTTGCCCGCTGCTCCGGTCGGCCAGTCGGCCAGCATCGGCGCCGCGCTGGCGTTGGCCCTGGCGTTTGGCTTGCTGGTATTTGAACGTCGCCTGGCCCAGGAAACCGCCGCGCAATGGCCGGAAGCCGGGCAGCTCGCGCAGTTGAGTCGGGTGGCGATTGTGTGCCTGGTGCTCAGTGCGATTTGCCTGCTGTTCGCTGGTGCCGAGTCCATCTGGCCATTGCGCCTGGCGGTGTTGATCGGCCTGCTGCCGGCACTGGTCTCGCTGGAGTTTGTACTGAGGGCCGTGTTGTCGCTGTTCAGCCCACGCCAGCCCCGCCTTGAGCCCCGCCTGATGGCGCACAGTTTTATCGCCGGGCTGCTGCGCTGGCCGCCTCAACCCTTGCTCGCCTTGCAGCACGAATTGCATAACCGCTTCGGCATCGACCTGCGCCAGATCTGGGCGTTTACCTACATGCGCCGGGCGTTCCTGCCGGTGCTGCTGGTGGTGCTGGCAGTAGGTTGGGCACTGACCGGCGTGCATGAAGTGCCGCTGCAAGGCCGTGGGATTTATGAACGCTTCGGTAAACCCATCCAGGTATTCGGCCCCGGTTTGCATGCCGGCCTGCCCTGGCCGTTGGGCCGCGTGATCAGCGTCGAAAACGGCGTGGTGCACGAGCTGGCCACCAGTGTCAGCGACGCCGCCGCGCCGGCGTTGACGCCCGCCGAAGCCCCGGCGCCGCTGATCGCCAACCGCTTGTGGGACGCCAGCCATGTGAACGACAAGTCCCAGGTGATCGCCAGCAGCAGCGGCGACAAGCAGGGCTTCCAGATCGTCAACATGGACGTGCGTTTCGTCTACCGCATCGGCCTCAGCGACCAGGCCGCGCTCGCCGCCACCTATAACAGCGCGGACGTGCCGACCCTGATCCGCAGCACCGCCAGCCGCATCCTCGTACATGACTTCGCATCGCGCACTCTCGACGAATTGCTCGGCGAACAACGCACCAGCCTGGCCGACGAAATCGGCCGCGCCGTGCAGGCCGACCTGCAAAAGCTCGACAGTGGCGTGGAAATCCTCGCCACGGTGGTCGAGGCGATCCACCCGCCGGCCGGTGCCGCCAACGCCTACCACGGCGTGCAAGCCGCGCAGATCGGCGCCCAGGCGCTGATCTCCCGCGAGCGCGGCGCGGCCAGCGAGCAAACCAACCAGGCCTTGTTGCAAGCCAGTACCGCCCGCGACCAGGCCACGGCCAGCGCCCGCGAAGTGAACGCTGGCGCCCAGGCGGCCGACCTGCGTTTTGCCGCTGAACAAAAAGCCTATGCCACCGCCGGGCAGGCGTTCGTGCTGGAACAGTACCTCGGTCTACTCAGCCAGGGCCTGGCCCACGCCAAGCTGCTTATCCTGGATCACCGCCTGGGCGCCGATGGCGCGCCGACGATCGATCTGCGTTCTTTTACCTTGCCGGCCGATCCTTCGCTGCCGCGTAAAGCCGTTCAATAAGGAGTCGGTCCGTTGAGCGCTCATTCCCACGATCACGGTCATCATCATGGCTATCACCACCATCATCATCACGGTGACGAGCACGCTGCCGGCCCATTCCCCTGGCGGCGCATGGCCTGGGCGGCGTTGCTGGTGCTGTTTGCAGTTGCAGCCGCCAGCCTGGTGCAGGTGCGGTCCGGCGAGGCCACGGTGATTACCCGGTTCGGCAACCCGGCGCGGGTGCTATTGGAGCCCGGCCTGGGCTGGCGTTGGCCAGCGCCGTTCGAAGCGGCGATCCCGGTGGATTTGCGCCTGCGCACCACCTCCAGCGGTCTGCAGGATGTGGGCAGCCGCGATGGCCTGCGCATCATCGTGCAGGCCTACGTGGCGTGGCAGGTGCAGGGCGATGCGGACAATGTGCAGCGCTTCATGCGTGCGGTGCAGAACCAGCCGGATGAAGCGGCGCGGCAGATCCGCACCTTCGTCGGCTCGGCGCTGGAAACCACGGCGGCCAGCTTCGACCTTTCGAGCCTGATCAACACCGACGCCAGCCAGGTGCGCATCGCTGATTTCGAAGCACAACTGCGCCAGCAGATTGATCAACAATTGCTCAATACTTACGGGGTGCGTGTGGTACAGGTCGGTATCGAACGGCTGACGCTGCCGTCGGTCACCCTGACGGCCACCGTCGACCGCATGCGTGCCGAGCGGGAAACCATCGCCACCGAACGCACCGCCGTGGGCAAGCGCGAGGCGGCGCAGATCCGCTCTGCCGCCGAGCGTGATGCGCGCATCATGCAGGCCGATGCCACGGTGAAAGCCGCCGATATCGAAGCGCAATCCCGGGTCGAAGCCGCGCAGATCTACGGCCGTGCCTACGCCGGCAATCCACAGCTGTATAACCTGCTGCGCTCGCTGGATACCCTGGGCACCGTGGTCACGCCGGGCACCAAGATCATCCTGCGCACCGACGCTGCGCCGTTCCGTGCCTTGGTAGACGGACCGAAGGACATCCAGCCATGACCGAGCGTGAGAGCCCGGACAGCCCATGGATACAGGCCGGGCGCCTGACGTTCCTGGCTCTGTACGCAGTGACGGTGCTGGCGGCACTGGCCTGGGCGTTTTCCAATGTGCGCCAGATCGACCCGCAGAACCGTGCCGTGGTGCTGCACTTCGGCGCCCTCGACCGCATCCAGAATGCCGGGCTGTTGCTGGCGTGGCCGCAGCCGTTCGAGCAGGTGGTGCTGTTGCCGGCGGCTGACCGGGTGATCGAGCGTCGGGTGGAGAACCTGTTGCGCTCCGATGCGGCGACCCAGGCCGACCGCGTAGCCAGTTTCGCCACGCCGCTGAGTGATGCACTGGCCGGCTCCGGGTACCTGCTGACCGGCGATGCCGGCGTGGTGCAACTGGATGTGCGGGTGTTCTACAAAGTCACCGAGCCTTACGCCTTTGTGTTGCAGGGTGAGCATGTGCTGCCCGCCCTGGATCGACTGGTGACCCGCAGCGCCGTGGCCCTGGCCGCCGCACGTGACCTGGACACGATCCTGGTGGCTCGCCCCGAACTGATCGGCACCGACAACGGCGCCGCCGAACGTCGCGAACGGCTGCGCGGCGACCTGGTGCAAGGCATCAACAAGCGCCTCGTGGAGCTAGCGTCCACAGGTTTGGGGTTGGGCATCGAAGTGACTCGCGTCGACGTGCAGTCGAGCCTGCCGGGCCCGGCGGTGAATGCCTTCAATGCGGTACTCACCGCCAGCCAGCAGGCCGACAAGGCGGTGGCCAATGCGCGCACCGACGCCGAGAAACTCACCCAGACCGCGACCCAGCAGGCCGACCGCCTGGTGCAAGTCGCCCATGCCCAGGCCAGTGAACGCCTGGCCAATGCCCAGGCGCAGACCGCCACCGTCGCCAGCCTGGCCCAGGTGAAAGACCCGGGCTTGCTGATGCGCCTGTACCGCGAGCGCCTGCCGAAGATTCTCGGCCAGGCTGGTTCCGTGACCACGGTCGATCCGAAAGACGACGCTCGCTTGATCATCCAGGGAGCCGAACAATGAGCGCACCCATGCTGACCTCTGCAGAACAGCGCAGCGCTGCCCGGCAATTGACCCTGGCTATGTTGGCCCTGGGGTTGCTGGCGCTGGGCCTGGTGTGGCGCTGGCTGGCGCCGGACCAGAGCGGTGTGAGCCAGTTGCTGCTGGGTGTCGCATCGCTGTTGGTGGCAGTGCCGGTGATGCGTTCGGCGTGGTACAGCCTGCGATTCCCCAGCCTGCATGGCATCACCGACCAACTGATCGCCCTGGCCATGCTCGGCGCCTGGGCCACGGGTGACCTGCTGACCGCCGCGTTGCTGCCGATCATCATGATTTTTGGTCATGTGCTGGAAGAGCGCAGCGTGATCGGCTCCCAGGAGGCGATCCATGCCCTGGGCAAGCTGACCCGCAGCCATGCGCGTTTGGTGCAGGCCGATGGCAGCATCCGGGAAGTAGACAATGGCACGCTGAATACCGGTGACATCGTCGAGGTGCGTGCCGGCGACCGGGTGCCGGCGGATGGCGTGGTGCTGTCAGGCCAGGCGAGCCTGGACACGGCGCCGATTACCGGTGAGTCGGTGCCGTTGGAAGCCAGCGTGGGTGTGCAGGTGTTTGGTGGGGCGATCAACCTCGATGGGTTGCTGCGCCTGCAAGTGACCCGCACCGGTAACGAGTCCACCCTGGGCAAAGTCATCGCACTGATGCAGAACGCTGAGCGTTCCAAGCCGCCGATCACGCGGTTGCTGGAGCGGTACGCCGGCAGCTATATGGTGCTGGTGCTGCTGCTGGCGGCGGTGACCTGGTTTGTGACCAATGATGCCCAGGCGATGCTTGCCGTGCTGGTGGCGGCGTGTCCGTGTGCGTTGGTGCTGTCGGCGCCGGCCACGGCGATTGCCGGGATCGCCGTGGCGGCACGGCATGGGATTCTGATTCGCAGCTCGGCGTTCCTCGAAGAACTGGCGGACCTGACCTCCCTGGTGGTCGACAAGACCGGCACCCTGACCTATGGCGCTCTGCGTCTGCACGCCATCGACACCACGGCGCCGGACCGGCAGGTGTTGTTGAACCTGGCGGCGAGCCTGGGTTCGGCCAGCAGCCACCCGGTCAGCCGGGCGTTGGCGGGGTTGGCGACGCAGGAACACAGGCTGGCGCTGACGGATATCCGCGAACGCCAGGGCCTCGGCGTGGTGGCGCAGACCGATCAGGGCGAAGCGGCTCTGGGCCGCCCGGAATTGTTCGAGCAGTTGGGCATCGCGACCACGCCGGTGCCGAACCACGATGGGCCCATCGCCGGGCTGGCGTTGGACGGTCAGTTTCTGGCCTGGCTGTTGCTGGCCGATAGCGTCAAGCCGGAGGCCCGCCAGGCCCTGCAAGAGCTGCGCGACCTTGGCCTCGGTCGTCAACTGTTGCTCACCGGCGACCGCCAGAGCGTCGCCGACAGCCTGGCGCTGGATGTGGGCATCAGTGACGTCCAAGCCCAGGCCCTGCCGGAAGACAAGCTCAACCGCGTGCTGGGTGAAATCGGCAGCGGTTTCCGGCCGATGGTCGTGGGGGATGGCATCAATGATTCGCTGGCGCTCAAGGCCGGTGTGGTCGGCGTGGCCATGGGCGCGGGCGGGGCGGATATCGCCCTGGCATCGGCGGATGTGGTGTTGATCGGCAGCGACCTGCGGCGCCTGGGGACGTGCGTGCGCTTGAGTCGTCAGTGCCGGCAGACGTTGCAGGTCAACGTGATCATCGGTCTGGGCTGGACCTTGGCGATCGTTATATTCGCCGCGTTTGGCTGGTTGGGCGCTGCCGGGGCGATGATTGCTGCGGTGTTGCATAACCTCAGCACCTTGCTGGTCCTGGGTAATGCCGGGCGCTTGCTGCGCTTCCAGGAGCCCCTTTTGAAGCTTGAAGAATAATTTCAGAAATTTTTGCGCACCCCTGTAACGCGGATGAGGGGCCTCACTCTAGTGGTGTGTCGAGACTGAACAATCCGTTCAGCCCGACACCCCTACTGATCGTTGAGGAATATAAAAAATGAACATCAAAAATGCCGTTTCCGGTGCTGCCCTGGCTATCGCTGCCGCCACCATGTTCGCCGGTGTCGCTACCCAGGCACAGGCCGCCGACGCTACTGTTCATTGCTACGGCGTCACCTCCTGCAAAGGCATGAACGATTGCAAGACCGCTGAAAACGCTTGTAAAGGCCAGGCTGTCTGCAAAGGTCACGGTTTCAAGGCCATGACCAAGGCCGCCTGCGACGCCGCCGGCGGCAAGGTCGGCGAGTAATCGCAAGCCGAGTGCAACCGCAGCGAGCCTTCAAGCCGCTGCGGACACTTTTCCAGGAGTCCGCAATGGCCATGTCTCTTCCCTTCCTGGGTTACGGCCTGGGTTTACGCAACGAATACTACGAACAGATCCTTGAACAATCGCCGGCTGTGGATTGGTTCGAAGTGATCTCCGAGAATTACCTGGTCCAGGGCGGTAAAGCCTTGTACTACCTGGACGCGATAGCCGAGCGTTATCCGCTGGTGATGCATGGGGTGTCCCTGTCCATCGGCGGGCCCCATGCCCTCGACACCGACTATCTTAAGCAGATCAGACAGCTCGCCGAGCGTATCCAGCCGGCGTGGGTGTCCGATCATCTGTGCTGGAGCCGCGGCAGCGCCCACCAGTTGCACGACCTGCTGCCGTTGCCTTACACCGAAGAAAGCCTCTATCACGTAGCCGCCCGCGTGCGCCAAGTGCAGGACACATTGGAACGCCCGCTGGTGCTGGAAAACGTCTCCAGTTACGTGCGTTCCAAGGCCGATGAGTTCACCGAGTGGGAATTCCTCAACGCCCTGGCCCACCTGTCGGGGTGCCAGTTGTTGCTGGACGTCAACAATGTGTACGTCAGCTCGCGCAATCATGGCTTCGATGCCTGGACGTTTATCCGCAACCTGCCGCCGCAGAGCATCCGCCAGCTGCACCTGGCCGGGCACATGGACTACGGCGACTACGTGGTCGATACCCATGACCATCCGGTGTGTGACCCGGTGTGGGACCTCTATCAACAGACGCTGGAGCACCTGGGGCCGGTGTCGACGCTACTGGAGCGGGACGACCATTTCCCACCCTTCGAAGAGTTGCTTACCGAGCTCAGCAAAGCCCGTGAACTGGGCGCCATGGCGTTGGCCAGGAGATCGTTATGCGCCTGACCGATTGGCAGCTGGCCTTCGAACAGCACCTTTTATCCGAAACACCTGTCGCCAACAGTGGCTTCGCCGCGACCCTGCTGGGCGGGCCGACGCTGGATGTGGACACGGGCCTGGCGATTTATCACAACGCATATATCTCGCGGTTGCAGGACGTCTTGCGGCATGACTTCAGCGCCATTCTCTATTGGCTGGGGGATGACGAGTTTGCCGCGCTGACCGAAGCCTATGTGCGGCGCTACCCCTCGGCCCATTACAGCCTGCGCTGGCTGGGCGAGCGTTTCCCGACGTTTATCCTTGAGTATCTGGTGGCGGAGCAAGGTGTGCCGCTGGCGGAGCTGGCGCGGTTGGAGTGGGCGTTTACCCTGGCATTCGACGCGCCGCAGGGCGAACCGCTGACCCTTCACGACATGGCAAGCCTGGCCCCTGAAGACTGGCCGGGCCTGCAGGTGACGCTGGCGCCCTCCGTGCAACAGGTCTTCTGCCGCTTCAATACCGTGGCGATCTGGCGAGCCAGCAAGGATGAGTCGAAGTTCCCCCACAGCCAGGCCTTGGACCCGGTGCAGATCTGCCTGGTATGGCGGCACCAGAATGTGTGCCACTACCGCAGCCTGGAACCTGCAGAAATCTGCGCCCTGGCAGGCATGGTGACCACCGGCTGGAGTTTTTCAGAACTGTGCGCGGAACTGGCAGTCACTTATGCAGAGGGTGCTCCACTGCAAGCCGTGACGTGGCTGAAACAGTGGGTCCAGGATGGTTTGCTCGAGCGCCGAGCCCCATAGAGGACCGCTATCAAATCGATAGCCTCCTACTTTGTCTTCGGATGGTCTACCCTCACAGCAGACGTCTGAAACAAGGGGGGACTACTCATGCTCGCGCAACTTCCACCGGCCTTACAGAATCTTCAGCTACCGCTGCGTCTTCGACTCTGGGATGGCCATGAATTCAACTTGGGCCCCGAGCCCAGTGTGACCATCGTGGTGAAGGACCCCACGGTTGTTAACAAACTGACCCATCCCACGCTCGATTCATTGGGCGAAGCCTTCGTCGAGGGTAAATTGGAGCTGGAAGGCTCCATCTCCGAGGTCATCCGGGTGTGTGACGAATTGAGTCACGCCCTGATCGAAGACGACGAGGGGAGTCGTCCGGTGCGCTCGATCCACGACAAGGCCACTGACGCAGCGGCTATTTCCTACCATTACGACCTGTCCAACGAGTTCTACCAGCTGTGGCTGGACCAGGACATGGCGTACTCCTGCGGTTATTTCGAAACCGGCAGCGAATCCATCGACCAGGCGCAACAAGACAAATTCCGCCATCTGTGCCGCAAGCTGCGGCTGCAGCCGGGCGAGTATTTGCTCGACGTAGGTTGTGGTTGGGGTGGGTTGGCGCGGTTTGCTGCGCGGGAGTTCGGGGTCAAGGTGTTTGGTATCACCCTGAGCAAGGAGCAGTTGGCCCTGGCCCGGGAACGGGTGAAGGCCGAGGGCCTCGAAGACCAGGTGGACCTGCAATTGCTCGACTACCGCGACCTGCCGCAAGACGGCCGTTTTGACAAAGTGGTGAGCGTGGGCATGTTCGAACACGTCGGCCACGCCAACCTGGCGCAGTACTGCAAGACCCTGTTCGGCGCCGTGCGCGAAGGCGGCCTGGTGATGAACCACGGCATTACCGCCAAGCACACCGATGGCCGCCCGGTCGGTCGTGGCGCCGGGGAGTTCATCGAGCGTTATGTGTTCCCCAACGGTGAGCTGCCGCACCTGGCGATGATGACCGCCGAGATCAGTGAAGTCGGGCTGGAAGTGGTCGACGTCGAGAGCCTGCGCCTGCACTACGCGCGTACCCTGGACCATTGGAGCGAGCGCCTGGAAGACAACCTGGAGGCGGCGGCGAAGATGGTGCCGGAGCAGGCGCTACGCATCTGGCGCCTGTACCTGGCCGGTTGCGCCTATGCGTTTGCCCGGGGCTGGATCAACCTGCACCAGATCCTGGCGGTGAAACCCCATGCCGATGGCAGCCATGACCTGCCGTGGACGCGGGAAGATATCTACCGCTAACCCCGTTTCTGCGAAAAATGAAGGTCCAAGCGTGGGAGGGGGCAAGCCCCTCCCACAGGGTTCACCGCAGTGTGTTAAAGAATCGGTGAAATAAGCCGCGCGACCCGCATGCCCAGTTGTTGCAGGCGGCGCGTCTCGCGGCTCTCTTGCTGGCTGACCTCATGGGCCAGGGCAAAGTCGTCCAGCAGCATCAGCTCCACTTCCCGGGCGAAGGCTTCGTCGACCGTCAGCAACATCACTTCGAAATTCAGCCGGAACGAGCGGTTGTCCATGTTCGCACTGCCGATGGCGCTGATTTCGCTGTCCACCAGCACGACTTTCTGATGCAGGAAGCCCGGCGTGTAGCGGAACACCCGTACTCCGGCGCGCACGGCTTCGATCGCGTAAAGGCTTGATGCCGCGTAGACGATGCGATGGTCGGGCCGTGAGGGCAGCAACAGGCGTACATCGACCCCGCGCAGCACTGCCAGGCGCAGGGCGGCGAACACCGCTTCGTCGGGGATGAAGTACGGGCTGGTGATCCATACGCGTTCGGTCGCCGCATGAATGGCCTCGACAAAAAACAATGAGCAGGTTTCATACGGGTCGGCGGGACCGCTGGCGAGCAATTGGCAGAGCACGCCGTCTTCCGGGTAGGCGTCCGGCAGGATCAGCGGCGGCAGCTCGCGTGCAGCCCAGAACCAGTCTTCGGCAAACGACTCTTGCAAACACGCCACCACCGGGCCGGTCACCTGCACATGGGTATCGCGCCACGGCGCCAGCGGTGGTTTCTTGCCCAGGTATTCATCGCCGACGTTATGCCCGCCGACAAACCCGGTGATGCCGTCCACCACCACGATCTTGCGGTGGTTGCGGAAATTGACCTGGAAGCGATTGAGCCAGCCGCCGCGGGTGGCGAACGCTTTGACTTTCACCCCGGCGTCCCGCAGCGATTGCACATATCGGTGGGGCAGGGCGTGGCTGCCGATGCGGTCATAGAGCACGTGGATGTCTATGCCTTCAGCCGCTTTTTCCTTCAACAGCGCGTGCAGTTGGCGGCCAAGCTCGTCGTCATGAATGATGAAGAACTGGAACAGCACCGCCGTCCTGGCGTTGCGAATGGCCTCGAAGATTGCGCTGAACGTGGCCTCGCCATTGATCAACAAGCGCACTTCATTGTTGGCCAGGCACGGCATGCGGCCCAGCTTGGGCATGGCGCGCAAAGAGGTGTACGCGCTGGAGTTGCGCGCCGCGAGGGCTTCCTCGACCCAGGGGCGCCAGTTCAGCGCGGTGATCGCGGTGTGCATTTCCTGGTTGGCCTGGCGGCGGGCCTGGATGTAGGCGTCGAACGTGCTGCGGCCGAAGATCAGGTAGGGGATCAACGTGAGGTAGGGCATGAACATCAGCGACAAGGCCCAGGCGATCGAGCCTTGGGCGGTCCTGACGGTCAGCACCGCGTGGATCGCGGCGAGAGTCCCGAGAAAGTGCAGCGTGGCGATGAAGTAGGCGAGCAGGTGCGGGCCAAAGAAATCCATGGACGACGGTACTCCAGGCAATCCAAGTGCCTAACAGACCATGTCTGCTTACGAATGTCGCTATTTTATTTGCCGTGCAACACTGGCGCCCTGGCGGCGTCTAACGCCCAACATTAACCAGGAGTTACCCGATGAATGCACGTCTGCTGTCTTTAGCCATGGTTATGGGGTTGTCGCTGCCGGTGGCCGCACAGGCGCAGATGCTGGCGCCGGGCTTGTGGGAATTGACCACTAGCAATATGAAAGTCGATAACCAGGACCTGCCGGACCTGTCGCTGATCCTTGGTCAACTCAAGCAACAAATGACCCCCGAACAGCGCGCCATGCTGGAAAAACAAGGCATCACCATGGCCGGCAAAGGCGTGCAGGTGTGCCTGACACCGGCGCAGGTCGCCTCTGATTCTATCCCGTTGACCGACCCGCAATCGGGCTGCAAACAGCAAGTGACGGACAAGACCGGCAACCGGTGGAAATTCCGCTTCAGTTGCCCGAAAGCCCAGGGCACGGGCGTGGCGACCTTCCAGAGTCAGAAGGAATTCACCACCACCATCAACGGCACCTTCAATGCCACTGGTATCCAGCAAAAGGGCAGCCTCGACAGTCACGCCCAGTGGCTGGGCAACGATTGCGGTACGGTCAAGCCTCGCGCTTAACGCAGGAAATGCAATGGCAGGCCCTGGCAACTGTCGACTACCTGACCGTTGTGCCAGGCCAAGTGGCCGGAGACCAGCGTGGTGCCGACGCTATGACGAAAGCTGCGCTCGGCGAAGGGGGTCCAACCGCAGCGGGCCAGGATCGGCTCGCTGCTCACCGGCTTGCCGTGGGGCTCGGGTTTGATCAGCACCAGGTCGGCCCAATAGCCTTCGCGTAGGTAACCCCGATCCGGGATGGCGAACAGGTCGGCCACGCGATGACTGGTCTTCGCCACCAGCGTGGTCAGCGGCAGATGCCCGTCAGCCACCAGTTCCAACAGTGCCGGCAGCGCGTGTTGCACCAGCGGCAGTCCGGACGGCGCCTCTCGGTAACCCAATTGTTTTTGCCCCCAGGTGTGAGGCGCATGGTCGCTGCCAATCACGTCCAATCGATCACTCAGCAAGGCCTGGCGCAAGGCGTCGCGGTCGGCACGACTCTTGATCGCCGGATTGCATTTGATCTGGTGGCCGAGGCGGTGATAGTCGCGGTCGTCGAACAGCAGGTGGTGCAGGCAGACTTCGGCGGTGATGCGTTTTTCGGTCAGGGGCTTGTCATCGAACAGCGCCAGTTCGCGGGCGCTGGTCAGGTGCAGCACATGCAGGCGCGTGCCATGGCGCCTGGCCAACTCCACGGCAAAAGATGAGGAGCGATAGCACGCCTCAGCATCGCGGATCAGTGGATGCGCGACGGCGGGAATATTGTCGCCGAAGCGCTCGCGCAGACGTTGTTCGTTGGCCTGGATACTCGGCGTGTGTTCGCAATGGGCCAGCAGGATGGTTGGCACTTCGGCGAACAGGCGCTCCAGGATCCGCGGGTCATCCACCAGCATATTGCCGGTGGACGCTCCCATGAATACTTTCACCCCGGCGACTTCACGCGGGTCGAGGGCGGCGACGGTGTCCAGATTTTCGTTGCTGACACCAAAGTGAAAGCCGTAGTTGGCCACCGAGTGCAGGGCGGCACGGCGTTTCTTGTCGGCCAGCGCTTGCAGGTTCAAGGTGGCCGGGTTGGTGTTGGGCATGTCCATGAAGCTGGTGATGCCGCCGGCCACCGCGGCGCGGGATTCGCTGTAGAAGCTGCCTTTGTCCGGCGCGCCGGGTTCGCGAAAGTGCACCTGGTCATCGATCATGCCCGGCAGCAGCCACTGGCCTTGGGCGTCGATTTCCACCGGCTCGTTATAGCCGTCAAGGCTGGCGGCGATCTTCTCGATACGGCCATTGGCGACCAGTACATCGGCGTCGAACTCCTGGCCTTCATTCACCAGGCGGGCATTGCGAATCAGCACGCGACTCATGGCTCAGAACTCGTTTTGCAGGGCTTTGTAGCCACGCACCAGATCGACGTTGGTACGCGCCACGTCTTCGGAAAACTCCGAGGCGCTTACGCTGACCGGCGGGAATTGCGACAGGTCGGTGGCAGGCCCGATGCGGGTGGTGGAGGGCACGTAGAAGGCGGCGGGCAAATCGCGACCGTCGACCACCGAGTTGTGACGCACCACGCAGCCATCACCCACGGCGCAGTTGAACAGCACACTGTTGAAGCCGATGAACACACGGTCGCCGACGCTGCAGGGGCCGTGGACGATGGAGCGGTGGGCGATGGAAGTGAACTCGCCGATGGTCACCGCCGCGCCGGACTTGGAGTGGATGACCACGCCGTCCTGGATGTTGGAGTTGGCGCCGATGGTGATCGGGTCCATGCCCCCGCTGGCGTCGACTTCATCGGCGCGGATCACCGCGTAGGGGCCGACGAAGACGTTCTCGCCGATGATGACCTTGCCGCAGATGATTGCGGTCTTGTCGACGTAGGCTGACTCGGCAATGACGGGAAGATCGCCGGATGGGTTCTTGCGGATCATGCTGGGGGCTCCGTGAGGATGTGAACGTAGTCGCCATCGATAGCGTTGTAGAAGCAGGTCGGTCGACCGGTGTGGCAGGCCGGGCCGTGCTGGTCGACGATCAGCAACACCGCGTCGCCGTCGCAATCCAGGCGCGCTTCGACCAGTTGTTGCCAATGGCCGGAGCTTTCGCCTTTACGCCATAGCTGCCGACGCGAGCGTGACCAGTAGCAGACTTGCCCGGTGGCCAGGGTTTCGTTTAGGGCCTGGCGGTTCATCCAGGCCAGCATCAATACTTCACCGCTGCCGTGTTGCTGGGCGATGGCGGCGATCAGGCCGTCGCTGTTCCAGGGCAGGGCGTCGAGCACCTGTCCGAGTGGAAAGCGGCTGCCCACGGCAGCCCCTTCCAGATCGAGCATGCTCAGGGTCATGGCTTGCCCAGGGCCGCGCACAAGGTGTTGAGGTTGTATTCGAACAGCCCGGTAAAGGTGCTGGCCGGACCTTGCGCGGCGAGGGCGTCGGAGTAGAGCGTGCCGCCGATCTGCGCGCCACTTTCGTCTGCGATCTGCTTGAGCAGGCGCGAGTCCTTGATGTTTTCCATGAACACCGCTTTGACTTTATCTTTGCGGATCTGGGTGATCAGCGCGGCGACCTCGGCGGCGGACGGTTCACGTTCGGTGGACAGACCCTGGGGCGCAAGAAACTCAATGCCGTAGGCCTGGCCCAGGTAGCCGAAGGCGTCATGGGAGGTGACGATGCGGCGGTTGCCTGCTGGCAGCGCACCGAACTTGGCCTTGGCTTCGGCCAGCAGGCGGTAGATTTCTTTCAGGTAGGCCTGGCTGTTGCGCAGGTAGTCAGCCTTGTTCGCCGGGTCGGCGGCGACCAGCGCCTTGGTGATGTTGTTCACGTAGATTTCGGCGTTGGCCAGGTTGTGCCAGGCGTGGGGGTCGGGGATCGTTTCGCCGTCCTCTTCCATGGTGTGGGAAATCACGCCTTTGCTGGCGGTGACCACGGTCGCCTTGGTTTCAGTGCTGGCCACCAGCCGGTCCAGCCACGGCTCGAAGCCCAGGCCGTTCTTGATGATCAGCTTGGCCTTGAGCAGCGCCTTCGCGTCGTCCGGCGTTGGTTCGTAGGTATGGGCGTCGGCGTCAGGGCCGACCATGTTGCTGATCTGGATGTGATCGCCACCGATCTGGTGGGTGATGTCATCGAGAATACTGAAACTGGTCACCACCTGGAGTTTGTCGGCGGCCTGGGCCATCGACAACGGCAGCAGCAGACTGAACAGCACGAGTAAAGCGCGCATTGGGAAACACCTCATTGGGATGTAAGGGAGGGCGGGCGGCGCAGCAAGCCGTGCACCGGACCGAAGACCACGGACAGCAGATACCCGGCACCCGCCACCAGCACGATGGCCGGGCCGCTGGGCAACGAGTAGTAGAACGACAACAACAAACCCAGCCACACCGACAGGCTTCCCAGCACCGCCGATACCGCGATCAACACCGGCAGGCGCCGGCTCCAGAAACGTGAAGCGATGGCCGGCAACATCATCAAGCCCACCACCATCAAGGCGCCGATGGCCTGGAAACCGATCACCAGGTTCAGCACCACCAGGGTCAGGAACAACCCGTGGGCCAGTGGGCCGAGGCGGCTGACGGTTTGCAGGAACAGCGGATCGAGAGTGTCCAGCAGCAACGGTCTGTAGATCACCGCCATGGCGATCAGGCTGAACCCGGAGACCCAGAGCATGCCGGTGAGGGTGGTTTCATCCACCGCCAGGGCCGAGCCGAACAGCAGGTGCAGCAAGTCCAGGCGCTTGCCGGCGATGCCGAGGATCAACACGCCGGCGGCGAGGGAGATGGGGTAGATGGCGGCGAGGCTGGCGTCTTCACGCAGGCCGGTGCGACGGGTGATCCACGCGGACAGGCCGGCCATGCTCAAGCCGGCGCCGAGGCCGCCGATGGTCAGGGCCGGCAGGCTGAGGCCGGCAAACCAGAAACCGAGTGCGGCGCCGGGCAGGATGCCGTGTGCCACGGCGTCACCGATCAGGCTCATGCGTCGCAGGATCAGGAACACACCCAGCGGCGCGGTGCTGCAGGCAAGTACCAGTCCGCCGATCAACGCACGACGCATGAACACGAAGTCGAGGAAGGGCATCCACAGGTGGGCGGCGAAGTGCATCAGGCCACCTGCATTTGGGGCTGTGGGCGGATCAGCTCTTTGCTGGGGCCGAACAGGCAGCCGGTATTCTTGATCTGCACCACGTGCTGGGTGTGATGGCGCACGGAGGCAAGGTCATGGCAGACCACGATCAGCGTACGGCCTTGATCGTGCCAGGCGTGGATGTGTTTCCAGCACAGCGCCTGGCCTGCTTCATCGAGGGCGGCGTGGGGTTCATCGAGCAGCAGCACCGGCGCTTCGGCCAGGCTCATGCGCGCGAGCAGGGCGCGTTGCAGTTCGCCGCCGGAGAGAGCCATCAGCGGGCGATGTTCCAGGCCGCTGAGGTACCAGTCTTCCAGCACGGCTTCAAGGCGCCGGCTGCGTTGTTGCGGGGAGAGCTGGGTGCCCCAGAAGCCGGCGGCGACCAGCTCTTGCAGGCTGATCGGGAACTGGCGGTCCAGGTGCTGTTGCTGCGGCAGAAACGACAGACCGCCACGGCGTGGAACCGCCACCGTGACCTTGCCCGCCAAGGGCTTTTGCAGGCCGGCGATGACCTTGAGCAGGCTGCTTTTGCCGGTGCCATTGGCGCCGATGATGCCGGTGAGGCTGCCTTTTTCCAGAGTGAGGTCGAGGGCGGGCGTCAGCGGTTGGCCTGGGGCGCCCCAGCGTAAGGCGGTGCAGGTGATCATGCAGGGTTTCTCGTCCAGCGGCTTTCCGCCACGGCATCGTGCGCGTGCAGACTTTCGGCGTGGATCACTTTCAGGTGGAAGGCGTTGACCGCATCCGAGCGTTTCAAGGCGAGGTTCAGGCGGCGGGCGGCGTCTTCGCAGAACATCAGGTTCTGCCCATTGGCCAGGGCGAAGGCTTGTTCGTCCGCGCGTTTTACAGCGGTTTGTACGGCGGTGCCGAGGGCGGCTTCGACGTTATCGATCAGTTCGGTGATGGGCAGGCTGGGTTGGTCGCCGTCCAGCTCGATCAGCAACTGCGCGCTGCTGCGCTGGCTGTGAGGTGTGGCGACGATGCCGTTGGCGCTGCCGAGCCAGGTCAACACGTCTTCATGCTGCAGCGGGGTGTTGCCGAAGTCTTGCAGAAATTGCTGCTGAATCAATTGCCTGGCGAGGGCGGCGGAGCACGGGCAGGTTGAGGAATAGGTAACGTCAATTTTTAGTTCCACGTGGAACATCTGGTTTTCCAGGCGGGCCTGGATGCTCACCGGGTAGCCTTTCCAGCCAGCCAACGGGCTGACCAGCGCCGAGCGCTTGAGCAGCAGATCGGTATGGATACGCAGGTAGGCGTTATTAGATAAACCTTCATGACTGTCGAGAAAACGCTGCAGTACATTACGCAGAAGTGCAGGTGTAAGCGGCTGCTGGTCGAGCATCTCCAGCGCCAGGTACAGGCGTGACATATGAATGCCACGGGCGGCGCCATCATCCAGGCTTACGCCGGCATCGGCAGTAGCAGCAAGACGCTCGCCGTCGATGAGGATCGGCAGGGCGATGCCGCACATGCCTACCCAGTCGAGTGGCAAGGCTTGGCGTGAAGCCTGCGCGGCGATATCCGGCAGAGTCAGCGCATTCATGAGCAGGTCCATCATTGGAAATAAAAAGACATGTTATAGTATAACTATTGTGTCGACGATGGTTTTTCTGCGCCAGCCTTTTTTCAGTCATGTCGAGCAGGGACGCTCCTTTTTGCGGTAACTTTTCATGCACAGACGTCAGCTTCTTAACCTGCTTCTGGCCAGCCCTCTTTTCACCTTGCCATTTGCAGCCCACGCCACGCAGATCAGCAACGCCCGCCTGTGGCGCTCGGACGACAAGCTGCGGTTGGTGTTCGACCTCAGCGGCCCGGTGCAATACAAGACCTTCACCCTGAGCGCGCCGGAGCGCCTGATCATTGATCTGAGCGGGGCTGGGCTCAGCGGTGATTTCTCTCAGTTGGCGTTGAAGAACAGCGGCATCACCTCGATTCGCTCGGGGCATTTTGGTAAAGGCGATACGCGCATCGTGCTGGACCTGGTCGCACCGATGCAGCTCAACAGCTTTCTATTGCCGCCTCAGGACGGCCAGGGTCATCGCCTGGTACTGGACCTGACCAGCGCCACCCAGGTGCCTCGCCAGATGGCCGCTGAACCTGCGCCGCGCGTGGACAAGGCCCACCCCAAGCGCGACATCATCGTGGTGGTGGATCCCGGCCACGGCGGCAAGGACCCGGGTGCAGTCGGCTCCAAGGGCCAGCGTGAAAAAGACGTGGTGCTGTCCATTGCGCAACTGTTGGCCAAACGCTTGAAGCGCGAGAAAGGCTTTGACGTGAAGTTGGTGCGCAACGACGATTTCTTCGTACCGCTGCGCAAACGGGTGGAGATCGCCCACAAGCACAATGCCGACATGTTCATCTCCGTGCATGCGGACGCGGCACCACGCATCACCGCCTCGGGCGCGTCGGTGTATGCCCTGTCCGAAGGCGGCGCGACGTCCGCCACGGCGCGGTTCATGGCGCAACGGGAAAACGGTGCCGACTTGCTCGGCGCCACCAGCCTGCTCAATCTCAAGGACAAGGACCCGATGCTGGCCGGGGTAATCCTGGACATGTCGATGAACGCTACCATCGCCTCCAGCCTGCAACTGGGCCACTCGATCCTGGGCAGCCTGGAAGGCATCACCAGCCTGCATCAGAAACGCGTGGAACAGGCGGGATTCGCGGTGCTCAAGTCACCCGACGTGCCGTCGATCCTGGTGGAAACCGGGTTTATCTCCAATGCGCGTGACAGTGCGCGGCTGGTTACCGCGCGGCATCAACAAGCGGTTGCCGATGGGTTGTTCGAAGGCTTGAAAAAGTATTTCCAGAAGAACCCACCGATGAACAGCTACATGGCGTGGGTGCAGGAACAGAAGAACGCCCAGGTCTAGCAACCCGTTATACGGCTGCAGGTGAATTTTGCGCTGGCACCACCCGAACTGGAAAACCGGTTGAGGGTGGTCCAGCCCACGCGCCGCGTGTAGCCGACCCACGCCTCACCGTCCGACGCCAACCCGGTAAAAAAGGTCAGCTGCCCGTAGCGGCTGTTGGTCTGTGCCCAGTAGCGCTTGCCTATCACCTCGTATCCGCGCAGATACGTGGTACTGCCGACCGTCGCCACGCTGTAGGCATTGCCCAATGGGTCGACACAAGCCAGCAGGTTGGCGCTGCGCGTGCAGTGGGCCAACAGGTTGGGGGCCTGGGCGCAGGCAGGTCCCGCCGCAGCCAAAAACAGGGCGCACACCAGGTATTTCATCAGGTTTCTCGTGGCAGGGAAGTGTTCAAGCATTGCGCCCTTCGTCGTGGTGAGCAAGAGGGGATTGGCTTATTTGTATTGTTATACTATAACATTAAAGCACAGCCTGACCCGTGAACCGTTCTCCATGACCGAACAAGACCTGCTGGCCCAACCGCCCGCCGACTATATGAATGAAGCCCAGCAAGGCTTCTTCCGTGAGTTGCTGCTGGCGCAACGCAATGAGCTGCAAGCGCGTATCGACGCCGAATTCCTGCTGCTGCGCGAGCAGGAAACCAACAGCGACCCTGCCGATGTGGGCAGCGCCGAAGAACAGCGCCAATGGCAACTGCGCCTGCTGGAGCGGGAAAAGAAGCTGTTGGACAAGATCGACGACGCCCTCGAATTGCTGGCACGCGGCGAGTACGGCTGGTGCCGCGAGACCGGCGAGCCCATCGGCCTGCAGCGCTTGTTGCTGCGTCCTACCGCCACCCTGTGTATCGAAGCCAAAGAACGTGAAGAGCTGCGCGAACGCCATAAACGGGCGATTTGACCGGCCAACCCTGATGAGGAATACCTGATGCCCAATCGCCTCCCCGTTACTGTGTTGTCCGGCTTTCTCGGCGCCGGTAAAAGCACGCTGCTCAACTACGTCCTGCGCAACCGCGAAAATCTGCGGGTGGCGGTGATCGTCAACGATATGAGCGAAATCAATATCGATGGCAGTGAAGTCCAGCGCGACGTCACCCTCAACCGCGCCGAAGAAAAACTGGTGGAGATGAGCAACGGCTGCATCTGCTGCACCTTGCGCGAGGACTTGCTGGAAGAAGTCGGAAAACTCGCCAAGGAAGGTCGCTTCGATTACCTGCTGATCGAATCCACCGGTATCTCCGAGCCCTTGCCGGTGGCCGAGACCTTCACCTTTCGTGATGAAAACGAGCAAAGCCTGGCCGATATCGCCCGCCTGGACACCATGGTCACCGTGGTCGATGGCATGAACTTCCTGCTCGACTACCAGGCCGCCGAAAGCCTGGCCTCGCGCGGTGAAACCCTCGGTGAAGAAGACGAGCGCTCCATCACCGACCTGTTGATCGAGCAGATCGAATTCGCTGACGTGATCCTCATCAGCAAGATCGACCTGATCAGCAGCCGCGAACGTGAAGAATTGATGGCAATCCTCGAACGCCTCAACGCCCAGGCGGAAATCATCCCGATGGTCATGGGGGAGGTGCCGCTGAACAAGATCCTCAACACCGGCCGTTTCGACTTCGAGCGCGCCGCCCAGGCGCCGGGCTGGCTGCAGGAATTGCGCGGTGAACATGTGCCGGAAACCGAAGAGTACGGCATTGCCTCCACCGCTTATCGAGCTCGCCGCCCGTTTCATCCGCAGCGCTTTTTCGACTTTATCGACCGCCCGTGGGTCAACGGCAAACTGCTGCGTTCCAAGGGTTTTTTCTGGCTCGCCAGCAAACACCAGGATGCGGGCAGTTGGTCCCAGGCCGGTGGCCTGATGCGTCATGGGTTTGCCGGCCGCTGGTGGCGCTTTGTGCCCAAAAGCCAATGGCCTCAGGACGAAGAGAGCATCGCGGCGATCATGGGCAACTGGCAACTGAGCACTGGCGACTGCCGCCAGGAGCTGGTGTTTATCGGCCAGAACATCGACTTCACCCGCATGCGCGCCGAGTTGGATGCGTGCTTGCTCACCGATGAAGAAATGGCCCTGGGCGTCGAAGGCTGGCGCCTGCTGGCCGACCCTTTTGGCCCCTGGTATGAGGAGGCAGCCGCCTGATGCTGGCCCCGGTGATTCCCCTGCGTCCCGTGATTCGCCAGACCTGCGGTGACACCCCGCTGGCGCTGTCCGATATCCTCGAAGACGGCGTCAACCTGGCGCTGTGGCAGCGCCAGCTGCCGCTGCACATCGCCGAGTTCGGCGCCTTGCTGGTGGCGCTCAACGAGCCGTTGGCCGACTCCATGGTCATCGAGCTCAACAACGACGACGCCGAGCCAAACTTGCAGGGTTTGGCGTCGAGTTGTCGTGATCTTGAGGGCTACGAAGGCTTCATCGCCGATGTGTCGTGGCTGGTCAGCGCGTTCGCCTGTCTGCTTGGTGCCAAGCGTATCGGCGTGCGCCTGCGTCTGTTGGATAAAGCCATGTGCCCGCGTTTTCACGTCGACCACGTGCCGGTGCGCCTGATCACCACCTATGCCGGAGTCGGCAGCCAGTGGTTGCGTGAAGGCGTGATGGACCGTCGCAAGCTCAGCCAGCCGGATGCCGAACCCACCGAGCGTATCGAGCAGATCCACTGCGGCGAAGTCGCCTTGCTCAAGGGCACCAAATGGCATGGCAATGAAGGCCATGGCCTGATTCACCGTTCACCCGCACTGAGGGCCGACGAGCGCCGCTTGATCCTGACACTGGATTGGCTCGCATAACCGCGTAGGATCAAACGCTCTACACGGTCCGAACGATGCCCCTCATGTTGCAGAACATTCCTACCCACGTGATTGCCGGGCCCCTGGGCGCCGGCAAGACCAGCCTCATCCAGCACCTGCTTGCCCAGCGCCCGGCCAACGAGCGCTGGGCCGTGCTGATCAACGAGTTCGGGCAGATCGGCCTGGATGCTGCCTTGCTCACTCAGGATGACGACGGCATTGCCCTGGGCGAAGTCGCCGGAGGTTGCCTGTGTTGTGTGAACGGTGCTCCGTTCCAGATAGGTCTTGGCCGTTTGCTGCGTAAGGCTAAGCCCGATCGGCTGTTTATCGAACCCTCGGGCCTGGGTCATCCGGCGCAGTTGCTCAAGCAGTTGCGCGAAGCACCGTGGCAGAGCGTGCTGGCCGTCCAGCCGTGCGTGCTGGTGCTGGATGCGCAAGCGCTGGCGGCGGACAAGCCCCTGCCCCCAGCGCAGCAGGAGGCGTTGGCGAGTGCCGGGTTGCTGGTGTTGAACAAGGATGAAGCGCTGGATGCGGCGCAGCGCGAGCAGATCGAGCACCAGTTACCGGAATGCCCGCTTTACTGGACTCGACAGGCGTATTTGCCGCTGGCGCATTTACCTGGCCTTGACGCGCGGGCTGCTGCGGCTGTGGACAACTTCGCCGTACCCAAAGGCCTGGCGCAAATGCCGGCCATCTGGACCGATCCTGACCAGCCCATTTGCCTGAGCCAGGCTCAAGAGGGCGGCTGGAGCATTGGCTGGCGCTGGCACCCCAGCCAGCAGTTCGACACCCCGCAGCTGCATAACTGGCTTACAAGCCTTGATTGGCGCCGCGCCAAACTGGTTATCCACAGTGCCGAAGGCTGGGTGTCCGCCAATGCTGTGGATAACGGCCCGCTCACCTGGCAACCCAGCGAATGGCGGCGCGATTCGCGTATCGAATTGATCTTCAGCGAGCCACAGGACGTGGGCGTGTTACAGCGTGCGCTGGCCGCCAGCCGTCAGTGACGCTTCTTGGACGCGTGGTCCTGGCGCCACTGGCTCAGCTCGATCACCTCGGCACTGGGCAACGGCGTCTTGATCTCGAACGGGTAGGGCGCCAGTTCGATCTGTGCGCTGTGGGCACCAAACTGGGTGATGGTCCCCGGATGGCGGGTTTCGCCGGTCACGGTGAACTCGAAGTTGTAGATGCGCGCCAGGCGCCGCCGACCGTTGGCATCCTTTACAAAACCGATGCGCTTGAGTGCCACCGCACCGTCCAGCAGTTCGATGTCGAGCTTGGCGCAATGCTGCTTGACCCGCTCCAGCGCCCGTTCGCGCAGGCCATGGTTGTGCCAAACCCAGGCGGCACCGGTCGCCAGTAGCATCAACACGAACATGTTTCCCAGGGTCAGCATGCGAAAAACTCCAACAAAGTGAGAGCAGCTTAACTGTGTCGCCGGTCTGTCGTACAGGCTGCGTTTAGTCGCATACTGCGCGGCCAGAATTTCATTGGTTTTACGGAAATCTCCCGCATGAAACGCACACCTCATCTGCTTGCGATCCAGTCTCATGTGGTCTTTGGCCACGCCGGAAACAGCGCCGCCGTGTTCCCCATGCAGCGCGTTGGGGTGAACGTGTGGCCGCTGAACACGGTGCAGTTCTCCAACCACACCCAGTATGGCCAATGGGCGGGAGAAGTGTTGGCGCCACAGCAGATTCCCGCGTTGGTGGAAGGCATTGCCGCCATCGGCGAGCTGGGCAATTGCGATGCGATTCTGTCCGGCTACCTGGGCAGCGCCGATCAGGGCAGGGCGATCCTGACTGGCGTGGCGCGCATCAAGGCCATCAACCCCAAGGCCCTGTATCTGTGCGACCCGGTGATGGGGCATCCGGAAAAAGGCTGCATCGTTCCCCAGGAAGTCAGCGATTTCCTGCTGGACGAAGCCGCGGCCATGGCCGACTTCCTGTGCCCCAACCAACTGGAACTGGACAGCTTTGCCGGGCGCAAGCCGCAATCGCTGTTCGATTGCCTGGCCATGGCCAAGGCGTTGCTGGCGCGTGGGCCGAAGGCCGTATTGGTCAAACACCTGGATTATCCGGGCAAGTTGCCGGACGGTTTCGAGATGCTGCTGGTGACCCCCGAAGGCAGTTGGCACCTGCGACGGCCGCTGCTGGCGTTCCCACGTCAGCCGGTCGGGGTGGGCGATTTGACCTCGGGGCTGTTCCTGGCACGTGTTCTGTTGGGCGATAGCCTGCTCGCCGCCTTCGAATTCACCGCTGCAGCGGTCCACGAAGTGTTGTTGGAAACCCAGGCCTGCGCCAGTTACGAGTTGGAGCTGGTGCGCGCCCAGGATCGTATTGCCCATCCTCGCGTGCGTTTCGAAGCCACTCCCATTGGATTGTAGGAATATTCCTGATTGAGTCAGGCAAAGAGCGTCCGGTACTATCGGGCGCCTCTTAGTCCCCTGTGCTTTTCAAGGAAGAACCATGTCTCCCGTATTCCCTTCGCCACGGGCGCTGACCGCTCTGGTGCTGACGTCGTTGCTGGGCGGTTGCAGTGTGAACGGCACTTACCCTGACGCCACCGAGCCGGACGCTGCGAAACTGCGCTTTATCTCCAATACGTCCAACACCACCATCGACGTCTACGATGCGCAACATTGCATGGGCCAGACCACCGGCATGCTCAATAATATTTTCCTGGTCGATACCCGGCGGCGTGTCGGCATGTCGGTGCCCCCTCCGGCCAAGGCCAGGGGCTTGCTGGAGTTCAAGCTGGCTCCCGGCAAGGAAACCATGCTGATGATCAACACCAATGGCGGCAGCTATGTCTGCGGCAAATCAATGAGTATCACGCCAAAGGCCGGGGAAGAGTACGAAGTGACCTTCGATATGGCGCGGGGCATCTGCACGACCTCGTTGCAGCGCCTGACGCGCTCCGGTGGCAAGGACGTGCGCATTCCACAGCCGATATTCGAGAACGGCATGCCATCGTGCGCGGGCAAAAGCCCGATATTCGGCAAGGTGATCCCGGATACGCCACACCGAACTGCGTTGATCAACGCAATCGTTGAAACCCATATGCAACTCATCACGTTGATGGAGCCTGACACGGCGCAGCGCCCGCAAGCCGTCGAGGAGGCAATCGCCGAGCGCAAGGCGCGGTTCGGCCAGTTCACTCCGCCTGAGGCCTATTGGACTCAATACCGTGAGAACTATGCACGGGTAAATCAGGAAATGGCCGGCCGCAAGGCGCGTACCCTCGAGCTGTATGAGCGGGTTTACCGCATGCGCCTGAGCGGCACCGAAGATGCGATCCTGGAGCAATGGCAGAACCCGACGGACGCCGCCGTGGTCGAGCGCGTCAAGGCGAACGACAAGTTGATGGCGCAGTACTACAAGAACACCAGCAAAGCGGTGATGGTGGACATCGTGAATCATCATATGGAGCGCATGAGCCAGTTGGACCAGCGCTTTGATGTCTGTGCCCACGATGATCAGTGCTGGCGGCTGTAGGAGCGCAGTTGCTCGCTCCTAAAGGCGGGAAATGGCCTACAGTGCGTCTGCCTTGATTTCCTGGTAGCGCTTCTCCAGTTCCTGTCGGATCTGTCGACGCTGCTGAGCCTGTACGAATCGGCGCTTGTCCTCGCTGTTCTGCGGTTGCAGCGGGGGCACGGCGGCCGGTTTGCGCTGGTCGTCCACGGCGACCATGGTGAAGAAGCAGCTGTTGGTATGGCGCACGGAGCGTTCGCGGATGTTCTCGGTCACTACCTTGATGCCCACCTCCATCGAGGTGTTGCCGGTGTAGTTGACCGACGCGAGGAAGGTCACCAGCTCGCCGACATGGATCGGCTCGCGAAAGATCACCTGGTCCACCGACAGTGTGACCACATAGCGGCCGGCATAGCGGCTCGCGCAGGCATAGGCCACTTCGTCGAGGTACTTGAGCAGGGTGCCACCGTGGACATTGCCTGAGAAGTTGGCCATGTCAGGGGTCATCAATACCGTCATCGACAGCTGGGCGTTTCCGGGTTCCATAGCACACTCACGGGTTGTAGGCATTGGTTGGGGGGCACCTCTGCGGGTGCTGGAATCTTTGCAGGACCATCCATAACGGGACGCCGGTGGGCGGCTAGCCGTCACGCGCGAACCGATCTGTTTCCATATATTGCACCGGCTTTCCGGCGGAAGTCGCGGTGTTAACCTTCAAAAGCCCATCTCAGGGCATTTCTTACGATCAAGGCAGACTTTTCCTTCCGCACTTTGCGACATTTCAAAGGCGCGCGCGGAAGTGGGAAAAGCACCAGTACCCTCAAGGAGCCCCTCGCCATGCACGCCATCAGCTTTATCCAGGACTTGGCCGTGATCATGCTGGTGGCAGGGGTTGTCACCATCCTGTTTCACCGCCTCAAGCAGCCGGTGGTGCTGGGCTACATCGTTGCCGGGTTCATCATCGGCCCCCACACCCCGCCGTTCGGCCTGATCCACGACGAAGACACCATCAAGACCCTCGCCGAGCTCGGGGTGATCTTCCTGATGTTCTGCCTGGGCCTGGAATTCAGCCTGCGCAAGCTGTTCAAGGTCGGCGCCACGGCGTTTATCGCGGCCTTCCTGGAAATCATCCTGATGATCTGGATCGGCTACGAAATCGGCCGCTGGTTCGACTGGAACACCATGGACTCACTGTTCCTTGGCGCGATCCTGGCGATTTCCTCGACCACCATCATCGTCAAGGCGCTCAATGACCTGAAGATGAAGAACCAGCGTTTCGCCCAATTGATTTTCGGCGTGCTGATCGTCGAGGACATCCTCGGCATTGGCATCATCGCCTTGCTGTCGAGCATCGCCGTCAGCGGTACGGTCAGCTCCGGCGAAGTGTTCTCCACCGTCGGCAAGCTTTCGCTGTTCATGATTGTCGCGCTGGTCATCGGCATTTTGCTGGTGCCGCGCTTGCTGGCGTACGTGGCCAAGTTCGAAAGCAACGAGATGTTGCTGATCACCGTACTGGGCCTGTGTTTCGGTTTCTGCCTGCTGGTGGTCAAGCTGGAATACAGCATGGTGCTGGGCGCGTTTCTGATCGGCGCAATCATGGCCGAATCCCGGCAGTTGATTAAGATCGAGCGCCTGATCGAGCCGGTTCGCGACATGTTCAGCGCCATCTTCTTTGTGGCCATTGGCTTGATGATCGACCCGCAGATCCTGCTGCAATACGCCTGGCCGATTGCGGTGATCACCGTGGCCGTGGTGTTGGGCAAGATGCTGTCCTGCGGCCTGGGCGCGTTTATCGCTGGCAACGATGGCCGTACCTCACTGCGCGTGGGCATGGGGCTGTCACAGATTGGCGAGTTTTCCTTCATCATCGCGGCGCTGGGGATGACGCTGCAGGTGACCAGCGATTTCCTATACCCCGTCGCGGTAGCGGTTTCGGCCATCACCACACTGCTCACGCCGTACCTGATTCGCGGCGCCGACCCGCTGTCCTTGAAGATCGCAGCGGTTATGCCCAAGCGATTGAGCCGGGTTTTCGGCATGTACGGCGAATGGCTGCGCAGTATCCAGCCTCAAGGTGAAGGCGCGATGCTGGCATCGATGATCCGCAAGATCATCCTGCAAGTCGGGGTCAACCTGGCGCTGGTGATCGCGATCTTCTTTGCCGGCAGCTTTTTCGCGGCGCGCATCGGTGGGTATCTGGAAGGCTGGATCGGCGATCCAAGCTGGCAGAAGGCGTTGATCTGGGGAGGGGCGTTGCTGTTGTCGCTGCCATTCTTGATTGCCGCGTATCGCAAGCTCAAGGCGCTGTCGATGCTGCTGGCGGAGATGAGCGTGAAGCCAGAAATGGCCGGGCGGCATACCCAGCGGGTGCGAAGGGTGATTGCAGAGTTGATCCCGATCCTTTCGTTGCTGGTGATCTTCCTGCTATTGGCAGCCTTGTCGGCCAGTATTTTGCCGACCAACAAGTTGCTGGTGCTGATTGCCGTGGTGACGGCGGCGGTGGCGGCGGTGCTCTGGCGGTGGTTCATCCGCGTGCATACGCGGATGCAGGTCGCCTTGTTGGAGACGCTGGATAACCATAAGGATACGCCGGAGCATTGAGGGGCTTGGGAGGGCTGCTTCGCAGCCCGACGCGGGGCAAGCCCGCTCGCCACAGCGAGCCCGGTCAGCCAAACAGCTCTGTCAGCTTTCCAGCCAGACGTCCCGCGCCCAGTGCCACACCGATTCCCAGGTTTCTTCGGTGACGATTTCTTCTTCGCCGGACCACAGCACCACGGTGCCGTCTTCTTCGACGCAGTAGTAGTCGTCGCCGTCCTGGCAGATCGGGATCAGGCTGCGGTCGACACCGGCATCCCAGGCGTTGGCGGCCACGTCCGGCAGGTAGGTGTGGGACTGCGGGTCGGTGACGGTCACCGGCTCCAGGCTGCCGTACACCACGTCGCTGACGGTCAGCAGGAATTCACGGAAGACAAACGGGATGTCGATGAACAGTTGTTCCTCGATCTCCACCAGTTGGTCTTCGTCAGGCAGCTCCAAGGGAACCGGGACCGGTTCGTTGGCTTCACGCAATTGTTCGATGATTTCTTCCACGGCCGGGATCCTCTTGCTAGATGGCGCGGTTTATAGGGGCGTTTTATACAGTAGCTCGCTATAAGTGCAACCGTGAAATAGAAAACCCCGGACAGGTCCGGGGTTTTTTGTATCTGTTTACCAAGCGTGCAGGGATCAGCCGTTCTGGCGGATACCGGCGACCAGCCATGGCTGGTTGTCGCCCTGTGCACGTTCCATGTTCCAGCTTTCGCTGAACACTTCGCCCTGGTCGAAACGCGAGGTCTTCGACACACCGCTGAAGGTCAGGGTGGCGATGGTCTTGTCGGCGCGATCATCCACACCGTCCAGTTGCACGCGCAGGTCGTCGATGTAAGTCGACTGGAATGCATCGCCAATCTCGGCGCGTTCGCGCTTGAGGAACTCCAGCAGTTGCGGGGTCACGAACTCGGCGATCTTGTCCATTTCGTTGGCGTCCCAGTGCTGCTGCAGGGACTGGAAGTGGCTGCGAGCCGCCTCGACGAAACGTTCTTCGTTGAACCAGGCCGGTGCATTGATCACCGGGCGGGCCGCGGCAGGTGCTGCCGAACCACCGAAGATCGAACCCATGGCTGGTTTTTGCTCGAACACTTCACGCTGCATTGGCGCGCCGGCTGGAGCCAGGTGCTCCTGCTGCTTGCGGCGACGAGCGGCGATAAAGCGGAAGACCAGGAAGGCGATGACCGCCATGATCAGGATGTCGAAGATCTGCATACCCTGGAAGCCGCCGCCCATGAACATGGAGGCGAGCAGGCCACCGGCGGCGATGCCGGCAAGAGGGCCCAACCAGCGCGAAGCACCGCCGGCCTTGGCGGCAGCGCCTGCAGCACCGGCGGCGCCTGCGGTGGCCGCAGCACCGCCGGCACCGGCGGATGGAGCCATTTGGCTGGTCTGGTGAGTCGGTGCTGCGCCTGAGCTTTTGCCGCCACCGAAGCGTTTGGCGTTGGCGTCGAGGCTCATCGTCAGGCCGATGCACAACGCCATGGCGATGCTAAGAAAACGTTTCATAAAGGGAATTCCCATTTGTGGATTGCACGCGCGCCATGTTGCACAGGTGTGGTGACAGTGGCTAGCGGCATAATGTTTCGGGCTTTTGCGTAGGACAGATTCAGAACGGTCTGTAGGACTTATTACAGATATTGGCCCGCGCTTGTTAAAAACAAGGGTGGGCCAAGAACCTTCATGTAGGCAAATGTTTCAAACGGCTTCGAGTTTCGCGTAACCCATCATCAGCCACTTGCTGCCTTCGGCGAAATTCACCTGCACCCGCGCCTGGGCACCGGCACCCTCGAAGTTGAGGATCACCCCTTCGCCGAACACCGAATGCCTGACCTGCTGGCCCAGGCTGAACTGGGTCTGCGGAATCTCCGAGCCCGCAAACATGCTGCTGGAGTTCTGCTGCTGGCCCCCGCCGAACGGGCGGCTGACGCTGTTGGACAGGCGCACTTCCTGGATCAGCCCCTTCGGTACTTCACGTACGAAGCGCGACACCTTGTTGTAGGTCTCGCTGCCGTACAGGCGTCGGGTCTCGGCGTAGGTCATCACCAGGTTCTGCATCGCCCGGGTGATGCCCACGTAGGCCAGGCGGCGTTCCTCCTCAAGGCGGCCGGGTTCTTCCAGGCTCATCTTGTGCGGGAACAGGCCTTCTTCCATGCCCACCAGGAACACGTAAGGGAATTCCAGGCCCTTGGCGCTGTGCAAGGTCATCAGCTGGATGCTGTCTTCATGCTCGTCGGCCTGGGTATCGCCGGCTTCCAGCGAAGCATGGCCGAGGAACGCGGCCAGCGGTGTCAGCTCTTCGTCTTCCTCGGTATTTTCGAACGCACGGGCTGCGCTCACCAGTTCTTCAAGGTTTTCTACCCTGGCCTGGCCTTTCTCGCCTTTTTCCGCTTCGTGATAGGCGATCAGCCCGGATTGCTCGATCACGGTCTGGGTCATCAAATGCAGGGGCATTTGCGCGCACTTGGCCGCCAGGTTCTCGATCAGCTCGACAAACACACCCAGCGCACCCGCCGCACGACCGGTCAGGCCCTTGTTGTCGATGAGCAGGCGCATGGCTTCCCACATCGACACATCGGCGTGGCGGGCGTGGTCGCGAATGGCTTCGACGGTTTTTTCACCGATGCCACGGGCCGGGATATTGATCACCCGTTCCAGCGCTGCATCGTTGCCACGGCCTTCCAGCAAGCGCAGGTAGGCCATGGCGTTCTTGATTTCCGCCCGCTCGAAGAAGCGTTGGCCGCCATAGATGCGGTACGGGATGCGTTCGCGCAGCAAGGCTTCTTCCAACACCCGCGATTGGGCGTTGGAACGGTACAGAATGGCGATATCGCTGCGCGCCAGGCCGGTTTTCAGCGCGCTTTCGATGGTTTCCACCACGTAGCGCGCTTCATCGTGTTCGTTGAACGCGGCGTACAGGTTGATCGCTTCGCCTTCGCCGCCGTCGGTCCACAGTTCTTTGCCCAGGCGCCCGGTGTTGTTGGCGATCAAGGCGTTGGCCGCCTTGAGTATCCCGGCGGTGGAGCGATAGTTCTGCTCCAGGCGGATGGTGACCGCGTCCGGGAAGTCTTCGGAATACTGGTAGATGTTCTCGATTTTCGCGCCACGCCAGCCGTAGATCGACTGGTCGTCGTCGCCCACCACCATCAGGCTGTCGCCACCTTTGGCCAGCAGGCGCAGCCAGGCGTACTGCACGGCGTTGGTATCCTGGAACTCGTCCACCAGAATATGGCGGAAGCGTTTCTGGTAATGCGCCAGCAGGCCTGGGTTATCGCGCCACAGGTCGAGGGCGCGCAGCAGCAGCTCGGAAAAGTCGATAACCCCGGCGCGTACGCAGGCGGCCTCATAGGCTTCATAGATGCTGCGCATGGTGGCCAGGAACAGATCGCCGCTGGCCTGGATATGTTGCGGGCGCAGGCCTTCGTCTTTCTGGCCATTGATGAACCATTGCGCCTGGCGCGCCGGCCAGCGTTGTTCGTCGAGGCCCAGCTCGCGGATCACCCGCTTGACCAGGCGTTGCTGGTCATCGCTGTCCAGAATCTGGAAGGTCTGGGCCAGGCCCGCTTCCTGCCAGTGCGCCCGCAGCAAGCGGTGCGCCAGGCCGTGGAAGGTGCCCACCCACATGCCGGCCGGGCTGATGCCCATCAGCTGTTCGATGCGGTGGCGCATCTCGGCAGCGGCCTTGTTGGTGAAGGTCACCGACAGGATGGAATGCGGGGACGCGTTCTCGACCTGGATCAACCAGGCGATACGGTGCACCAGCACTCGGGTTTTACCGGAGCCAGCACCGGCCAGGACCAACTGACGGCCAACGGGGGCCGCTACAGCCTGGCGTTGGGCATCGTTGAGGGAGTTCAGCAAAAGGGAGAGATCATCGCGCATCGGCGCATTCTATGGCCCCCGGGGAAGTGGGGCAAATGCCAATGCCGGCTGGTCGACGGAAAACCCTCGGGGTGATGACCGGTCGGTCGATGGTCGCAGCCCGCGCAGCGTCTCGCTCAAGCCGTCTGGCCCGGAAGTTTGCGCTGCATGACCGCGCAGTTTTTATGACATGGAGCAGTTTGGCCCAAGCGCTTGCTTGTGTATGCTCCGTCGACGTTTCGGGCTCACCATTATAAGAACACTGCCTATGACCCTTAGCACCGACCTGCTTGGCCCCTCGGCGGCTCCCGCGCAGGTTATCCGTAAACACTACGCCACGGAGATGGCGGTCGAGCGCACACGCCTGCTGTATCAAGGCTCACTGCTGCCGACCCTGTTGATGTTGGTCAATGGCCTGGTCTGCGCCTGGCTACTGTGGAACCCTCAGCAATACCTGTTGGACAGCATCTGGTTGATCTGGCTGCTGGCCCTGGTGGCAATGCGCGTGATCCAGGTGGCCGCGTTCGACTCGGCGATGCCCAGCCGCCAGGCCCAGCCGGTGTGGCAGCGCATGTTCCTGCTCGGCTCGGCGGTCAGTGGCCTGACGCTGGCAACGGCCGCCATCGCCCTGGTGCCGGGTGACAGCTTCATGCAGCAGGCCTGGGTATTCGGCCTGATCGGCGCGGCGACCTTGTCGGCCAGCGTGGCGTACGCCGTGAGCCTGCCGGCGTTCCTGTCCTTTGCCTTGCCGTGCCTGGTGCCGTCCATCTTCTACCTGTTCTGGAGCGGCGACCCGCAGCAGCGTGGTTGGGGTGTACTTGGCCTGATCCTGCTGGCGTCCTTGAGCCTGGTGGCGTGGCAGGTCAATCGCCTGATCCAGCGCGGGCTGTTGCGCCGCTTCCAGAACCAGGCGCTGATCGAACACCTGCAACAGGCGCAGCAGCGCAGCGAGCAACTCAATCAGGACCTGGTGCGTGAAGTCGAGCAGCGCCGTCAGGTCGAACAGGAGTTGCGTGACGCCCAGATCGGCCTGCAAGACCGCGTCGCACAGCGCAGCCAGGAACTGGACGCCGCCAGCCTGGCCTTGAACAAAAGCGAAGCACGCCTGGCCATGGCGCTGCAAGCCAGTGAACTGGGCCTGTGGGACTGGAACCTGCAAACCGATGAGGTCCATCACACCCAGCTCAAGGAGCTGTTCGGCCTGGAGCCGGAGTACGTCACGGCAATGCTCAGCCACCTCAAGCCGCGCCTGCACCCCGACGACCTGCCGCTGCTCAAGCGTGCCCTGGTGGAACACCTCAAGGGCCGCAGCGAGGACTATCAGGTGGAATACCGCGTGCGCCATGGTGACGGGCACTGGGTGTGGATCGAAGACCGTGGCCGCGCCGTGGAGCGTGCGCCCAGCGGCCGGGTCACGCGCATGCTCGGTACGCGCCGCGATATCAGCGCCGGCAAGGCCCTGGAGGAACAGCAGCGGTTGGCCTCGACCGTATTTGAAGCCGCCAGCGAAGGCATTGTGATCCTTGATCCGGACTACAAGCTGATCGCCGTCAACCAGGCTTTCAGCCGCGTTACGGGGTTCGAAACCGATGACATGATTGGCCGCAATGTAGTGGAGCTGCCCAGCAGTCGTGACGCCCGCCGCCATTTTCCGGTGATCCGCCAGGCGTTGCTCAGCCACGGCACGTGGCAGGGCGAATTGGTGGAGACCCGCAAGAACGGTGAGCTTTACCCGCAGTGGCTGCAGTTGAACGTAGTGCGGGATATTCGAGGCAAAGTCAGCCATATCGTAGGCTTCTTCGCCGATCTCTCGGCGCGGCGTGAGTCCGAAGAGCGTATGCGCTACCTCACCCACTACGACGAACTGACCGGCCTGGCCAATCGCTCGCTGTTTCGCGAACGCTTGCGCGAGGCGCACCAGCGTGTCCGCCAGGGTGGGCGTAGCCTGGCGCTGCTGCACATCAACCTCGATCGCTTCAAGCTGTTGAATGACAGCCTGGGCCATGAAGTGGCCGACCAGTTGCTGCAAAAAATGGCGCGACGCCTGATCAATGCCTTGCCCGAGGCCGACACCATTGCACGCCTGTCCGGGGATGAGTTTGCCGTGTTGTTCGACGCCTACGGCAACTTGTCGAGCCTGGCGCGGGTCGCCACGCGGCTGCTGGCCAAGCTGCGGGTGCCGGTGACGGTGGAGGGGCATGAACTGGTGGTGAGTGCTTCCATGGGGGTCAGCCTGTTGCCGGACAACGCGCGTGAAATTTCCGCATTGGTCAGCCAATCGAACATGGCCATGCAGCACGCCAAACACTTGGGCGGCAACAACTTCCAGTTCTACACCGACAGCCTGCAAGCCAGCACCCTGGAGCGCTTGCAGCTGGAAAACCACCTGCGCAAGGCCATCGAAGAGCGTCAGCTCACGGTGTTCTATCAACCGAAACTGTGCTTGGCCACTGGCAAGCTCAATGCTGCCGAAGCGCTGATCCGTTGGGACCACCCGCAGTGGGGCATGGTGCCGCCGGGGGAATTTATCGGCCTGGCTGAAGAGACCGGCCTTATCGTACCGCTGGGCGAATTCATACTGCGCGAAGCCTGCTGGCAAGCCTGTGAATGGCAGCGCCAGGGGCTGGCGCCGATCCGGGTATCGGTCAACCTCTCGGTGCACCAGTTGCGCCAGGGCAAGCTGGTCAGCCTGGTGCGCCAGGTGCTCGAAGAAACCGGCCTGGACCCGCAATACCTCGAGCTGGAGCTGACCGAAAGCCAACTGCTCGACAGCGTCGAACACATCATCGCCACCTTCCAGCAACTGCGTGACCTGGGCGTGAAGCTGGCCATCGATGACTTCGGCACCGGGTATTCGTCCCTCAGCTACCTCAAGCGCATTCCCGTGGACTACGTGAAGATCGACCAGACCTTCATTCGCGGCCTTGGCCAGGGGCGCGAAGACGCGGCCATCACTCGGGCAATCATCGCCATGGCCCACGGGCTGGCGCTGAAGGTGGTGGCCGAGGGTGTGGAAGATCAGCAGCAGCTGGATTTCCTGCGGGGTGAGCATTGTGACGAAGTGCAGGGCTATTTGATCAGTCGGCCGATGCAGGCCGATGGGTTGGCAGATTTGTTACGGAAAAATGCAGAATTTCCTTAACGACGCCGGGGGCGCCCCTGTGGCTACAACGCGGCCGCCCTTAGATTCAAAGGGGGGCAGGGCGATTTAGTGATGCGTCGGACGGGCAAAAGGGCAATTCTTGTAGTATAACTACAAGCTTGCTACATCCCTGGCCCTGCCCATAACAAGAGTCCTGCCCTTTGAACCTGTTGCAACATATCGCCCAGTCGCGCCACCTGTTACGCAAATCGGAACTCAAGGTTGCCGATCACGTGCTGCTTGACCCTGCGGCTGTGATGCACAGTTCGATGGCCGACCTGGCCCATAGCGTGGGTATCAGCGAACCGACCATCGTGCGATTCTGCCGCGCCATCGGTTGTTCCGGGTTCCAGGACTTGAAACTCAAGCTGGCCCAGAGCCTGGCCGCCGGTGCCAGCTTCGGGCAGTTCGCGATCCATGAAGACGATTCCGTCGCCGACTACAGCCTGAAAATCTTCGATACCACCTTGCACACGCTCATGGAAGTGCGCGAGAAGCTCGACCCGGTGGAGTTGCAAAAGGCCGTGACGGCCATGTCCCAGGCCCAGCGTGTGGAGTTCTATGGCTTCGGTGCTTCAGGTGCGGTGGCCGCCGATGCCCAGCACAAGTTCTTCCGCTTGCTGCTGACCGCTGCGGCCTACAGTGACCCGCACATGCAGGCCATGTCGGCGGTGACCCTGAAACCTACTGACGTCGCCATCTGCATTTCCCAGTCGGGCCGCTCCAAGGACCTGCTGATCACTGCCAACCTGGTGCGTGAAAGCGGTGCATCGTTGATCACCCTGTGCCCGAGCCAGACGCCGTTGGCGGAACTGTCCACGGTCAACCTGGCGATCGATGTGCATGAAGACACCGAGATCTATACCCCGCTGACCTCGCGCATCGCCCACCTGGTGGTGATCGATGTATTGGCGATGGGCGTGGCCATGGCGCGCGGGCCGAGCCTGGTCAACCACCTCAAGAGCGTCAAGCGCAGTTTGCGCAGCCTGCGTCTGTCGCCCAAGTCCGTCAAAGCCCTCGATGACTAGAGCGGTACACAGAGCAAAATGTGGGAGGGGGCTTGCCCCCGATAGCAGTGGGTCAGCCAATAAATTTGCTGGCTGATACACCGCAATCGGGGGCAAGCCCCCTCCCACATTTGGATCTCCTGCAAACCCAGAATCTTCATCAGGCTGTCATCGCTGCGTCATCGCCCAGGGCCATCCTGAACTCCCCGTACTCGCATTGGGAGACTCCAAATGGCCCGGACTTACGAAGACAGCAACAGCTCCGTCAAAACCCGTCGTCAGCAGGAAGACCAGCGCCGCATGGCGTTCCGTCGCGCAATCGAAGACCGCTGTGAGGAGCGCCAGTTGCTCCAGAGCATCAGCGACTACCCGGAACTCCACTGGCAGGCACCCGCGGCAGCCCAGCGAAACGCTCAGCCAGTACGCTGATCTGCACCCTCTCGCTGCGGATAAAGCCCAGGAACGCATGGGCCACCGGTGACAGGCGCTTGGCCTTGGCCTGCACCAGGCACCAACTGCGGTACAGTGGCAGCTCTTCCACCGGCAGCTCCCGGAGCCCGCCGGTGGCCAGTTCCATGTTGACCGCATGACGCGTCAACAGGGCCACGCCCAATCCCGCACAAACACATTCACGCTGCGCCTCGGCCGAGGCTACTTCCACGGTTTGGGTGAAGTGCACGCGTTTTTCCTTGAAGTACTCCTCGCAGGCCAGTCGCGTGCCGGAGCCCGGCTCGCGCAGCAGCAGGGTGTAGGGTTCCAGGTCCTGCAGGCGCAGCGGGCCTTGCAGGCTCAAGGGATGGTCGGGCGGCGCCACGGCGACAATCGGGTTGTTGAGGAACGGCAGGAATTCCAGGCCCATGTCCTGGGGCACCATGGACATGATCACCAGGTCGTCGCGGTTGTCCGAAAGCCGGCGAATCACCTGGGCGCGGTTCACCACCGTCAACTGCAACTGCACTTCCGGATGCTGGCGCTTGAAGGCGGCGAACAGGTGCGGCACGAAGTACTTGGCGCTGGACTCAATCGCCAGTTTCAACTGGCCCTGCAACGAGCCCTGCATGTCCGAGAGCTGCATATCGAGGTTTTCCAGACGTCCGAAGATATCGCGGCTGGCGCGCTGCAAGGCTTCGGCTGCCTCGGTCATGTAGAGCTTTTTGCCCACGTAATCGAACAGCGGCTGGCCGATCAGCTCTTCCAACTGGCGAATTTGCAGGCTGACGGCCGGTTGCGTGAGGGACATTTCCTCGGCCGCACGGCTGTAGGAACGCAAATCGCACACCTCATGGAAGATCTGCAATTGACGCAATGTCAGTCTCATCAGTGACTTACGCATTTCTTAGTGCTCTCGCCGCAAGCTGTCCGGATGACTATAAGTCTTTACTTATGCCCAACCCAATAATTATTGATTTTTGTTAATCCCTTGGCGGGCTTAGTGTGTGTCTCGCGACTGTCATGAAACATTTGGTCACGCGCCGACCCGGCTCCAGCGGGTCGAAGAACGCAGCAATCGGCTCAAGGGAATTTCCAAGTGATAAAAAAGATCCTGATCGCCAACCGTGGTGAAATTGCCGTACGAATCGTGCGTGCCTGCGCCGAGATGGGCATTCGCTCGGTCGCGGTCTACTCCGATGCCGACCGCCACGCGTTGCACGTCAAGCGTGCCGACGAAGCCCACAGCATTGGTGCCGAGCCCCTGGCCGGCTACCTGAACCCACGCAAGCTGGTGAACCTGGCGGTGGAAACCGGCTGCGATGCGCTGCACCCCGGCTATGGCTTCCTGTCTGAAAACGCCGAACTGGCGGACATCTGCGCTGAACGCGGCATCAAGTTCATTGGTCCATCGGCTGAAGTCATTCGCCGCATGGGCGACAAGACCGAAGCGCGCCGCAGCATGATCAAGGCCGGTGTGCCGGTCACGCCGGGTACCGAAGGCAACGTCGCGGATATCCACGAGGCACTCACCGAAGGCGACCGCATTGGTTACCCGGTGATGCTCAAGGCCACCTCCGGTGGTGGTGGTCGTGGTATCCGTCGCTGCAACAGCCGCGAAGAACTTGAACAAGCCTTCCCCCGTGTGATCTCCGAAGCCACCAAGGCCTTCGGTTCGGCGGAAGTGTTCCTGGAAAAGTGCATCGTCAATCCCAAGCACATCGAGGCGCAGATCCTCGGTGACAGTTTCGGCAACGTGGTGCACCTGTTCGAGCGTGATTGCTCGATCCAGCGCCGTAACCAGAAGCTCATCGAAATCGCCCCAAGCCCGCAACTGACCCCTGAACAGCGCGCCTACATCGGCGACCTGTCGGTGCGCGCCGCCAAGGCCGTGGGCTACGAGAACGCCGGCACCGTGGAGTTCCTGCTCGCCGAGGGCGAAGTGTACTTCATGGAGATGAACACCCGGGTGCAGGTGGAACACACCATCACCGAAGAAATCACCGGGATCGACATCGTTCGTGAACAGATCCGCATCGCCTCCGGCCTGCCGCTGTCGGTGAAACAGGAAGACATCCAGCACCGTGGTTTCGCGTTGCAGTTCCGTATCAACGCTGAAGACCCGAAAAACAACTTCCTGCCCAGCTTCGGCAAGATCACCCGTTACTACGCGCCCGGCGGTCCCGGCGTGCGTACCGATACGGCGATCTACACCGGCTACACCATCCCGCCGTTCTACGACTCCATGTGCCTGAAACTGGTGGTGTGGGCGTTGACCTGGGAAGAAGCCATGGACCGCGGCCTGCGTGCCCTGGATGACATGCGCCTGCAAGGCGTGAAGACCACCGCCGCTTACTACCAGGAAATCCTGCGCAACCCGGAATTCCGCAGCGGCCAGTTCAACACCAGTTTCGTGGAAAGCCACCCTGAGCTGACCAACTACTCGATCAAGCGCAAACCCGAAGAGCTGGCCCTGGCCATCGCCGCCGCCATCGCCGCCCACGCAGGCCTGTGAGGAATACAACAATGTCCAAGAAAATCTTTGTCACCGACACCATCCTGCGCGACGCCCACCAATCGTTGCTGGCGACCCGCATGCGCACCGACGACATGCTGCCGATCTGCGACAAGCTCGACAAAGTCGGCTACTGGTCCCTGGAAGTCTGGGGCGGCGCGACCTTCGACGCCTGCGTGCGCTTCCTCAAGGAAGACCCGTGGGAGCGCCTGCGCAAACTGCGCGCCGCATTGCCCAACACCCGCCTGCAAATGCTGCTGCGCGGCCAGAACCTGCTGGGCTACCGCCACTACAGCGACGACGTGGTCAAAGCCTTCGTCGCCAAGGCCGCCGTAAATGGCATCGACGTATTCCGCATTTTCGACGCCATGAACGACGTGCGTAACCTGCGCGTCGCCATCGAAGCGGTGAAGGCCGCCGGCAAGCATGCCCAGGGCACCATCGCCTACACCACCAGCCCGGTGCACACCGTCGAAGCCTTCGTGGCCCAAGCCAAGCAACTGGAATCCATGGGTTGCGACTCCATCGCGATCAAGGACATGGCTGGTCTGTTGACCCCGTATGCCACGGGTGAGCTGGTCAAGGCGTTGAAGGCCGAGCAGAGCCTGCCGATCTTTATCCACTCGCATGACACTGCAGGTTTGGCCGCGATGTGCCAACTCAAGGCGATTGAAAACGGTGGGGACCATATCGACACCGCCATCTCCAGCTTCGCCTGGGGCACCAGCCACCCGGGCACCGAGTCGATGGTCGCCGCTCTTAAAGGCAGCGAGTTCGACACCGGCCTGAGCCTGGAACTGCTGCAAGAGATCGGCCTGTACTTCTACGCCGTGCGCAAGAAGTACCACCAGTTCGAAAGCGAATTCACCGCTGTCGACACCCGTGTGCAAGTCAACCAGGTGCCGGGCGGGATGATTTCCAACCTGGCCAACCAGTTGAAAGAGCAGGGCGCCCTCAGCCGCATGAGCGAAGTGCTGGCCGAGATCCCGCGCGTGCGTGAAGACCTCGGCTTCCCGCCGCTGGTCACCCCGACCTCGCAGATCGTCGGCACCCAGGCGTTCTTCAACGTGCTGGCCGGCGAGCGCTACAAGACCATCACCAACGAAGTGAAGCTCTACCTGCAAGGCGGCTACGGCAAGGCGCCGGGCACCGTAAACGAGAAACTGCGGCGCCAGGCCATCGGCAGCGAAGAGGTGATTGACGTACGCCCGGCCGACCTGCTCAAGCCGGAAATGACCAAGCTGCGTGGTGAGATCGGCGCGTTGGCCAAGTCCGAAGAAGACGTGCTGACCTACGCGATGTTCCCGGACATCGGGCGCAAGTTCCTCGAAGAACGCGACGCGGGCACCCTGGCGCCGGAAGTGCTGCTGCCGATCCCGGAAGCGGGCGGCGTGGCGCGTGCCGGTGGCGAAGGCGTCCCGACTGAGTTCGTCATCGACGTGCACGGTGAAAGCTATCGCGTGGACATTACTGGTGTCGGCGTCAAGGCCGAGGGCAAGCGCCACTTCTACCTGTCCATCGATGGCATGCCGGAAGAAGTGGTGTTCGAGCCGCTCAACGAGTTCGTCAGCGGTGGCAGCAGCAACCGCAAGCATGCTACCGCGCCGGGCCATGTCAGCACGGCGATGCCGGGTAATATCGTCGACGTGCTGGTCAAGGAAGGCGATGTGGTCAAGGCCGGCCAGGCCGTGCTGATTACCGAAGCCATGAAGATGGAAACCGAAGTACAGGCCGCGATTGCCGGCAAGGTGACTGCCGTTCATGTGGCCAAGGGCGACCGGGTCAACCCTGGCGAAATCCTGATTGAAATCGAAGGCTGAAAACAGCCTTCGACACTACCGCTTAATCCTCGGGGGGGCAGGTGCCCCCTTTTTTTTGCCTGGAATTTGGTGGGTCAGAAGCTCATCTTCCATTGTCCCATCAGGCCTTGGTTACGGCTGTTGGTACCGGCCTGGGCGCTGTAGGTCAGGCCGACGGTGTGTTGTGTCGACAGGGCCAGGTCCAGCCCGGCTTGCAGATCCAGGCTATTGCGATCCAGCGAAGTGCCCTGGACCGTGAAGCCGTCAACCCGCCCTGGCAATGCGCGGTAGGACTGGCGCACCTGGCTTTCGACCTCGCCGTAGAGGTGTTTCCAGCCGGTGCTGAGATGAGGTGTGAGGCTGACCTGGTTATCGAATCGATACACCGTTGCCAGGCGAAGGCCCACGGTGCTGCTCAGGTTCTGCTGGGTTTGTGCGCCAACGTTCAGCGCGCTCAGGCCACCGGTTTCCTTGAAGCCGTCACGGTGGTAGCGCTGGAAACCGAGGCCGGCGAAGGGCTCCACGCTGAGATCCGCGCTGCCCAGTTGATAGCCCAGTTCGGAAAACAGGGTCTGGCTCTGGGCGTTGTATTGGCCCCTGAGTTGCTCCTTGTAATCCAGCAGGTTGACGTTACGTTTGTTCTGCCCCGCATGGTCGCTGTAGATCGCGCCCAGGCGTAGGGCCAACGGGCCGTCCTGGCGCACGGCATAACCGCCCAGGTGCCAACTGTCCAACTCGGACGCGAAGCGCGGGGTATCGAGGTGGCTGGTGGATTTTGCGCCCATGACACCCACGCGCCAGGCGTGATCCAGCGCCCAGTCGGCGCCCAACAGCAGGCCTTCGGTGCTGTATTTCAAGCCGGCGCTGCCGCCTTGTTCGTCGAGGCGGCCGTCGTGGCCCAGGCCTTGAACCCAGAAGTGTCCCTCGTCGTCGGCGGGCAGTGTGCGTAGGTTCGAGAGCAATTGGCTGCCGATGTGTTGTGTGGTGTTTTGCGTTGCACCCGCGAGGTTGGCGTTCTGGCTGCCGGCCAATTGCTCAAGGCTTGCACCGATCCCGCCGGGCTGTTTCTCCAGCGCTTCCCCGAATTTATCCAGGGCTTTGATTTGTTCGGAAGTCAGCTCTCCGGACTTCAGCAAACGAATCAATGCGGGCTCCAGCACTTTTGCCACTTGCAAGCCGTTGTGCGAGGTGGCCTTGCGGATGAGATAACCGTCCAGGGGCAGCGCTTTGGGTTCGGGTGTGTAGAACCAGTCGTCATCCAGCGGATCGTAGGGCTGATACCAGTACGGCCTGTATTCGATATCGCCCCGCGCCTGTGCGGTTTGAAGGCTGGCGGTGCTGAGTGCAAGGGCAATGACAAGGGCAACTCTGTGCGGTGTAAAAGGCATGAAATCCCAACCTCTGATGAATGAGGCCGGGAATTTAGCGAGATGGTGTGGTGATAACTGTCAGGCCATCGACCCCTGGTTTGCGGGAGTTGTCTCTAGTGATGCGCGATTAAAAACTGATCCTACTTTGGTCGGTGCTTTTTGAATCTGCATTTTATTGCGTTCATAGGGGGTGCATGGGTTCCATATCTGCACTATATTGCAATTTCAGTTCGCTTTTTCAGCTGGTGAATGCATTAAATTGCAGGTGAGAGCCATGGTCCGTCTGACATTACAAATCTACGCCGAAGGAAAATGGCAGGACGCCATGCTCCTGACAGTCGATACGCCGCAACTGGGTTTCGAAAGTCGGTGCAGTTTTGGTTATGACCAGCGCTATCTGGTGGAACACCTTGATGAAATGGCGACGCCCTTCGCCACCTCCGTGAGTGCCAGGTTCCCACTGCAATGGGAGGGTGGGAGAGCCCAGAGTGCTCCTGCTTTTGTACATGACATCGCACCGGCGGGTGCCGCTAAACGGTTTCTGATGGCGCGTATTGGTGGGGATAAGCCGGCTGACGTCAGTGCAGACCTTTTTCTGTTGATGCGCAGTACGCCTGCCCCCATTGGCCATATGCGAATCAAAGAATCGATTGAGGCTTTGGACGATCGAACCCCCATGGGGTTTGAACGTGATGAGGTTGTCCGACGGGACAACCGTTTCCTTGAGTATGCCTATGAGCAAGGCGCAGCCATCGGTGGGGCCACGGGCGCGGGCGGGGAGGCGCCAAAGTTACTGCTGACAGAAAACCAGGATGGGTTGCTATTTCCGGATGCGGTGCTGGACGACAAGCAGGTCAAGCAGCATTGGTTTGTGAAATTTGCACGCAACAAAGGCACGCAGACAGATCAGGACATTCTGCGTAGTGAATTCCACTACTACAAAGCCTTGCAGACCTTGGGTATTGATACTGTGGCGAAGTCGGGGTTGTCGCTGGAGGAGGCGAGCAAGCCCAGTGTGTGGATGCACCGTTTTGATCGACGCGTCACTGCGCAGGGGGTTGAACGCTATGCCGTGGAGTCAATCTACTCTTTGGCGGGTGTCTCGGTGCCTGGCAGCGCCATGGCGCATCGCGAGGTTGTCACGTTGTTGGTTGAATTGTGGCGAGAGGCTGGTCAGTCCAATCAAGTACCGGCGTTGGTCTCTGAGTACCTCAAGCGCGATCTTTTGAACAAAATCCTCGGCAACTCGGACAACCATGGTCGCAATACCTCGATCATTCGCGAAGTGAACGCCCTGCGTCTTGCACCCATTTACGATTTGGCGCCGATGGTAATGGACGACGAAGGCATCACGCGCACGACCAAATGGCCCAGGGAGCTTGAACGGGCGGGCGATGTGGATTGGCGGGGTGTATGTCATTTGCTGGGTGATCTTGTCGACAGCGAGAAGCTGTTCGAAGACCTGAGGGAGGCCGCGCAACAGCTTTCAGCCCTGCCAGACATACTCAATGCCAGCGGCCTGCCTGCAGTGACAATGAACCATCCCGGCATTGCGTTGAAACATCTGCCGCAGCGGTTGAAAGAATGGGGACTGAAATGAGCTTGACAGTCGAAGAACGAACCCTGTTGATTGAAAGCATTCAGGATGCCTTGGCAGAGGGCACGCTGGAAATCGCCGAAGCGGTACGCCGCTTGCGTACGGAAGTCACCGGCCTGCATCAAAGCCAGTTTGCCAGGATGTGCAAAATTTCCGTGCGCACTTTGGTGCATATCGAGCATGGCGAAGGCAATCAGACGCTGAAATCGCTGAATGCAGTCTTCCGGCCATTCGGATTGAAGATGGGCGTGGTGAAGGTTCGCAGAAGCCTCTAGGTAATGGCGCTAGCACTGAAGATCCGTGTGGGAGCCTGGCTCCCACATGGATCAACGCAGGTTTGACGATTCAGGCGCGACACTCCGCCAATGTTTTCACCTGCCCATCCCCGCGCTGATTCTCCTGCGATAACCACTTCTCAAACCCCGCTCCAACCTTGGGCCACTGCGAATCGATGATCGAGTACCACGCGGTATCACGGTTCCTGCCCTTGACCACCATGTGCTGGCGGAACACTCCTTCATAGCTGAAGCCCAACCGCTCGGCCGCGTATCTGGAGCGATCGTTGGCGTTGTTGCACTTCCATTCCAGGCGGCGGTAGCCCTGTTCGAACGCGTATTTGGCCAGCAAGTACACCGCTTCGGTGCTTTTCGGCGAGCGCTGCATGGGCGCACCGAAGGTGACGTGGCCGATTTCGATGCGGCCCTGTGCGGGAACGATGGACATCAGGCTGAGAAGCCCCTGTACCTGGCCGGTCTGGCGGTCGATCACGCAGAAGAAATACGGGTCGCTGTGGGCCGCGTGGTTGTTCAGCCAGTCATTGAAGGCGCTGCGCTCCGGGAAGGGGCCGTATGGCAAGTAGTCCCACAGCTTGGGGTCGGCACCGGGGCCCTGGAGGGCCTGGAACAATTCGTCGCCATGGCGGGCCGGGTCGAGTTTTTCCAGGCGGATGAAGCGTCCTTCAAGCAGTGTGACGGTAGGGGCCGGTGCGCCTTTCCAGTCGGCGAGGGAAGTAGTCATGCTGCGCTCCTTAAAGACCTTTGCGAAATTGGATGAACCCAGGGCGTTCGGCGATGCGTTCGTAGAGTTGGATCGCGGTGGCATTGGTTTCGTGGGTCAGCCAATGCACCTTGGCGCAGCCATCGGCCTTGGCGGTGGCGTAGACGAACTCGATCAGCTTGCGACCGACGCCGGTGCCACGTTGGGCCGGGTCCACCAGCAAGTCCTGCAGGTAGCAGGAATTCTCGATGCTCCAATTGGAGCGATGGTAGATGAAGTTGACCATGCCCACCGCTTTGCCGTCCTGCCAGGCCAGGGCCGAGTGTGTCGGTTCGCTGGCGTCGATCAAGCGTTGCCAGGTGCTTTGGCTGACCGCGTCCGGCAGTTCGGTTTCATAGAACTTCAAGTACGCCTGCCACAGCGGCAACCAGGCAGCGTGGTCGGCGGCGGTGACCTGGCGGATATTGATCGGGCTCATTCTGGGTCTCCTTGGGGAATAAAGCGGGCGAGGGTCTGGTCGCGCACATCGGCGCTGGTTGCCAGGCCAGCACGAACGCCGGCCATGTCGGCCGCGCTGCGGTTCTGGCTGAGTTTGCGTTTACCGATCAGGCGTTCGATCGGCAGGGCGAAGCCGACGATGGCCTTGAGCATGCCGTCGATGTAATCGGCTGGAGCGTCGCTGACCTTCCAGGGCTGGGCGCGGCCGCCTTCATGGCGATCGGTCAGCGCAGTGACCACCGCGAGCAAGCGCTCGGCATCGTTGAATACCTCGGCTTTGCCATAAGCGTGCACGGCGATGTAGTTCCAGGTAGGCACGACTTTGCCGTGCTCGGCCTTGGCCGGGTAGAACGCCGGGCTGATGTAGGCCTCGGCACCGGCAAAGATCACCAGCGCTTCGCTGCCGTTCTGCAGGTCTTTCCACTGCGGATTGGCTTTGGCCAGGTGCCCGTAGAGCATGCCGTTGGGGCCTTCATCCGGGTTGAGCAGCAAGGGCAAGTGACTGGCTTGCAGGCCTTGCTCGCCAAAGGTCACCAACTGCGCCAGGCGGGTGTGCTGGATCAGTTGCTGCAATTCGGGCAAATCGTCGAGGGCAAAGGCGCGAGGTGTGTACATGGAAAAATTCCTTGGCGAATGCCTGCATCCTAGGCAGGCTAATGGCTCGTTGAAAGAGCCATCTGGCACCCATTTCATAGGTCCAATATGTCGCCTGTCTCGCCGCCACTGTCGTTCAACCCCACTGGTATTGAACTGGATCGCCGCCAAGGCCTGACGCGCCAGCTGTATGACGCCCTGCGCCAGCGGGTGCTGGACGGTCGGTTGGTCAGCGGGACGCGCCTTCCCGCCACCCGTGACCTGGCGACGGCGTTGTCGATTTCCCGCAACAGCGTGGTACGCGCCTACGATCAGCTGTATGCAGAAGGGTTTATTGAAAGTCGGGTCGGCGATGGCACCTATGTCGCCCAATTGCCCACCGCAAAAAAACTATCCACAAAAGTATCCACAGGGTTTTCAACAGGCTTATCCCCAGCCTTATCCACAAAGTGGACGGATTTGCCGGAAGACCTGGACAGTGAAGTTATCCACAGCGCGGGCTTGGCACGGATAAAAACCAACCACCTGTCTCTGCCTCCAGCCGGCCCGCCACGGGCATTTCGCGTGGGTGTGCCAGCCTTCGATCTGTTCCCGTTCGAGGTCTGGGCCAAGCTGAACGGGGCCTTCTGGCGCAAGCCGGACCTGGAGCTGCTGTGCTACGGCGACCCCGCGGGCGACGGCCGACTGCGGGGCCTGATTGCCGCCTACTTGCGCAGCTCACGAGGCATGCAGTGCACGGCTGAACAAATAGTGATCACCAGTGGCGCGCAGCAGGCAATCAGCCTTTGTGCACAGTTGCTGGTGGAGCCAGGGGACGGCGTGGCGGTGGAAAACCCCGGCTATCGCGCGGCGGGGCATGCGTTCGCCCTGGCGGGCGGCAAATTGCACGGCGTGCCGGTGGATGGCGAGGGTATTGATTGCCAGGTGCTCAATAGCCTGGAGGATTGTCGAGTGGCTTACGTCACGCCTTCCCACCAGTATCCGATGGGTGTGGTGATGAGCCTGGCGCGCCGCCTGGAACTGCTGGCCTGGGCCGAGCGCACAGGCGGTTGGATCATCGAGGACGACTACGACGGCGAGTACCGCTACAGCGGTGCACCGTTGTCGCCCCTGGCCGCGCTGGATCGCAGTGGGCGCGTGCTCTATGTCGGCACCTTCGGCAAGGTGGCCTTTCCCGCGTTGCGCCTGGGTTACCTGGTCTTGCCGGCGGGCCTGGTGGATGCGTTCGCCCGGCGCCGTGCCGTCGACATGCGCCACTCCGAAGTCAGCACCCAGGCGGTGATGGCCGAGTTCATGGCTGCCGGGCATTTCCAGCGGCATATCCGCCGTATGCGCCGTGCTGCGCTGAGCCGGCGCAATGCCTTGCTGGCGGGCTGGCCAAGCGGGTTGGCCGGCGTGGGTGAACTGCCCAGTGTCGCGGCAGGGCTGCATTTGACCGTGCGCGTGGACAGCCTCGCCCGCGAGCAACAGCTGCTCGACCTGGCGCGGGCCGTAGAGGTTGAAATCAATGGCTTGAGCAGTTATTGGCTCGCGCAATCCAGCCCGCCTGCGGACCAGCGCGCCGGTCTGGTGCTGGGGTTCGCCGCCGTGCCGGAACCTGCCATCGTGCAGGCCCTGGAGCGCCTGCGTACGGTATGGCAGGGTGTTCACTGACGATGCATCAAGTGTTGAAAAACATCTCTGCGGCCAGTGAGGGGCCGATGGCGGCTCGCTCAATTTCAATCTGCTGCTTATCGTTCAGCCTGGTGTACTGAACGGCCCCGCCAAGTTTTTGTTGTTCCACGGTCTTGAAGTGGCCAGCGACAAAGTCCCTCACCTCTGCGTGCGCCGAGGGATAGTGAAAGTGGGCGTACCACAGCACGGCACGGGTCTTGTGATCGAGCACTTCATATTCGTCCAGAAAGTCGTTACGGCGTTTCAGGCGCTTGCGCGTGAGGGTTTTTCTCACGGTTATCTCGCCCTGCTTGTACAGCCACTCCACACGATCGGCCACAGGCGGCTGCTGCTTGATCATCCTGATACGCGTGCTTTTACCTTGCGCATAGAACTGCTGCACCGCGTCATTGAGCTTGCGCTTGAGTTCTGCGGCCTGGGGGTGGTCGATTTCCGTCAGGTTGCGCTGGGTGAGTGCATCTTCGATGTGCTCGATGGCCCGCTCCAGGGGCGGCACTTCCAAGTGGTACAGCCCTTCGACATCCAGCGGCAGGCGCCAGAGTTTGCCTGACTTCTCGAGCCGTTTGAGCACGGTGGGCACGCCGTCGAGAAGGGACTGGCCCTCCTTGAGGCTGGTGTCCAGGTTGACGGGTCGGGAGGTTGAGGGGCGGGAGCGTTCCTCGATGTGCTTGACCCAGACGGTCGGCGACTTTTCGTGGAAGGTGGCGATCACATTGCCGGTCAATGGTGCTATGACATCCACCAATGTCGGGTCCGCCTCGCGCGGTTCGCCCACGATCACCCCGTGAAAGCGTGTCTTGATGATTTTGCGGCGTGCCGGCGGCGCAGCGCGAGAAGGGCCTGGCTTGGGTTCCAGCGCCCTGCGTTCCCTTATCAACACGGCCAGGTCGCGAACCGCCAGCTGGTTGAATTGGTCGACAAGCTTGAGCAGCTCGTTGAGAGGCTCCCTGAGTACCTGATGGCTGGCGTCGGTGTGCAAATCACGCAGGCGTTGATCGGTGATCGTGAATTGGTCCACCAGGCTGTCGAGTGCTTCGATACGTTCGGGCAAGGGGCTGTCGGCTTCAGGCTGTTGGGTATCGAGGTAGCTTTGTACGGCGAGGTCGGCGTTCGTCACGATGGTGTTCAGGCGCGTGCGAGCCTGCAGCTGCTCCGGGGCGTTACCGCGCTTGATGCACAGGTAGCGCGAGACCATGATCTGTAAGGCCTTGAGGTCGTGCAGGCTCAGGCTGGGCAAGGCCTTCGACGACATCTGGATCACCTGTGCACCCGCGACGCCCAGCTTCTCCAGTTCTTTGAAACGCGAGTCGACATATTCCAGGCGACTGATCATTTCCAGGTTCAACGTGGACATTTCCTCGGCGAGGCGGGCTTTGTCCTCCGGCAAGGTGGCGGAGTCTTCGTCCAGGAGCGCAATGGTGCTGTTCAAGGTGTCTCGATAGGGCCGCAAGCGCTCCTCCACCGCGGACCGGGTGAGCAACAACTGCTTGTTCAAGTAGTCGGCCATCGCCACCTGATAGTGGGGAACCGTGTCGATGATGCCCAACGCCCGGAGCTGCCGGATGGGCTCTTCGTATTCGTCCAGCCGCCGGTTGACGTCTCGGATATACGCCTCGCGGCGCAAGTCGGTCGAGGGGCCCGGCTCCGAGCCGATGGCGGCGAGGGACTCCGAAAGCGCCGCTTGCTCGCTGCTTTCCCTGGCATCGAACTCGCTGAGGTGTTGCCTCAACTCGCTGATGCGTGACGGTTTCAGCTGTTGAGCGGTACGCCGGCGATTACGCAGGCCACCCCCGCGCAGGCGCAGGCGTGTGTCGACAAACCATTGCCCGGAGCGGTTGCTTACCAGCAAGGGGCCGGTACGCGCGGGCGCAAGGGGATCAACGATGACCACGTTATCATTTTCGTCCAGGTTGACTTCGAACCAACGCTCACCAACCGGTGCATACCACCGGTCTTTATCGGGATACAGGTTCAGGTAGGCCCCCGGTTTTCTGTTCTGCTCACCCAAGGTGGAGGGTTTCTCGGTCTTGAAGGTGTCCAGCCGGGTTCCCAGGCTCGAAGGTGCGCGGCTCAATGCGCCGCTGATGTGCAACGTGTTTTGATGCAGGGGGTAGAGGTCGCTGGCAGGCAGGTCCTGCAACTGTCTGGTTTCAACGGGCGCGGGCTTGGGCAGCGGTTGGTCCGTTGTTTCGGGGACGATATGGGGCAGGGTGTCGATGGGGTTTTCGGGTAGTGGCTCAAGGTCCGGTTTGAAGGGCTTGGCCGCAGCCTCCTTGGCCGGATGGCGCATCCCTATATGCAAGGCCAGGGCCATGCCCAGGTTGAACCACAGGTCGACAAGCGCGCTCCAGCCGTCGGCGGCGCTTGAGGGCTCTACACTTTCCTGCACCTGTTCCAGGTCTTCCATGATTTGCCACATCCAGGCGGCAACCCCCACGGTGGGGCCCAGGAAAGGCAGCGTGGCGTTGAAGATCCGCCAACCGGTCTGGCGAAACGTCGCCCAGCGTTTCTGGGTATTGGAAACCGACTGGCGGGCTGCCAGCGTGACCATGGCACTGGCGTTGGCCTGGAACAGCGCTGCGAGCGCGTCACCGCCCACGCTGTCGTCGCTCAGTTCGATAGGCCCGCTCATATGCACCGCCGTCACTGGTTCAACCCACACCCGCACCACGACCCACGGCGACGGCAGGGTATCGGGGAACACATATTGCTCGTAGTTGAAGCGTACGGCGTCGGGTAGCCAGGCAAGTACGGATTCGCGCAGCGCTCGATCCTGCTTGATGGCATCCAGCAGATTTTGCCTGGACGGAAACTGGGTCAACACCGGCTCCAGCAGCGGTCGGTACAACAAGCAGGGGCCACTGGCGGCGTTGAGCGGGCCGATCACGAACATGTTGGCGACCTCGTCGCGCTGAGTGCCCTTGCGCAAGGTCGGAACAAACGCCAGTGGGCGTATCACGATCTGCTGCCCGTCGACCTCCTGTTCCTGGCGCTGCACTTGCAGCGCCGCGGCGACGTAGCGGTAGCCCAACTCGTCAATGCCCTGCCGTTGCTGGATCTTCAAGTGCAGCGCCAACAATGGCAGTTGCACCCGCAAATGACTGGCGTACAGCAACTCCCGGTTCCTGGCCTTGATGGGATCGCCAAGCAATGTACTTTTGATCAGTGCCGGGTAGTGCTCGCCGATGTCGAGTGTTTCGATGACGTCCTTGAGGTAGCTGAACGTCATCCAATCGGGTGCCAGGGAGCCGTCATAAAACACGGTGGCTTGGCCTGTCGGCAGGCCGGTGAGGTTTTCCAGCGTCAGATCGATCAGGTTGCGCCGGGTGACATCGACCTGGCCGGGCAGGGCGAATGTTCCCCAGATCACCGGACTCTCGATGACCACCTCGATTTTTCTAGGATCAAGGCCCGCGCCTTCTTTGTGGGTGCGGATGTGCGCTTGCAGTCGCTGCAGGGCGTAGTCGCGCAGGGGCGGGATATCGTCCTGAAACGAACGGCCGTGGTTGGCCGTATGGATCTGGGCCAATTCAATGACGTAGCGGCTGTAAAAGGCGATGTCCTGATCCGAGGCATCGGTCAGCCAATCCGGTAATTGCTGGTGTATCTGCCGGATGTTGGACAGCGCATGATCGCTCAGGTTTTCGATACCGGGGAACACCCGCAGGAGCGGGGCAGGCATCTCGGGTGGCGGGGTAATGGAGCCGGGCATCAATGACTCCGCCTCGCCGATCGCTTCGATCTGCATGGTGATCAGGGCACAGGCCAGGCTGTCGAAAAAATTGTCGCCGGGCTCGTACAGCTGCCACTGCAGGGTAGTTCCCGATTGCAGTTGGATCAGCTTGGCCGGCAGCGCCTGGCCCAATTGCTCAAGGGATTCGAAGCGCTCGTAACCGCTGACCAGTGAGTAAGCGAGGATCATTGTGCGCTGGTTGTACTCGCCGACCAGCACTGCCATGTCCAGAACGCCGACATGTACGGTGCGGCCATCGCGTAACAGGCTGGTATCCACCAGGTAGGCACGGCTGTTATAGGGGTCGCTGGTGGCGCGTTGGGCGCGTCGCGGAAACTGGTAAAGGCCCCGTGCCATAGCACACTCAAGGACATCCCAATCCTCATGGACGCTGACGTTCCAGGCTTTGCGCAACGTATAGGCAAAGATTTGCCAGCGTGGCCATGTGCTGCCGCTCGACGCATTCCAGTAGTCAAGCTGATGTTCCTGGGACGCAACGAACAGCAGGCCGGCCAGTTCATTGATCAAATGGGCAATGGCGTCGATTTTCACGGGCAGGTGCACGGCGCTCGGTGACTCCGGGTTTAGCGTGAGAAAGTGCTCGCCTTCGATGTAGGTCACCGGGTTGGAGGCCAGCACCTGGCGTGCCAGCGCCGAGGTGAGGGACTCCACGTGGGGCCGCACGGGCACGATGCCCGATTTGAGTACCCGCCAGCGTGGCGTGACGACCATCGTCAAATCCGGGTCGATGTTAAGCCTCGGATACTGCTCGCGCAGAGCCGACCGCAAGATATCGGACGCCACTTCCCGGGTGGACGGTCCGGTGGTCAGTTGGGTGAGCAGTTCGTAGGCGTTGGTGGGGCGCCCGTTCAGGTTGTGGTTGTTGTTGGTGTGCGCGTGGGTGGGCATTTTCGGCTCCTTCTGTCGTTGACCCGGGCGAATGCGCACGGTAATGACAGAAGGAAGGTCGCGGATGGTAGTTAATTAACGGTCGACCCGGGCGGTTCAGGTTCTGCGCTTCTCGAAAAACAGCCGGCGGGCTTGCTCCAGGCTGATTTCGCTGAGGTAGAAGTCGATGCGCTGGGTTTCGCTCAGGCCTGTGGTGGTGTCAGCGGTCCGGCCCTGGCGTTGTTCGGCCACGGTTTTCAACCGCGCGGCGATGTAGTTTTTTGCCGGTGTCCAGGAGGCACTGTAGCGAAAGTGCGCATACCACAGCGGGCTGCCAGAGCTGCGCTCGGTGATGCTGTATTCATCGAGAAAGTCCGGGCGAGGGCCCTTGAGCCTGCGTCGAGAGACCGTTTTCCGGATTGTTATTTCATCATGCTCCAGCAGCCACTCGACACTCTGGGTGGTCGGCGGCAACTTCTTGTAAAGCCTGCGCACGTGATTGCGACTGCGGTTGTACAGCTCGGCGATGGCTGCTGTCAGCGCCTTGTTGACAGTGCTGGCCGAGAGCGTGTCGTCGTCGGTGATGTTGCTTTGGGTCAAGGCGCGGTCAATGGCTTCGACAGCCTGTTCCAGGCGCTGGGCTTGCTGGTGATAAAGAAATTCGATGCCCGTTGGTGTACGTGCCTCCTGGTTGGCACGCAATTCGGTACGACGATGGAAGTCGGGCAGTGTGTCCAGCAGGGCCTGGCCTTCGCTGACGGCGACGGACGTGCTGAGCGTGGGCATCGGTTTTTTAGAGGTGGGCAGCCTTTCGACCCAGACCCCCGGGCTTTTCTGGTGATAAGTGGCGATGATCCTGTTTGTAGTCGGGGAGCGGATATCCACCAGGTCGGTCTCCTGCCCGGCCGACGACAGCCGCGCTTCGCCGATGCGGATGCCATCGTAGCGGGTACGGATGAACTTGGTCAGGGGGCGCGGCCTCACGGGCGCCGGGGCGGGGCGCAACCTGAACGCATCTCTCTCGACGATCAGCAGTGCCAGATTCTGTGAAGCCTGCTGGCTGAACTCGCTGATGTGCGTGTGCAGCTGCCTGACCGGGTCCGTCTGTACATGTTCGGTAAAGCGTTCGGCAAAATCACTCAAGCGTTCGTCAAGCATCTGGAACTGACCGACCAGGCTGCCCAAGGTGTCGATACGTTCATCAAGGCGCGACTCACTGCGCTCCTGCAAGGTGTCGTTCAGGCATTGGACGACGATATCGGCGGCGTCGACAATCGCATCGATGGTCGACCAGGCCTGCGGGGCGGTGCTCAGTGTGTTTTGCGACAGGCACAAGTGGCGGGCGAGGGTGATCTGCAGGGCCTTGAGGTATTCGCGAGGATAATGCGGCAAGGTGCCCTTGGTGTCTCGGATCAAGGTGACGCCTTCCCTGGACAACAGCCGGAGTTCGTCGAAGCGCGTGTTCATGTAGTCCAGGCGCTCAAGCATGTCCTGGGTCAGGCCCATCATCTCGCGTGCGTCATCGAAGGGGCGTTCATCGGTTGGATTCTGAAGTTGGTCCAGCACCCTGCGCATCATGGGGGCAAAGCGGGTGAGGGCCTCGCGAATACCCGCGCGGGTGAATTCGATCTGTGCCTTGAGGTAGGTGATGGCCTTGGACGCGTAGTCCGATGAGGGCGCGAAGATATTCAACTGCTTGAGTTGCTGCAGGGCCGATTCATAGTTTTCGCGTTGATCGACCAGGGTCTGCAGATAGCGTTGCCGACGTGAATCGGCCGTTTCGGCGGCCCCGTTGGTCATGTCTGCGTGGGCTTTTTGCAGCTCGGCCTGTGCATCTTTTTTGGTTTTTTCGAATTCGCTCAACTGGGTGCGCAAGTGTTTCGCGCGCTCTTGCGCCAAGGCCTTGGCCCTTCTGGCTTTCAACGTAGGCCCGCCGCCGCGCAAGCGCAGGCGGGTATCGACGAACCAGTTGCCTTGGCGGTTGGCGATCAACAAGGGGCCCAGGCGCGACAGCTGTTTCCCATCGACAATCACGACATAGTCGCTTTCATCAATGATCACCTGGAACCAGCGGTTTCCCACGGGGGCGAAATATTTGTCCGCGACCTTGTAAAGGTGTTGGCTGGGGCCTTGCTCGCTGATCGGTTCGCCCAGGTTGCTGGGTTTCTCGACCTTGTAGGTGTCCAGGAACGCGCCCAGTTGCGAAGGGTTGCGGTGGGATGCACCGCTGGTGTGCAACGGCTGGGAGCGGTCTGCGGGGGTTTCAGAGGTATTGACGTCTGCGATCTTGCGAATGGTGGTCGATGGTTTTTCTTCGGGTAGTGTTGGCTCTATCAGCGGCCGCTTCGCAGGGGGAGGCAACGCCTCGGTGCGGCGAGTTACCCGGTGCAACGTGATCGCCATGCCCAGGTTGAGCAGCAAGTCGGTGATGGCATTCCAGCGTAACCGGTGCAGGGGGTCCTCCTCGGCGTCGACGACTTCTTGCAGTTGATCCATGACTTGCCAGATCCACGCCGCAACGCCGGCCGTGCGCCCCAGGAACGGCAAAGCGGCGTTGAAGATCAGCCAGCCGGTGCGCTCGAAAGTGGCCCAGCGTGCATCGGCATTGGAGACCGACTGCCTGTCGGCCAACGTGACCAACGCATTGGCATTGGCTTTGAACAGGGCGGCTAGCCGGTCGCCATCGAGGGTTTCCTCGCCCAACCGCAACGGACCGCTCAGGCTCAGCACCTTGGCAGGGTCCACCAGGAAATCCACCACCGACCAGGGTGACGGCACGGAGCTTGGGAACACGTACCGGGCGTAATCCGTGCGCACGTTGTCCGGCAGCCAGGCCAGCACCGATTCGCGCAGGCTCGGGGATTGCTGGATCGCGTAGATCAGATTGGCCGGCGAGGGGTATTGGCTCAAGGGGTCCTCGAGCAAGGGGCGGTAGAGCAGGCAGGGCCCGGCCTGCATATGGGAGGGCCCGATCACGAACATGTTCGCAACCGTGTCCGGCTTGCCGCTGGTGTTCCGACTTACAAAGGCCAGCGGCCGGATGACGATCGTATTGCCTTCGACTTTGTGATCGGTCGCGTTGTCTTGCATCACGGCGTTCACATAGCGATAACCCCGTTCGTCGATGCCGCCGATCCGGTTGAGTTTGCAGTGCAGCGCCAGCAGCGGCAGTTGAATGCGAAGATGGCTGGTGTAGAGCTGCTCGCGTCGCCACGATTCCGTCGGGTCATCCAGCAGTTTGCTTTTGATCAGCGCGGGGTAGGCGTTGCCGACATCAATGCCGGTAATCAAGGTTTCCAGGTAGCTGACAGTGAGCCACTTGGGTATTGCGCCGCCATTGCTTCTGCGCAGGGTTTTGTTGCCCAGGGGCAGGGCGATCAGGTTTTGCAGGGCCAGTTGCGCCAGGCTGAAGGTGGTGGTCACGGTTTGTCCAGGCACGGTGAAGGTGCCCCAGATGACGGGACTCTGGATCACGATGTCGAACTTTTCCAAAGCCAGGTCCCTGGCCTCTGCGTGATCTTTGCTCATCTGCAGTTTCAGCGCTTCGAGCGCGTACTGCTCGATCGGCGCAATGCCGTCATCGTAAGCCTGGCCTTCGTTCAGGCTATGCAGCGCCGCCAGATCCTTCAGGTGGCGGCCATAGGCATCCTGGTCCGAACTGGAGGCCTTGATGAGCCATTCCGGCAAGGCTTCCCTGTACCAGTCCAGGCCGGGTGTCTTTTGGCTGACAGCCTTGGCGGCAGGTGCCGTGATTGGCCCCGGCAGGCTTTGCATCGTGTCCGTAAAGTGCAGTGCACCGATGGCGTCGATCTGAATGGAGATCAAGATGCAGGCTTGTTGGTCGAAAAAGTTGCCGCTGGGTTCGAACAGGCGCCAATCGATTTTCTTGCCCAGGGCGCGGTCCGGCAGATAATTCTCCAGGGCATTGCCCAGTGCCTCGGTGGAATTGAATTTGTCATAGCCGTGCCCCGGCGCGTATGTAAGTAAAACTTCCTGGCCGTTCTGTTTACCGACCAGTACCGCGATCAAGCTGTCATTGAGGTGGGTGGCCTTGCCAGCGTCGTCGATCAGGAAGATATCCACCAGGCAGGCCCGGGATGCATAAGGGTCGTTGCGCTTGCGCAGATCCGGGTCCGGTTCAACGTACAGGCTGCGCGCCATGACACAGTCTTCATGGGTCCAGCCCTCCACCTTGTCCACATTCCAGAAGCTGCGAAGGGCGCTGGAGAGTTGATGCCAGTGGGGGACGGCATTGCCGTTGGACAAGTTCCAGTAATCGGCCTGTTGTTCCTGAAACCCGATGATCATCACCGGTGCCAGCAAATTGATAGTGTTGGCGATGTCTTCAATGCGCACGGGCAGGTGCACCGGCGGTTCAGCGATAGGCAGTTGGGTGAGAAAGTGTTCCCCTTCGACATACAGCGTCGGTACACCGAGTACTGCCTGTTTGGCCAGCACGTCGGACAGTGCCTGATACCGAGGGGGCTTGGCGATGATCTTATCGCCGACGATGTCCCAGACGGGCGTACCGACCACGGTGACATTGGGGTCTATATCCAGATGGGGATAGTTTATTTTGAGCTCGCGTCGCAGCAATGCGGCCGCCACCTCGCGAAAGGCAGGGCCGGCAGATAACTGAGTGATCAAAGTGGCTGTGGAGTAGAAGCGGGAGGCTGACGACGAAGCAGGCGATGCTGTGGTTGATGTCATAAGGGACCTGACAGGCATGGGTGGGCGACGCCCGAGGCTGAGCCCCGGGTGTTGCCATGCTAGGAAGCATGCCGTCAGGAAGGCGGTGTTTATCTATGGCAATCAGGTGCCGGACTTGATCTTGGTCCAGGCGCGGGTCCTGGCACGTTCGGCATCACGGCCCAGGGGTTTCAGGGTATAGAGCCCCGCCATCGCCGCCTCGGTGGGGTACAGGTTGGGGTTGTTGCGGATCGCCGGGTCGACCTGTTCGGTCGCATCCTTGTTCGGGTTGGGGTAGCCGACAAAGTCGCTGACAGGTGCGATCACCTGGGGTTGCAGCAAGTAGTTGATAAAGGTGTAGGCGTCCTGTGGGTTCTGCGCACCCTTGGGAATGGCGAGCATGTCGAACCAGATCGGCGCGCCCTCCTTGGGCAGGCGCATATCCACCACTACGCCGTTCCTGGCCTCCTTGGCGCGGTTGGCCGCCTGGGAGAAGCTGCCCGAATAACCCACGGCCACGCAGATGTCACCGTTGGCGATATCGGCCATGTACTTGGACGAATGGAAATAGGTGATGTACGGGCGGATCTTCATCAACAGCGCCTCGGCCTTGACGTAGTCCTTGGGGTTGCTGCTGTTGGGGTCCAGGCCCAGGTGCTGCAGGGCCAACGGCAGGATCTCCGAAGGCGAGTCGAGCAGGGCCACGCCGCATTGCTTGAGCTTGCTGATGTTCTCTTCCTTGAAAATCAGGTCCCAGCTGTCCACCGCAGCGTTGTCGCCGAGCGCAGCCTTGACCTTGGCCGGGTTGAAGCCGATCAGGATGGTGCCGTACATGTAGGGCACGGCGAATTTATTGCCGGGGTCATTGGCCTCGATCAGCTTCATCAGCTTGGGGTCGAGGTGGTTCCAGTTGGGCAATTGGCTGCGGTCCAGGGGCTGGAACACGCCGGCTTCGATCTGCTTGGCGAGGAACACGTTGGAGGGCACCACCACGTCATAGCCGGAGTTGCCGGTGAGCAGCTTGGCCTCCAGTGCTTCGTTGGTGTCGAAGATGTCGTAGACCAGCTTGATCTTCGGGTTCTGCGCCTTGAAGTCCTCCAGCGCCTTGGGCGTGATGTAGTCGAACCAGTTATAGACCTTCAGGGTTTTTTCTTCGGCGTGTGCGGTGCTGCTCAGCACGGCGGCGCAGAGCATAAGCGACTTGAGCATATTCATTGGGCGGCCCCCTCAAAACCTTCGAGCACATTGACGGCGTTGATGCCGATTTCTTCCACCGCGTAACCGCCTTCCATCACGAACAGCGTCGGCTTGCCCAGGCGTGCGATGCGCGCGCCCATGGCCAGGTAGTCCGGGCTGTCGAGCTTGAACTGGGAGATCGGGTCATCCTTGAAGGTGTCCACGCCCAGTGAGACCACGAGGATGTCGGCGCCGTAGTGTTCGATCTCCCGGCAGGCCTGCTCCAGTGCTGCGCTCCAGGTGTCCCAGCCGGAGCCGGCGGGCAACGGGTAGTTGAAGTTGAAGCCTTCGCCGGCACCTTCGCCCCTCTCATCGGCATAGCCCAGGAAAAACGGAAACTCGGCCTCCGGGTGACCGTGGATCGAGGTAAACAGCACATCGCGGCGGTCGTAGAAAATCGACTGGGTGCCGTTGCCGTGGTGGTAGTCCACATCGAGGATCGCGACCTTGCGGTGGCCCTGGTCGAGAAACGCCTGGGCGGCAATCGCGGCGTTGTTCAGGTAGCAATAACCGCCCATCAAGTCGCTGGCGGCGTGATGCCCCGGTGGGCGGCACAACGCGAACGCACTGTGGGCGCCGCCCTGGATCGCCTGTTGTGCGGTGAGCGCCACTTGCGCCGCCGAGTAGGCCGCCTGCCAGGTCCCGGCGGTAATCGGCGCGCCGCCGTCGAAACTGTAATAGCCCAATTGGCCGTGCAGGCTGGTGGGCAGCACGCGGCGCAGGGTGCGCGCGGGCCAGGTGTAGGGCAGCAGATCGCCGTCCTCGCCGTATTCGGTCCAGCGCGCCCAGGCGCCTTTGAAGAAATCCAGGTAGTCGCGGTTGTGAATGCGCTGCAAAGGCGCCAGGCCAAAGTCGTATGGCGCCTGCACTGGCCCCAATTCGCGGTCCTTGACCCGCTGCAGCACATGGTCGGCCCGCGAGGGCATTTCGAAGCAGGGCATCAGTTGCCCGTCCATCAATTCGCAGCGGCCGTGGTGCAGGTGGTGATCGTCCGAGTAGATCGTCAGCATTCTTGTTCTCCGCAGGCTGGGTCGGTGCATGCAGTCTTGCGGTGGGCGCGGTTCAAGAGAACGGCAGGAGCGGCCAAAAGGGGATGAATATGGCCAAAGTGTCTGTCCGTAATTCGCCCCTCAATGGCGCATCATGCTCGAAATTGGCTCGGTGCTACGCCGCTCCAGCGCACAAATGCATGCCGGAAACTCGCTGTTTCGCTGAACCCCAAGGCCTCGGCAATCCGGTAGATCGGCCACTGGTCCTCCGCCAGCAGTTGCTTGGCGCGCTCGAAGCGCAACTCGTCCAACAGCTCCTGGTAGCTGCAACCCTGGTCGTGCAAATGCCGGCGCAGGGTGCGCGCCGAGCAGTTCATCTGCATGGCCAGGCCTTCCAGGCCCGGCGCGGCGTTGAGTTGCGCGGTGAGCAACTGGCGAATCCTGCCCAGCCAGGCCTGGCGCCCGGTGAACTCCAGGTTCTGCTTGCGGCAGCGCTCGGCCATGGCGTGGTGGGTGACGGTGTCTGCCAGCGGCAGTGGCTGTTCGAGCCAGTGCCGGTCGAAGGCAAACGCGTTGGCGGTGGCCTGGAACTGCAACGGGCAAGGGAAGCTTTCGGTATAACGCGCGCAGTAGTCCGGGGCGTCGTACTCGAAGCGTGCGGCGAGCAGTGGCAGCGGCTGGCTCAGCAGGTCGTCGCAGATGACCTTCAGCGAGGCCAGGCACAATTCGACATTGAACATCTCAAGCGTCGGGTCTTCGCGATAATCACGGGCGGTGAACCAGACGCGCTGGCCATCTTCCTCCAGGCTCAGCTCGAAAAGTGTTCCCAACAGCGCCGGGTAGTGCAGCGCCAGGCGCAAGGCGTCACCAAAGGTGGCACTGGTGAGCAGGGCATAGCCGAGCATGCCATAGGCCGATACATGCATCTGCCGGCCCAGTTCCAGGCCGATATCCCGACGCCGCGCTACGGCATTGGCACACACGCGCATCTCCTGGTTGGTGGTGATGCGCGTGTCGGCGCGGCTCAAGTCCGCCGCGCAGATGCCGCTGCCAGCCAGCAGTTCCTGGGCCGGCAAGCCTTCGGCCTTGAAAGCGTTAAGCACCAGGGACACGGCGTTGAGAGTGGTCAGGTGGGAGTGCAGCATAGGGGACTTCCAGCCAGGGGATGGCTGGAAGGGAAGCAAGTTACAGGCCGGTCAGCTCAGCTCGCCACACAGGTCGAGTTCCACCAGGCGACGAACCTCGGCGGTCTCGAGCCCCGCACCGAGCAGTGCATTGAGCTTGCCGAACACCGCTTCGCGGGTCATGCCGCCACCGGACAACACGCCGACGCCGCGCAAACGGCTGCCCGCTTCGTACACATCCAGCTCCACACCGCCTTCATGGCATTGGGTGATCGCCACCACCACAACGTCTTGATCGTGCGCGCGTTGGAGGCTGGCCAGGAACGCCGGGTTGTCGCTCGGCCCGGTGCCGCTGCCGAAGCATTCCAGCACCAACGCCTGAATGCCGCTGTCGATCAGTGCATCCAGTTGCCCGGCGGCAATACCCGGCACCAGCGGCAGCACACCGACGTTGGCCACGGCTTTGGGCTGACGGTAATGCAGGGCGGCCGGGATCATTTCGGCCTGGGCGACGCCGCCATTGCGCTGCAGGGCAGCAAACGGGTGGCGACCGAAACTGCGGATTTTCGCGCAGCGGGTCGGCGCCATCAGCGCACCGTGGAAGAACAACTGCACGCCCGGCGCCAGGCCTTCGCCCAGCGCCGCCAAGGCACCGCTGACGTTTTCCCAGGCATCGCTGTCGGGCACGCCGGCGGGTAGCATGGAGCCGGTGAACACCACCGGCGCCGGCAGGCCGAGCAGTTGGAAGCTCATGGCGGCGGCACTGTAGGCCAGCGTGTCAGTGCCGTGCAGGATCAGTACGGCGTCGCAGCCGGCGTCCACCGCCTCAACCACGGCGGCGTGCAGGCGCTGCCAGTAGACGGGGGTCATGTTGGCGCTGTCGATCAGCGGCGACATTTCCTGGAAGCGCCATGCGGGCAGTTGCGCGTCGGCAAGCTGTTCGCGCATACGCGCCTCAAAACCTGAAGCGGGCGCCAGGCCGTTGGCGCTGGCCTGCATGCCGATAGTGCCACCGGTGTAGAGCACCATCACGTTGTTAGCTGGGGACATCGAATTTTCTCCTGAACGAAAAACGCCGCCGGGCCCAGAGCATGCCCAAGGCCGGGCGGCGTGTCATCTCTCTACACTCAGCGTTGCGCTTGAGCGTTCAGTTCAGCGGTAGTTTGAGCGTCTGGCTCAGGCTTGACCGGGTTGGCTGGCCAGGCCTTGCGGTCCAGGTCCAGGTCAGGGAACTGGCTGGAATCGAATACCGGGGTCTTGATGCCTGCGGCGCGCTGGTTGTCGTAGTCGTTGAGGATGCGCATGGCGATCTTGAACAGGAACGCCAGGGCGAACAGGTTGACGAACGCGAGCAGGGTCATGGTGATGTCGGCGAAGGCGAACACGGTGCTCAGGTTCTCGATGGAACCCCAGAAAATCAGCACCAGCACCAGGGCGCGGTAGCCCATCAGCACCTTGCGGTTGTTGCCTACCAGGAAGCGCAGGTTGCTCTCGCCCAGGTAGTAGTTGTACATGATCGAGGTGAACACGAACAACGCCAGGGCCACCGAGATGAACATGCGGCCCCAGTCGCCCACCACCGCCGCCAGGGAGTTCTGGGTCAGGGCAATGCCGTCGCCTTCGAAGCCCGGGGTGTAGAAGCCGGAGAGCAGGATCAGCAACGCGGTACAGGTGCAGATCACGAAGGTATCGAGGAACACGCTGAACGCCTGCACCACGCCCTGGGCGATCGGGTGTTCGACCGACGCCACCGCCGCCACGTTAGGCGCACTGCCCAGGCCGGCTTCGTTGGCGAACACGCCGCGCTTCACACCCATGATGATCGCGCTGCCCACCAGGCCCCCGAAGGCCTGGTCGAGGCCGAAGGCGCTCTTGACGATGGTCGCGAGCATGGCCGGCACATGGTCGAATTGCAGCACGATTACATAGAGAGTCACGGCGATGTAGACCAGGGTCTTGACCGGCACCAGCAGGTCGGCAATCGAGGCGATGCGCTTGATCCCGCCGATGAACACCAGGCCCAGCAGTACCGCCAGCGCCAGGCCGGTGTAGGTGGTGTCCAGGCCAAAGGCGTTGTTCAGCGAGTGGGTCACGGCGTGGGCTTGCAGGCCGTTGAAAGCAAAACCGAAGGTCACCAGCAACAGGAACGCCATGACCATGCCCAGCCAGCGCTTCTGCAAACCGTGCTGGATGTAGTAGGCCGGGCCGCCACGGAAGGTGCCTTCCGCGTCGGTGCGCTTGTACAGCTGGCCGAGGGAGCACTCGATAAAGCTCGATGACATGCCCACCAGTGCGGTGACCCACATCCAGAACACGGCGCCCGGGCCACCCAGTGTCACGGCAATACCGACACCGGCAATGTTACCGGCACCCACGCGACCGGCCAGGCTGAGCATCAGCGCCTGGAAGGAGCTGAGCTGGTCGGAGCTGTTTTTCAGGCTGTCGCGAAACACCGAAAACATGTGGAAGAAGTGACGCAGTTGTACGAAACGCGAGCGAATCGTGAAATAACCGCCGAGCCCGACAATGAGCACGATCAGTACTTTCCCTGAGAGGAAGTCGTTGATGACTTCGAGCATGGAGTGTTCCTCGCTGATTTTTCTAATGGCAAACGCAGGACGGTTCGACGCTATCGCTCAGCACCAGGCAGTGCACGACGTTCGACCCCAATCCTTTTGCGGGTGTTGTTATTCATGCGGTTTCGCGCTGCACAGGACCTCGTTACCGACGATCTCTGACGCGAAGAGGGGCGGCACTATACCTAGGCGAACGTGATCCGTCTGCTCGGGGCGATTAAAGGTTTCAGCTGGGCGGTGGGCCTGCAGAGCGATATTGGCGTTTTTATAGGCTTCATTTCACAACCTCGGGGCAAAAAAAAGGGCCTGAAGAACGAGCCTTCAGGCCCTCAAAAGGTGAGAGGTGTCTAGTCCCTCAGCCTGGTGAGCGGTGCAACAAACGCTTAGGCCTTCAGCGGGACCAAGCGTGGAGCAATCATGTTTTCGGGGCGCAGGATGTCGTCGAGCATGGCGTCGTCGAGCAAGCCTTCTTCGCGCACCAGTTCCAGCACGCCACGGCCGCTTTCGAGGGCGATACGGGCGATGCGGGTGGCGTTTTCATAGCCGATGTACGGGTTCAGCGCGGTAACCAGGCCGATGGAGTGCTCCACCAGTTCGCGGCAGCGGGCTTCGTTGGCGGTGATGCCGACGATGCAGTGCTCGCGCAGCATGTCCATGGCACGTTGCAGCAGGCGGATCGAGTCGAAGATCTTGAAGGCGATCAGCGGCTCCATCACGTTCAGTTGCAGTTGGCCGCCTTCGGCCGCCATGGTCAGGGCCAGATCGTTACCGATGACCTGGAACGCCACCTGGTTCACGGCTTCCGGGATCACCGGGTTGACCTTGCCGGGCATGATCGAGCTGCCCGGCTGGCGGGCCGGCAGGTTGATCTCGTTGATGCCGGTGCGTGGGCCGCTGGACAGCAGGCGCAGGTCGTTGCAGATCTTCGACAGCTTCACCGCAGTACGCTTGAGCATGCCGGAGAACAGCACGAAGGCGCCCATGTCGGAGGTGGCTTCGATCAGGTCGGCGGCTGGAACAACCGGCTGGCCGCTGATCACCGCCAGGCGCTGTACGGCCAGGGCCTGGTAGCGCGGGTCGGCGTTGATGCCGGTACCGATGGCGGTGCCGCCCAGGTTTACTTCGGTCAGCAGCTCAGGCGCCAGGGTTTTCAGGCGTGCCAGGTCTTCACCCAGGGTGGTGGCGAAGGCGCGGAATTCCTGGCCCAGGGTCATCGGCACGGCGTCTTGCAACTGGGTGCGGCCCATTTTCAGTACGTGGCTGAATTCTTCGCCCTTGGCGGCGAAGGCCTGGATCAGGCTGTCGAGGCTGGCCAGCAGCGCGTCATGGCCCAGCAGCAGACCCAGGCGGATCGCGGTCGGGTAGGCGTCGTTGGTCGACTGCGCCATGTTCACGTCGTTGTTGGGGTGCAGGTACTGGTACTCGCCCTTCTTGTGGCCCATGGCCTCCAACGCGATGTTGGCGATGACTTCGTTGGCATTCATGTTGGTTGAAGTGCCGGCGCCGCCTTGAATCATGTCCACCACGAACTCTTCGTGGAAATCGCCGCGGATCAGACGGGCACAGGCTTCGCTGATGGCAGCGTGCTTGGCTTCGCTGAGCTGGCCCAACTCGCGGTTGGCGTCAGCCGCCGCTTGCTTGACCATTGCCAGACCGACCACCAATTTCGGGTAATGCGAAATCGGAACGCCCGAGAGGCGGAAGTTGTTCACCGCTCGCAGGGTCTGGATGCCGTAATACGCTTGAGCCGGTACTTCGAGTACGCCAAGCAGGTCTTTTTCGGTACGGAAAGATGCAGCGGAGGACATGACGGAAATCATCTCGATATGGACCCGGAACTGGCCGGAACGCTGCGAATGCTAGGCTTGTAGAACTTTTTGGGCCAATGCTGTTAAGCACTGGCCTATGCACAAACGGCATAATGTGAGTGTGACCCGGTTATCATGGCGGGCGTGTGTGCCAAAATGGTGCGTACCCACGGGAGGCAGCAATGAACCTTGAGAGCAAATGGCTGGAAGACTTCAGCGCCTTGGCGGCGACCCGCAGTTTTTCCCAGGCGGCGGAGCGGCGCTTCGTCACCCAGCCGGCGTTCAGCCGACGCATCCGCAGCCTGGAGGCGGCCCTGGGCCTGACCCTGGTCAACCGCTCGCGCACGCCGGTGGAGCTGACGGCGGCGGGCCAGTTGTTCCTGGTCACGGCGCGTACAGTGGTCGAACAGCTCGGTGAAGTGCTGCGCCATTTGCATCACCTGGAAGGCGGGCAGGGTGAGGTCATGCAAGTGGCTGCGGCGCACTCCCTGGCCCTAGGCTTCTTCCCGCGCTGGATCGCGCAATTGCGCAACGAAGGCCTGAACATCGCCACGCGGCTGGTGGCCACCAACGTCGGCGACGCCGTGCATGCGCTGCGCGAAGGCGGTTGTGACCTGATGCTGGCGTTCTACGACCCGGACGCCGCGATGCAGATGGATTCGGAAATCTTCCCGTCGCTGCACCTGGGCAACACCGAAATGCTCCCGGTGTGTGCCGCCGATGCCGATGGCAAACCGATGTTCGACCTGGAAGGCGACGGCAGCGTCCCGTTGCTGGCCTACAGCGCCGGCGCGTTTCTCGGTCGCTCGGTGAATTTGCTGCTGCGCCAGCGTGCGCTGCGCTTCACCACGGTGTACGAAACCGCCATGGCCGACAGCCTCAAGAGCATGGCCCTGGAAGGCCTGGGCATTGCCTGGGTGCCGCAGTTGAGCGTGCGTGCCGAGCTGGCGCGTGGTGAGCTGGTGGTCTGCGGCGGGCCGCAATGGCATGTGCCGCTGGAGATTCGGCTGTACCGCTGTGCCTTGGTACGCAAGGCGAATGTGCGGTTGTTGTGGCGCAAGCTCGAAGGCGGGGCGGCGCAGAATACTTGAGCCCCTTCGCACAAGGTTTCGTGGTGCCTTGGACTGACTTCAAGGTCAATAAAACCGCCACTTTGCACCGCTAGACAGATGGTCATCCCAGGGGCTGTTTATCTGGATTATTACGGTATACTGCGCGGCCTTCGGCCGGTCCAACCGGCCTTAATTCGTACACCAAGCCACGCCGGATTTCCCGCGTGGCTTGTTGTTTTTTGACGCGCCTGTGGGCGCCCAGAGAGAAGAGGCACGACGATGAGTGCATTGGTTGGCGTGATCATGGGCTCCAAGTCCGATTGGTCCACCCTTAGCCACACCGCCGATATGCTGGAAAAACTCGGCATTCCCTACGAAGTGAAAGTGGTCTCCGCCCACCGCACTCCGGATTTGCTGTTCCAGTATGCCGATGAAGCAGAATCCCGTGGCATCGAGGTGATCATCGCCGGTGCCGGCGGTGCAGCGCACCTGCCCGGCATGTGTGCGGCCAAGACCCACCTGCCGGTACTCGGCGTGCCGGTGCAGTCGGCGATGCTCTCGGGCGTGGATTCGCTGTTGTCCATCGTGCAGATGCCGGCCGGTATCCCGGTGGCGACCCTGGCGATCGGCAAGGCCGGCGCGATCAACGCCGCCCTGCTGTCCGCCAGTATCCTGGGCGCCAAGCACCCGCAATTCCATGCGGTGCTGAAAAAATTCCGTGCTGAGCAGACAGACAGCGTGCTGGACAATCCAGACCCACGCATCGCCTGAGGTTGTTGACGATGAAAATCGGTGTAATCGGTGGCGGCCAACTGGGCCGCATGCTGGCCCTGGCGGGCACCCCGCTGGGAATGAACTTCGCTTTCCTGGACCCGGCGCCGGACGCCTGCGCGGCAGCCCTGGGCGAACACCTGCGCGCTGACTACAGCGACCCGGACCACCTGCGCCAGCTGGCCGACGAAGTCGACCTGGTGACCTTCGAGTTCGAAAGCGTTCCGGCTGAAACCGTGGCGTTCCTGTCGCAATTCGTGCCGGTATACCCGAGCGCCGAAGCCCTGCGCATCGCCCGTGACCGCTGGTTCGAGAAAAGCATGTTCAAGGACCTGGGCATTCCGACCCCGGCCTTCGCCGATATCCAGTCCCAGGCGGACCTGGATGCCGCCGTCGCCAGTATCGGCCTGCCCGCCGTGCTGAAAACCCGCACCCTGGGTTACGACGGCAAGGGCCAGAAAGTCCTGCGCACCGCCGCCGATGTGGTCGGCACCTTCGCCGAGCTGGGCAGCGTTGCCTGCCTGTTGGAAGGCTTCGTGCCGTTCACCGGTGAAGTCTCGCTGATCGCCGTGCGTGCCCGTGATGGCGAAACCCGCTTCTACCCATTGGTACACAACACCCATGACAGCGGCATCCTCAAGCTGTCCGTGGCCAGCACCGACCACCCGTTGCAAGCGCTGGCCGAAGACTATTCCAGCCGTGTACTCAAGCAGCTGGATTACGTCGGCGTGATGGCGTTCGAGTTCTTTGAAGTCGACGGTGGCCTCAAGGCCAACGAAATCGCCCCGCGCGTGCACAACTCCGGGCACTGGACCACCGAAGGCGCCGAGTGCAGCCAGTTCGAAAACCACCTGCGGGCGGTGGCGGGCTTGCCGTTGGGTTCCACGGCCAAGGTCGGTGAGAGCGCCATGCTCAACTTCATTGGTGTGGTGCCGCCCGTGGAAAAAGTCATCGCCATCGACGACTGCCATCTGCATCACTATGGCAAGGCCTTCAAGGCTGGGCGCAAGGTTGGCCACGCCAACCTGCGCTGCAAGGACCGTGCGACGCTGCAAGCGCAGATCCTCAAGGTCGAAGCGTTGATCGCCGAGCAATAAGCCAGGGAGCGGCGGGAACCATTCGGCGACCGCCGTCCTCTGATTGCAGGATGCCAAAGCCTGACTAGGCTTTGGCATAGCTCACCTACATTCAGAGGGAAATGCCATGGGTATCATTGGAACCATTTTTATCGGCTTGATCGTCGGCCTACTCGCGCGTTTCCTGAAACCAGGCGACGACAGCATGGGCTGGATCATGACCATCCTGCTGGGCATCGCGGGTTCGTTGGTCGCCACTTACGGTGGCCAGGCCCTGGGCATCTACCAGGCAGGCCAGGGCGCAGGCTTCCTCGGCGCGCTGATTGGCGCCATCGTGCTGCTGGTGATCTACGGCCTGCTGAAAAAGAAATGATCTAAGCGACGAAGCCCTCTGCGCTGCGCAGGCGCGGAGGGCTAGAATGCTCGCCACCTGTACTTGCCGAGCCTCTCCATGCGCCGTCTTTTGTTGATACTCCTCCTGCTGGGCCCTGGCCTGGCGCACGCCGGCGAACTGCCGGAAACCGACTGGCTCGACCTGATGCCGTTGTCGGATCAAAAAGCGCTCGAAGCCATGCCCGAGATCGACCACAACTCGCCAGAGGCCCAAGGCACGTTCACCGACAAGGGTGGCCTGAAGCAGAGCAAAGGCTTGCCGGCGGTGATGTATTCAACCAAGACCGTGGCGGCCATGAATGGCAAGAACATCCGCATCGGCGGTTATCCGGTGCCGTTGGAGACCGACGCCAAGGGCCGCAGCACCTTGTTCTTCCTCGTACCGTATCCGGGCGCATGTATCCATGTGCCGCCACCACCGCCTAACCAGTTGGTGCTGGTGCGTTATCCCAAGGGCTTGAAGCTGGATGATATCTATACGCCGCTGTGGGTCACCGGCACGTTGAAGGTGGAGAAGGTGAACAACGATCTGGCGGATGCGGCGTATGCGCTGGATGCCGGAAAAGTACGCGTGGTCAAGGAATCCGATCTTTAAAGGGCAACATATAACCAATGTGGGAGGGGGCAAGCCCCCTCCCACATTGTGATTGGCGTTCTTACAGGGCGACAGCGCTGATGCTCACGCCCAAGGTGTGGCTTTCACCGGGTGCCAGACTCACCACATCATCCAGCACATTGGCTGTCTCGATGCACAACATGCCCGTCCAGCCATCGTCAGCCATGTCATCAAACGCCTTGGCACGTTCGGTCCAGGGGTTCCAGATCACCGTTGACGTCGAGCCCTCGGCAGTGAGCTGGATACGGCGCTGCCAATCTTTATCGACAATACTCAGCTGTGCAGGCGTATCGAGGTAGATACGGTCAGTCTCGCCGGTGAAATGCAGCAACCCGGCTTGCTGCTTCGTTGCCCAGTTGTCAGCGGTATCGATATACGCCGCTCCGTCCAGTCCCTCGACGTGCACCTTGCGTACGTCGCTCACCGCAAAATAGGTGTGCAGTGCCTGGCTGAGGGTCACGGTATCGTTGCCACGGTTATGGCTGGTCAGGTGGACGTGCAACTGATCGTCCAGCAACAGGCTCAGTTTAAGATCGACCTCGTGGGGCCAGCCAGGAAAGCCGCCTGTTGGAACTGGCAGTACCAAGTCCACCCGCAGTGCCTCACCTTCAAGCGCGCTCGCGGCCAATTCCCACAGCGCTGTGCGCACGAAACCATGGGCGCCGGCTGGCTGATCGCTTTGGCGCATCGCCTTGACGCTCTGCGGGTTACGGTCGAACACGCCAAACCACGGCCAACATACCGGCACGCCGGTGCGGATGCCTTTGCCCTGCTTGAACACCGCTTCGGGGTTCGGCCAGATCAGCGGCTGCTCGCCGTCGCGCTGGTAACTGAAGATATGTGCGCCCTGTCGGGCCACCATCAGTTCGGCGCCGTTGTGACGGATGCGCCAGCAGTCCAACTCGTCGATTTTCACGGTTTCAACGTGGGGTGTCGGCATAACAAAGCACTCTTCATGGCAGGCAATGGGGCAATTGACCGTCAAAACCCGGTGAGGTTTAACGTGCGCGCGACGGCACCGAACGCGTGCGGCCACTGCCATCGATGGCGACGAACACGAACACCGCCTCGGTCACCTTGCGCCATTCGCTGGACAGCGGGTCGTCGCTCCACACTTCGACCATCATCTGGATCGAGCTGCGACCGATTTCCAGGGCCTGGGTATAGAAGGAGAGCTGCGCGCCCACGGCGACCGGCACCAGGAACGCCATGCGATCAATGGCCACGGTGGCTACACGCCCGCCCGCGACCTTGCTTGCCATCGCGGTGCCGGCCAGGTCCATCTGTGCGACCAGCCAGCCGCCGAAAATGTCGCCAAAACCGTTGGTTTCACGCGGCAGGGCGGTGATTTGCAGGGCGAGATCGCCTTGCGGGATAGGATCTTCTTGTTCGAGTTCGATCATGCCAAGGGTGCCTCTGACCCGTAACGCTTCATGGGTATTTCAAGTGGATAGCCGTCTTATGGAAAAACGTTTCAGCACCAACATACTCCGCGTGATGCGTTTCTCGTAAGGCGTACTAAAGGGAAGCTCTGCCAAATCGGCTGGACGGCTTCCAACGACGGTTTGGCACAGCAGCCCCTCAAGACTGGGGGTCTTGCGCTTGCAAGGGCCGAGTATATCGACACGTTGTCGCCACGACGACCTCTGGGCGTTCATTTGGTCGGCAATTCGCGGCTGTATTGCGGCTTTTTCCGGCAACTGTGCTTCTGTGCGCAGATAACGCTCAGGAAAGCGGAATAATTCGCGCGGTTGAACGGTTATTCGCTCACCGCTGTGCTTTTGCGAGCGATTTGCTATCTTGCCATGCCTGCCGCAAGTCCCGGGCTTGCCGTCCCGACTACTATAAGAGAAGCCTTGCCATGTCCTCCGTGCCCGCAAGCAGTGCGCAACCTTCGCGCCCGCTGACCCGCAACGACTACAAAACCCTGTCGCTGTCTGCCTTGGGCGGGGCGTTGGAGTTTTATGACTTCATCATTTTCGTGTTTTTCGCCACCGTGGTCGGAAAACTCTTCTTCCCGCTCGACATGCCCGAATGGCTGCGCATGATGCAGACCTTCGGCATCTTTGCCGCCGGTTACCTCGCGCGCCCCCTGGGCGGCATCATCATGGCGCACTTCGGCGACCTGCTGGGCCGCAAGAAGATGTTCACCCTGAGCATCTTCATGATGGCCGTGCCCACCCTGATCATGGGCCTGCTGCCAACTTACGCGCAGATCGGCCTGTGGGCGCCGATCCTGTTGCTGCTGATGCGCATCATCCAGGGCGCGGCCATTGGCGGCGAAGTACCCGGCGCCTGGGTGTTCGTCTCCGAACACGTACCGCCACGGCATATCGGTTACGCCTGCGGCACCCTGACCAGCGGCCTGACCGCCGGGATCCTGCTGGGATCGCTGGTGGCCACCGCCATCAATACTATTTACAGCCCGGAGCAAGTCTCGGATTACGCCTGGCGTATCCCGTTCCTGCTGGGCGGTGTGTTCGGCCTGTTGTCGGTGTACCTGCGCCGCTGGCTGCATGAAACGCCGATCTTCGCCGAGATGCAGCAGCGCAAGGCACTGGCCGCCGAGTTGCCGTTGCGCGCGGTGCTGCGCGACCACCGTGGCGCCATCGTCTTGTCGATGTTGCTGACCTGGTTGCTGTCGGCCGGCGTGGTGGTGGTGATCCTGATGACCCCGACCGTGCTGCAGACCCTCTATCACTTCAGCCCGACCGTGGCATTACAGGCCAACAGCCTGGCCATCGTCACCCTGAGCCTGGGCTGCATCGCCTCCGGCGCCCTGGCTGATCGCTTCGGTGCCGGCCGGGTACTGGTGATCGGTTGTGCGCTGTTGCTGGCCACATCCTGGACGCTCTATCACAGCCTCTTCAACCATCCTGACTGGCTGTTCCCGCTGTACACCCTGACCGGTCTGTTCGTGGGCACCATCGGCGTGGTGCCCTACGTGATGGTCAAGGCCTTCCCGCCCGTGGTGCGTTTCAGCGGCCTGTCGTTCTCTTACAACGTGGCCTACGCCGTATTCGGCGGGCTGACGCCGCTGGCGGTATCGCTGCTGATGAAGGAAAGCCCGCTGGGTCCGGCCTACTACGTTGCCGCCCTGTGTGTGATGGGGATGGTGGTGGGTGGGTATTTGTGGAAGCGTTCGCGCTAAGCCATGGATGATGATCGTTCCCGGCCCTGGGAACGATCACGTTTCAACGTATTTCCAAGCCTCAATCTCTCCCTCCCAGGCCTCGTGCCTGCGCGCTTTCCGTGGCGTCGTTGAGTAGTGGCCTTTCATCTAATTGTCACATTACAGACATAGAGTGTTCACACGGCCTCCCGATACTTGGCCCCGATCCAATTATCCCTATCTGCTAGGAGCAAGGCATGAAACTGAAACGTTTGATGGCGGCAATGACTTTTGTCGCTGCTGGCGTTGCGACCGCCAACGCGGTGGCCGCTGGTGTTGATCCGGCAATCCCGGCGTACGTGAAGACCACTGGTGTGTCGGGCAACCTGTCCAGCGTTGGTTCCGATACCCTGGCTAACCTGATGACCCTGTGGGCCGAGGGTTACAAAAAGGAATACCCGAACGTCAACATCCAGATTCAAGCTGCCGGCTCGGCCACCGCGCCACCTGCGCTGACCGAAGGCACCTCCAACCTGGGCCCGATGAGCCGCAAGATGAAGGACACCGAACTGGCTGCCTTCGAGCAGAAGTACGGTTACAAGCCAACCGCTATTCCGGTTGCGGTGGATGCCCTGGCCGTGTTCGTGCACAAGGACAACCCGATCCAGCACCTGACCATGGAACAAGTCGACGCGATCTTCTCCTCGACTCGCCTGTGCGGTGGCAAAGCCGACGTGAAAACCTGGGGTGATCTGGGCGTGACCGGCGACCTGGCCAACAAGCCGGTGCAACTGTTCGGTCGTAACTCGGTGTCCGGCACCTACGGCTACTTCAAGGAAGAAGCCCTGTGCAAAGGCGACTACAAGCCAAACGTGAACGAACAACCAGGCTCGGCTTCGGTCGTGCAGTCGATCAGCTCTTCGCTGAACGGCATCGGTTACTCGGGCATCGGCTACAAGACTGCCAGCGTGAAGACCGTGGCTCTGGCCAAGAAAGGCAGCACTGACTTCGTCGAAGACAGCGAAGAAAACGCCCTGAACGGCAAATACCCGTTGTCGCGTTTCCTCTACGTGTACGTCAACAAAGCGCCGAACAAGCCTCTGGCCCCGCTGGAAGCCGAGTTCGTGAAACTGGTGCTGTCCAAACAAGGCCAGGAAGTTGTAGTGAAAGACGGCTACATCCCACTGCCAGCCAAAGTCGCCGCCAAGGCCCTGGCTGACCTGGGTCTGAAAGAAGGCAACTGATTGCCTCTGCGGGGCCGGCCTGCCGGCTCCGCATCCGAATTTTCTAGTCCGCTGCCAGCCATGCTTCGCGGCGGATTTGTTGCGTCACTGCACTGTCATCTTTCTGTCATACAGGATCGCTAGGGTGTGCGCATGAATGATCTGGCCAATTCCACCATGACGACGACTTCTCCCCCCAAGCGCATTGACTTCAATACGCCTGAGTTGCAACGCAAGCGCCGCATTCGCGCGCTCAAGGATCGCCTGACCCGTTGGTACGTGCTGGTCGGCGGCCTCGCCGTCCTCGGCGCCATCACCCTGATTTTCTTCTTCCTGGCCTACGTCGTCGCGCCACTGTTTCAAGGCGCCTCATTGACCAAGGAAGACGCACTGACCCCGGCCTGGATCCAGGACGCGGGCAAGCCGCTGATGATCTCCCTCGAAGAACAGAACCAGGTCGCCATGCGGGTTTCCGACAAGGGCCAGGCGCTGTTCTTCAATGTCGAGACCGGTGCCGAGCTCACGCGTGTCGACCTGCCCCTGCCCGCCGGCACCAGCGTTGCTTCTATCGGTGAAGACCAGCCCGGCAGCCCGCTGGTGATCCTCGGTCTATCCAATGGCCAGTCCCTGGTGTTCCGCCACACCTATAAGGTGTCCTACCCGGACGGCAAGAAAACCATCACGCCGGCGATCGAATACCCCTACGGTGAAACGCCGATCGTTCTGGATGACGCCGGCCGCCCGCTGGAACACGTGGCCCTCAACGCCACGGATTCGTCCCTGGTGGTGGCAGGCTCCGCGGGTTCGCACTTGAATGTGCTGTCCCTGAGCCGCGAAGAAAACATGATGACCGGCGAAGTTACCAGCGAGCAGAAGCGCATCGAGCTGCCACAGATGACCGAGCCGGTGAAGGCAATTTTCATCGACCCGCGCCAGCAATGGCTGTATGTGATCAACGGCCGTGCCTTGGCCGATGTGTTCAGCCTGCGCGACAAGAGCCTCAATGGTCGCTACAAACTGCTGGAAGACGGGACTGCCGAAGTCACCGCGAGCACGCAGCTGGTGGGCGGCATCTCGCTGATCATCGGTAACTCCAAGGGCGGCCTGGCCCAGTGGTTCATGGCCCGCGACCCGGATGGTGAACAGCGGCTCAAGCAGATCCGTACCTTTCAGATGGGCACCACGCCTATCGTGGAAATTTCCGCCGAAGAGCGCCGCAAGGGCTTCACCGCCCTCGACGCGTCCGGCCAGTTCGGCGTATTCCACAGCACTGCCCACCGCACCCTGCTGGTGGACCCGGTGGTCGACGGCCAAGGCGTGTACGGCATGTCGCCACGGGCCAACCGCGTGATCGTGGAGGCGGGCGGCAAGCTGCAGCCGCTGATGCTCGACAACCCGCACCCGGAAGTGTCTTGGAGCGCGTTGTGGAGCAAGGTCTGGTACGAAAACTACGACGAGCCTAAATACGTCTGGCAGTCGACCGCCGCCAACACCGACTTCGAACCCAAGATGAGCCTGGCCCCGTTGACCTTCGGCACCTTGAAGGCCGCGTTCTACGCCATGTTGCTGGCCGCGCCACTGGCCGTTGCCGCCGCGATCTACACCGCCTACTTCATGGCCCCGAGCCTGCGCCGCAAGGTCAAGCCGGTGATCGAATTGATGGAGGCGATGCCGACGGTGATCCTCGGCTTCTTCGCCGGCCTGTTCCTGGCGCCGTATGTGGAAGGGCATCTACCGGGCATTTTCAGCCTGTTGATGCTGTTGCCGATCGGAATCCTGGTGGCCGGCTTCATCTTCAGCCGCCTGCCTGAGTCCCTGCGCCTGCGCGTACCGGATGGCTGGGAAAGCGCGATCCTGATCCCGGTGATCCTGTTCGTGGGCTGGCTCTCGCTGTACATGAGCCCGTACCTGGAAACCTGGTTCTTCGGCGGCGATATGCGCATGTGGATCTCCCACGACCTGGGCATCACCTACGACCAGCGCAACGCCCTGGTGGTCGGCCTGGCCATGGGTTTCGCGGTGATCCCGAACATCTACTCCATCGCCGAAGACGCCGTGTTCAGCGTACCGCGCGGCCTGACCCTGGGTTCCCTGGCCCTGGGCGCCACGCCGTGGCAGACCATGACCCGCGTGGTCATCCTCACCGCCAGCCCGGGCATTTTCTCGGCACTGATGATCGGCATGGGCCGTGCGGTAGGCGAGACCATGATCGTGTTGATGGCCACCGGTAACACCCCGGTGATGGAGATGAACCTGTTCGAAGGCCTGCGAACGCTTGCGGCCAACGTCGCCGTGGAAATGCCCGAGTCGGAAGTGGGCGGCAGTCACTACCGCGTGCTGTTCCTCTCGGCGCTGGTGCTGCTGCTGTTCACCTTCATCATGAACACCCTCGCCGAGCTGATCCGTCAGCGTCTGCGCAAGAAATACTCGTCGCTTTAAGAAAGGTAGAAGTCTGTGAAACAGAACTCCCTGAATGGATGGTTCAAGAGCGGCGCCCCCGGCGTCTGGATCAGTGGTGGCGCGGTGTCCATCGCGGTCATCATGACCATTGGTCTGCTGGCTGTGATTGCCGTGCGTGGCCTGGGCCATTTCTGGCCGGCCGACCTGATCCAGGCCAACTACAACGTGCCGGGCCAGGAAAATCATATCGTCATCGGCGAAGTGGTGCAGAAGGAAGAAGTGCCCCGCGAACGCCTGAAAAGCGCTGGCCTGCCGGTGCCGGACCAGGGCCCTGAGTTCATGACCCGCGAGCTGATCAAGGTCGGAAACCGTGACCTGAACGGCAACGACTTCACCTGGATCGTCGGCGAGTGGCTCAAGGACCAGACCACGCCGGCGAACCTGATGACCATCGAGCGCCGTGAGTGGGGTAATTTCTACGGCACCCTGGTCAACGTTAAGCAGGACGGTAAAGTCATCGCCGAAGGCGAGGCCGCATGGCCGGAGCTGCAGGCCCGTGTGGACCGCGTCAACAAGCTGGCCGCTCAACTCAAAACCCTGGAAAAATCCGACATCGGCGCGATCAACGCCGGTTTGGAGCGCATCCGCCTGCACGGCCGCAAACTGGAGCTGGAAGGCAAGCTCGACGCCGCCGCCCAGGCCGACATGGATGCCGACCGCGCCGAGCTGAATGCCCGTTACCAAGACATCGAAGCCCGCCTGGCCGACCTGCACGCCCAGTTCAACCGCGACGCGCTGACCGCTCGCGACGGCAACGGCAAGGAAGTGGAAATCGGCATCGGCAAAGTGGTGCACGCCTACCAGCCGAACGCCATGGGTACGATCACCAAGATCGGCTTCTACTTCAGCAAGGTCTGGGAATTCCTCAGCGATGACCCACGGGAAGCCAACACCGAAGGCGGGATCTTCCCGGCCATCTTCGGCACCGTGATGATGACCCTGATCATGGCGATGATCGTGACCCCGTTCGGCGTGCTGGCGGCGGTATACCTGCGTGAATACGCCAAGCAGAACACCCTGACCCGCGTCATCCGTATCGCCGTGAACAACTTGGCCGGCGTACCAGCCATCGTCTACGGCGTGTTCGGCCTGGGCTTCTTCGTGTATGTATTGGGTGGCTCGGTTGACCGGCTGTTCTTTGCCGAAGCCCTGCCGGCGCCGACGTTCGGCACGCCGGGCCTGTTGTGGGCCTCGCTGACCCTGGCGCTGCTGGCGGTGCCGGTGGTGATCGTGGCCACGGAAGAAGGCTTGGCGCGAATTCCTCGCACTGTGCGTGAAGGCTCCCTGGCACTGGGTGCGACCAAGGCGGAAACGCTGTGGAAGATCGTGCTGCCGATGGCCAGCCCGGCAATGATGACCGGCATGATCCTCGCCGTGGCCCGCGCCGCCGGCGAGGTGGCGCCGCTGATGCTGGTGGGCGTGGTGAAACTGGCGCCGTCGTTGCCGCTGGACGGCAACTACCCGTACCTGCATCTGGACCAGAAGATCATGCACCTGGGCTTCCACATCTATGACGTCGGCTTCCAGAGCCCCAACGTCGAAGCCGCCCGGCCGCTGGTGTACGCCACCGCGTTGCTGCTGGTGCTGGTGATCGCCACGCTCAACTTGTCGGCAGTGTGGATCCGTAACCACCTGCGCGAAAAATACAAAGCGTTGGACAGCTAAAGCTTTTCAATGTGGGAGGGGGCAAGCCCCCTCCCACACACAATGAATTGGTAGCACAGGGAGCATCCCATGCAACAAGACACCCACACTCACGGCATCAACATGTCTGCCCTGGGTCGCGACAAGCAGAGCCTGAGCCTGGCCCAGGAAACCGTGGCCATCGAAGTGCCGGGCCTGAGCCTGTACTACGGTGAAAAACAGGCGCTGTTCGACGTCAGCATGAACATTCCCAAGCAGCGCGTGACCGCCTTCATCGGCCCGTCGGGCTGCGGCAAGTCCACGCTGCTGCGTACCTTCAACCGCATGAACGACCTGGTGGACGGTTGCCGTGTGGACGGTGCCATCAACCTCTACGGCACCAACATTTACCGCAAGGGCGAAGATGTGGCCGAGCTGCGTCGGCGCGTGGGCATGGTGTTCCAGAAGCCCAACCCGTTCCCCAAGACCATCTACGAAAACGTGGTCTACGGCCTGCGTATCCAGGGCATCAACAAGAAGCGCATCCTCGACGAAGCGGTCGAGTGGGCCTTGAAAGGCGCGGCGCTGTGGGACGAAGTGAAGGACCGCCTGCACGACTCGGCCCTCGGTCTGTCCGGCGGCCAGCAACAGCGTCTGGTGATCGCTCGCACAATCGCCGTGGAGCCGGAAGTGTTGCTGCTCGACGAACCCTGCTCGGCTCTCGACCCGATCTCGACGCTGAAAGTCGAAGAACTGATCTACGAGCTCAAGTCCAAGTTCACCATCGTTATCGTGACCCACAACATGCAACAGGCGGCGCGGGTTTCCGACTACACCGCGTTCATGTACATGGGCAAGCTGGTGGAATTCGGCGACACCGATACCCTGTTCACCAATCCGGCGAAGAAGCAGACCGAAGACTACATCACCGGTCGCTACGGCTAGGAAGCTGTGGTTCTGATTGCACTGACGCTGCGGTTATCCGCACCTTACCGGACGCTCCAAGGACGCCAACATGATTAGCAAAGAAGGCCTTACCCACCACATCTCCGCGCAGTTCAACGCCGAGCTCGAGGAAGTGCGCAGCCACCTCCTGGCGATGGGCGGGCTGGTGGAGAAGCAAGTCAACGATGCGGTCACCGCGCTGATCGAGGCCGACTCGGGCCTGGCCCAGCAAGTGCGTGAGATCGATGACCAGATCAACCAGATGGAACGCAATATCGACGAAGAATGCCTGCGCATTCTCGCCCGTCGCCAGCCGGCGGCGTCCGACCTGCGGTTGATCATCAGCATCTCCAAATCGGTGATCGACCTGGAGCGCATCGGCGACGAAGCCACCAAGATCGCCCGACGCGCCATCCAGTTGTGCGAAGAAGGCGAAGCGCCGCGCGGTTACGTGGAAGTGCGCCACATCGGCGACCAGGTGCGCAACATGGTGCGCGATGCGCTCGACGCCTTTGCCCGCTTCGACGCCGAACTGGCACTGTCGGTGGCCCAGTACGACAAGGTCATCGACCGTGAGTACAAGACTGCGCTGCGTGAGCTGGCCACCTACATGATGGAAGACCCGCGCTCTATCTCGCGGGTCTTGAGCATTATATGGGTGCTGCGCTCCCTGGAGCGGATTGGCGACCATGCGCGCAATATCTCCGAACTGGTGATTTACCTGGTGCGCGGCACCGACGTGCGGCACATGGGCCTCAAGCGCATGAAGGCCGAAGTTGAAGGTTCAGTCGATCAAATCCCTAATGTTCCGGGCGTACCTGACGATAAGTAAGGTTGCCCGAGAAATTAACGCCCGGCCTTTGGTCGGGCGTTTTTGTTTGCGGGCCCGAATTTTTCAGCGAGGGGGCACAAGAAAGTCCCAACGTGACTGCAGAGTTTTTGGCAAAATGCCATCAGTCAGGCGTCTTGCGTGCCGAAGTTTTTATAGGATGAAGGGTCGATGAGTAAAGTCAGTGTGTTGGTGGTGGATGACGCCTCGTTTATCCGCGACCTGGTGAAGAAGTGCCTGCGCAACTACTTCCCCGGGATCAAGCTTGAAGATGCGGTGAACGGCAAAAAGGCCCAGGCCATCCTGATGCGCGAGACCTTCGACCTGGTGCTGTGCGACTGGGAAATGCCAGAGATGTCCGGCCTTGAGCTGTTGACCTGGTGCCGCGAGCAGCCTCACCTCAAAGCCATGCCGTTCGTGATGGTCACCAGCCGTGGCGACAAGGAGAACGTAGTCCAGGCTATCCAGGCCGGGGTTTCCGGCTACGTCAGCAAACCGTTTACCAACGAGCAGTTGCTGAACAAGGTCAAGCAGGCCCTGCACAAGATCGGTCGCCTCGACGCCCTGGTCGCCAGCGCGCCGACCAAGATGAACTCGGCTTTCGGCAACGATTCCTTGAGCGCCCTGACCGGCGGCAAACCCGAAGTGGCGCGTGCGGCTCCCGTTGCGGCTGCCGCTCCTGCGCCTAACAAAGGGTTGCTCAACAGCCCACCGGTGCAGGCGCCGGTAGCGGCTGCGCCGGCTGGCGGTCGTGGCCAGGGCCAATTGCGCCTGTCCAGTGGCACCCAGCAATGCGTGATCAAGGCGCTGAGCATCAAGGAAGCGCTGCTGGTGGTGCGTCGCGGTGAAGTCCTGCCCCAGGTACTGGAAAGCGCCGTGCTCGACCTGGAGCAAGGCGAAAACGCCGAAGTGGCCCGCCTCAATGGCTACCTGCACGCCATCGTCGCCTTCGAACCGAAGCCGGACAGCGATTGGCTGCAGCTGACGTTCCGGTTTATTGACCAGGATGCGCAGAAGCTCGACTACATCTCCCGCCTGATCGCACGTGGCACGGCGCAGAAGCATTTTGTGCCGGGTGCGTGATTCCCTGAGTGCCGGGAATCGACCGACTGTCTGATTCCCGGTACGTGCCTTGATTTATATCTGTTTCGATATAGGCTTTCGGTAACGCTTCGGTGTCAGCGAGGCTTTGCTATGCCTTGAAACAAACCTCCACGTTCCTTGGCCGAATCGTCGATTACGCTTTTTCTTTCCATGAAAGGAGAAGCCAATGCCAAGGCACAAGGATGTGGTGTTTCTAGGAAGCTCGCTCAAGGATCTCAAAGCGTTTCCGCTCGATGCCCGGAGGGCAGTGGGGTTTCAGTTGGATCTCTTGCAGCACGGTGAGCAACCCTTTGACTGCAAGCCGATGAAGACCATTGGGAGGGGCGTCAGCGAGATCCGGATCACTGAAGAGTCGGGCGCTTTTCGGGTGTTTTATGTGGTCAACCGGCCAGAGGCCATCTATGTGTTGCACGCGCTGCGCAAGACCACACAAAAAACCGAAGGGCGTGATATCGAGCTGGCTCGTGCCAGATTGCAGGAGTTAGGGTGAGCCCATGACGAATCAAAAAGATTACGGCGAGCGTTTCAGTTGTGTCTGGGATGCTCTGGAAGACACACCCCAGCAAGCCGCCAATATGCGGCTGCGTTCAAAATTGCTTTTGGAGCTGTGCCAAACCATTCGTCGCTGGGAGCTTTCTCAAAAAGATGCGGCGCAAAGACTGGGGATCAGTCAGCCCCGACTTAACGACGTTCTCACCGGCAAGATCGACAAACTCTCCCTGGATGCCTTGGTCAATTTGTCGGCGGCCGCCCAAATGAACGTGGATATTTGTTTCAACGGGCTGCCTGCCTGAAGTTGTCATCAAACCGCGCTAACCTGCCGCTCAGTCATCCCGGCAGGTTTACGCCATGCTTATGCGCTTCTTGCTGTGCTGCGGGTTGGCAACGGTCGCCGTGTCGACCCAGGCCATGACCCTCTACAAATCCGTCGATGCCAATGGCCTGGTGTTTATCAGCGACCGGTATACGCCGGGCGCCCAGGTATTTGTGATCCGGGAGCGCAAGCTTGAACGGCCGATAATCGACAGGCCTCCGGCCCGCTACCCGCCTCAGGCCTACCGCTACCCCTTGCCCTGGCGTGGCGGTCCGTTTCGTCTGACCCAAGGCCCCAACGGCACCTTCAGCCATACCGATAGTAAGAGCCGCTACGCCATGGATATCGCCATGCCCGAAGGCACGCCAATCATTGCGGCGCGCAGCGGGATGGTGGTGAAAACCGAGAACGAGCAGACCGGGCGGGGCAGTGATGCGTCGGGGAATTTCGTGAGGGTGCGCCACGACGACGGCACCGAGGGCGTGTACCTGCACCTCAAGCAAGGTTCGGTCAGCGTCCGGGTCGGGCAGCATGTAGCGGTGGGGAGCCCGCTGGCGTTGTCGGGCAATACCGGCAACAGCAGCGGGCCGCATCTGCATTTTGTGGTGCAGCGCGTTACCGGGGCGGGGCTGGTCTCGATCCCATATGAGTTCAATCAGCCGGTCGGTGCATTGCCCAATTTTGCATTGGGCAATTGACGGTCAATCCAGCAACAGCACCTTGGCCAGTACGATCTTCGGCCCTTTCATCTTCTTGATGATGATGCGCAAGCCTTCAACCTCCAGCACTTCTTCCTCCTCGGGCACCCGCTTGAGGGTGTCATAGATCAGGCCGGCCAGGGTTTCGGCTTCGATGTGGTCCAGGTCCACGCCCAGCAGGCGCTCCACCTTGAACAGCGGCGTGTCGCCACGCACCAGCAGCTTGCCCGGCTGATAGGCCAGGATGCCGCGCTCGGCCTTGCGGTGTTCGTCCTGGATATCGCCCACCAGCACTTCCAGCACGTCTTCCATGGTGAGGTAGCCGATGATCTTGCCGTCGGCTTCTTCCACCAGGGCGAAGTGCGCGCCGCCTTTGCGGAACTGTTCCAGCAGCTGCGACAACGGCATGTGCCGCGACACACGCTCCAGCGGGCGGGTCAGCTCGGCCAGGTTGAACGACTCGGGGATGTGGTCCAGGGCCGCCAGTTCCAGCAGCAGGTCCTTGATGTGCAACAGGCCCACGAATTCGTTGCGTACCGCGTCATATACCGGGTAACGGCTGAACTTGTGGCGACGGAACAGCGCAAGGATTTCCTTGAGCGGCGCGTTGAAGTCCAGGGTCACCAGGTCTTCCCGGGAGTTGGCCCAGTCCACCACTTCCAGCTCGCCCATTTCCACGGCGGAGGCCAGTACGCGCATGCCCTGGTCGCTCGGGTCCTGGCCACGGCTGGAGTGCAGGATCAGCTTGAGTTCTTCGCGGCTGTAATGGTGTTCATGGTGCGGGCCAGGCTCGCCCTGGCCGGCAATGCGCAGGATGGCGTTGGCGCTGGCGTTGAGCAGGTAGATCGCCGGGTACATGGCCCAGTAGAACAGGTACAGCGGCACCGCCGTCCACAGCGACAGCAGCTCGGGCTTGCGAATCGCCCAGGACTTGGGTGCCAGTTCGCCGACCACGATGTGCAGGTAGGAGATCACGAAGAACGCCGCAAAGAACGACACGCCCTTGATCACTTCCGGCGACTCGACGCCCACGGCGCCCAGCAGTGGCTCGAGGATGTGCGCGAAGGCCGGTTCACCGACCCAGCCCAGGCCCAGGGAGGCGAGGGTGATGCCCAGCTGGCACGCCGACAGGTAGGCGTCGAGCTGGCTGTGTACGGTGCGCAGGATCTGCCCGCGCCAGCCGTTCTTGTGGGCGATGGCCTCGACCCGGGTGGCGCGCAGTTTGACCATGGCGAACTCCGCCGCAACGAAGAAGCCGTTGAGCAGTACCAGGATCAGAGCAAAAAGAATCATGCCGAAGTCGGCGAAGAGTGTCGCGAGGGTGATACCAGGGGAAGGGTCCATGATGGGGTTTTGCAGGTTCCGTATGTTCAGTAAGGGGTGGCAGGCGGGCCTGAAAGGCAGGCGCAAGTCGGCCAATGTAGCGGCTGACGGGGCGCTTGCCTAGTGCCCACTGCCGGGCGGGGCCTGGAATGCACTCTCTAAAACAACACCGGTCCACTGTGGGAGGGGGCTTGCCCCCGATGGCAGTATGTCAGGCAGCACATTCATATCTGACCCGCCGCCATCGGGGGCAAGCCCCCTCCCACATGTAGGCCCGTGGTGTCTTTGGTTTAGTTGTCGTTGCCGAGGGCTCGCGAGCGCGCCACCTGAGCCGGCGGAAAATGGCAGGTAAACGTGCTGCCATGTCCCAGCACGCTGCTGATTTCCAGGCGTGCGCGGTGGCGCAGCAGCACGTGCTTGACGATCGCCAGGCCGAGCCCGGTGCCACCGGTGTTGGAATTGCGGCTGGAGTCGACACGGTAGAAGCGCTCGGTCAGGCGCGGCAGGTGCTTGGCGTCGATACCGATGCCGGAGTCCTGCACGCTCAAATGCGCACCTTGTTCGTCGGCCCACCAGCGGATGCGGATATTGCCTTTGTCCTGGGTGTACTTCACGGCGTTGAACACCAGGTTGGAAAACGCGCTGCGCAACTCGCCTTCGCTGCCCTTGAGCAGCACGGCCGGGTCGGCTTCCAGGCTGATCTGCTGCCCGCGTTGGCCGGAGAGGGCCTGGGCGTCGTTCTTGATGGTCTGCAACAGGCTTTGCACGGCCACCGGCTGGTTATCCGACGGATAATCGGTGGCTTCCAGCTTGGCCAGCAACAGCAGGTCGTTGAGCAGGGTCTGCATGCGCGAGCCTTGCTGCTGCATTTGCTGCAGGGCCCGGCTCCAGCGTGGGTTGATCTCGTCGACGTTGTCCAGCAGCGTCTCCAGGTAGCCGCAGATCACCGTCAGCGGTGTACGCAACTCGTGGGAGACGTTGGCGACGAAGTCCTTGCGCATCTGCTCCAGCTGGTGGATGCGGGTGACATCGCGCACCAGCATCAGGTGTTCATTATTGCCGTAGCGCGTCAGGTACAGCTGGATGCGTACGCGGTCATTGGTGGGCGAGGGGATTTCCAGGGCTTCTTCGTAGTTCTCCTGTTCGAAGTACTCCTTGAAGCGCGGGTGGCGCACCAGATTGGTCACTGGCTGGCCGCTGTCCTGGGGGGTCTTGAGGCCCAGCAGGGTCTCGGCGGCGCGGTTCCACCATTCCAGGTTGCCGTCGCTGTCGAGCATGATCACCGCGTCCTTGAGCGCGGCGGTGGACTCCTGCACCCGGTCGATCACCGCTTGCAGGCGGCCGCGCACACGCTGGTCGCGACGTTGCAGGTGGTAGATGCTGTCGAACACCTCGCCCCACAGGCCGTAGCCATCGGGTGGTGCCTCATCGGGTTTATGCTGGCGTAGCCATTCGTGCAGGCGCAGCAGTTGCTTGAGGGTCCAGCCCAGGTACAGCGCGATGCCGACTGCCAGACTCCAGCCGTAATAGCCGCTGACCAGCCCAACCAGCAGGCAGCCGGTGATCAGCAAAAGCATGTGGCGGATCAGGGTGCCATGCCAGTTTTGGTTCACTTGAACATGCGTCCTTGTCAGCTGTTAAGTCAGGATCCGATTGGCTCAGCCCTTGGTAGAGAAGCGGTAACCAGTGCCGCGCACGGTTTGTACCAGATTCTCGTAGGCATCGCCCAAGGCTTTGCGCAGGCGACGGATATGCACGTCCACGGTGCGTTCTTCCACGTACACGTTGCCGCCCCACACTTGGTCCAGCAGTTGGCCACGGGTGTAGGCGCGCTCCTGGTGGGTCATGAAGAATTGCAGCAGGCGGTATTCGGTGGGGCCCATCTCGGCCGGTTTGCCGTCGATGGTCACGCGGTGGCTGATCGGGTCCAGCAGCAGGCCGCCGACTTCGATAGGCGCTTCGCCATCGGTAGGCCCGGCGCGGCGCAGTACGGCCTTCAGGCGCGCTACCAACTCCCGTGGGGAAAAAGGTTTGGTGATGTAGTCATCGGCACCGACTTCCAGGCCCTGGATCTTGTTGTCCTCTTCGCCCTTGGCGGTGAGCATGATGATCGGGATGTCCCCGGTCAGCTCGTCACGCTTGAGGCGGCGGGCCAGTTCGATGCCGGAGGTGCCGGGCAGCATCCAGTCCAGCAGGATCAGGTCCGGCTTGCGGTCGACGATAATGGCATGGGCCTGCTGGGAGTTCTCCGCCTCCAGGCAGTCATAGCCGGCCATTTCCAACGCAACGGCGATCATCTCGCGGATGGGCGCTTCGTCGTCAACAATCAGAATGCTCCTGCCAACCATGCTCGAAAATCCTCTTGTCATTTAACTGTCTTGCGCCGCATTAGATAACGGAATTATTGCAGTCGTGTGACAGTAATTTAGTCGCTCGGGCAATTCCCGCCTCTCTGGACTACGCTTTGAGTCCGAATCCTGACAACCACAAAAGGAAGGTTCCGATGACTTACAGCACGATTTCCTGGAAAGCCCTGCTGGTGACGGCTGCGTTGACACTGCCGGGCCTGGCGTTTGCGGCGGAGCCGGCGATGACCAAAGACGGAATGCTGGTGGACCACAAGGGCATGACGCTCTACACCTTCGACAAGGACGCTGACGGCAAGTCCGTGTGCAAGGACCAGTGCGCGACCAATTGGCCGCCGTTGAAGGCAGAGTCCACTGACAAGTCGATGGGCAAATGGACCGTTATCACCCGCGATGACGAGACCAGCCAGTGGGCCTATGACGGTAAGCCCGTCTACACCTACAAGGATGACCACAAGGCCGGTGACAAGACCGGTGATGGCAAAGGTGGGGCGTGGCACGTGATCAAGCCTTGATGACGCGGTGCCGCTGAAATCACCGGGGGCAAGTCGAATCGTCGTACCACCCCTCCCACAGGGGAACACATTCCAAATGTGGGAGGGGGCTTGCCCCCGATGAGGTCGGGACAACCGCCACAAAAACCTCAGCGAAACGCATAGTCCGCCACAATCCCGACAAATATCGCCAACCCCGCCCAGTGGTTGTGCAGGAACGCCTTGAAGCACTTCATGCGGTCCTTGTCCCGGGTGTACCAGAACTCCCAGGCAAAACAGCCCGCCGCGCCCAGCAGACCCAGGTGGAACCAGCCACCCAACTCGAATCGCGCCCCCGCCAGCAACAGGCACACCAACGACAGCCCTTGCAGCGTAAGGATAATCACGCGATCCGCATCGCCAAATAGAATGGCGGTGGATTTCACGCCGATCTTCAAGTCGTCATCCCGATCGGTCATCGCGTAATACGTGTCGTAACCCACTGTCCACAGCAGGTTGGCGATATACAGTAGCCAGGCCGTAGCGGGAAGGTGACCCGTTTCGGCAGTGAACGCCATCGGCATGCCCCAGGAAAACGCCGCCCCCAGCACCACCTGCGGGTAATAGGTGTAGCGCTTCATGAACGGGTAGCTCGCCGCCAGGGCCAGGCCACCGAGGGACAGCAGGATGGTGGTGGCGTTGGTCAGCAGCACCAGCAGGAAACTGATGCCCATCAGCACGGCAAAAAACACCAGCGCCTCTTTGGAGCTGATCTTGCCGCTCACCAGCGGGCGTTGCTCGGTGCGCTTCACATGGCCGTCGACCTTGCGGTCGGCCCAGTCGTTGATCACACAGCCACCGGCGCGCGTCAGCACCACGCCGAGCACGAAGATCACGATATTGATTAAAGAAGGCGAGCCTTTGCCGGCGATCCACAGCGCCCATAGGGTCGGCCACAACAGCAGGTAGATGCCGATGGGCTTGTCCATACGGGTCAGTTGAATGAAATCCCAGGCCCTGGGGTTCAGGTGGTTCAGGGACTTGAGCAGACGTTGGTACATCAGCAATTCTCCGGATGGGCGTGCAGCGCGTGCCAGAAACTGGGCAAGAAGACTTCCGCGACCAGCACGCTCAGCGGCCCGCGATCAAAGCGTGAGCGGCGTGCCCACAGCCCGTCGACCTGATCGGCCGCTGGCAACCAGTGCCGAGGGTAATGGCACACTTCGATGGCCTGGCGGGTGAAGGCCTGGTCACAGAACAGCAGTTCGCCCAGGGACCGGCTGCCCAACTCATCCATATGCAGGCCGTCGCCCTGCAGAGCGCCGCGTGCGGCCACACTGCGTGCGAACACCCACGGCTGACCATGCCCACGCAGATACACCTCGCGCACCCAACCGATACTGGCCGGCGCCAGCGCCAGGGCGGCACATTCGTCATCGCGTAGCGGTTGCCAGCCTTCGAACAGTGGCGTGACGCTGAAACCGTCGTTGGACAGCCACGTCAACCGCCGCGTCAGCGAGTCTTCGTTGAACAGCCAATTGAGGGTCAAGGACGTGGGTACAGGGGCCAGGAGGCTCTGGGTCAACCATTGGCAAGCATCGGGAGGGTCGATTGAGTGCGGCACGGTGAGTCAGTATCGGCAGCAAAAGAGGCGGCGAGCTTACCATGGCGTCCAACGTTTTTGCCGGAGGCAACCGGCTGTTTGCGTCGATCATGCTTGCATCTGTCGGCCACCATCAGTACAAAACGCCCTGAGCCGTACGGCAATGCGGGTCTATCGACCGTCGGCCAAGAAGCCTGGACTCCTGAGGAAACAAGTAATGAAGAAGTGGCAATGTGTCGTCTGTGGCCTGATCTACGACGAAAAGGACGGCTGGCCGGATGACGGAATTCTGCCTGGCACCCGTTGGGAAGACGTCCCGGAAGACTGGCTGTGCCCGGACTGCGGCGTGGGCAAAATGGATTTCGAAATGATCGAAATCGGCTGATTCTCGATTTTCAGAAAAGTATTACAAGGAGAAAGGAATGAACGCACCTGTCGTGATCATCGGCACCGGATTGGCCGGTTACAACCTGGCCCGTGAGTTTCGCAAGCTCGACAGCGAAACCCCATTGCTGCTGATCACTGCGGATGACGGGCGCTCCTACTCCAAGCCCATGCTTTCCACCGGGTTTGGCAAGAACAAGGAAGCCGATGGCCTGAGCATGGCTGAACCGGGCGCCATGGCCGAGCAACTCAAGGCCGAAGTGCGCACTCACACCCGCGTCAGCGGTATCGACCCCGGGCACAAGCGCCTGTGGATCGGCGAGGAGGCGGTGGCCTACCGCGACCTGATCCTGGCCTGGGGCGCAGAAACCGTGCGTGTGCCGGTTGAAGGCGATGCGGCTGACCTGATTTTCCCGATCAACGACCTCGAAGACTACGCGCGCTTTCGTGCCGCCGCTGCCGGCAAGCGCCGTGTGCTGCTGCTCGGCGCCGGCCTGATCGGCTGCGAGTTCGCCAATGACCTGATCCTGGGCGGTTATGAAATCGACCTGGTGGCACCGTGCGAGCAAGTCATGCCGACCCTGTTGCACCCGGCCGCCGCCGCCGCGGTACAGGCCGGCCTCGAAGGCCTCGGCGCGCGTTTCCACCTGGGCCCGGTGCTCAATCGCCTGCAGCGCACCGCTGATGGCCTGGAAGCTCACCTGTCGGACGGTGAAGTGATCGCCTGCGACCTGGTGGTCTCGGCCATCGGCCTGCGCCCACGCGTCGACCTGGCCGCCGCCGCCGGCCTGCAGACCAATCGCGGGATCATGGTGGACCGCCACCTCAAGACCTCCCACGCCAATATCTACGCCCTGGGCGACTGCGCCGAGGTCGACGGACTGAACCTGCTGTACGTGATGCCGCTGATGAGCTGCGCCCGTGCGTTGGCCCAGACCCTGGCCGGCAACGCCACCGCCGTCAGCTACGGCCCGATGCCAGTGACCGTGAAAACCCCGATCTGCCCGCTGGTGGTTTCGCCACCGCCTCGGGGCACCGAAGGCGTCTGGAGTGTCGAAGGCGAGGGCGCCGACATCAAGGCCCTGTGCCGTGACGCCAGCGGTCGCCTGCTGGGTTACGCACTGACTGGCAGCGCCGTGATGGAAAAACTCGCCCTCAACAAAGAACTTCCGCCGTTGCTGGCGTAAATACCGGTCGTTCTGTCGGAATAAGCACGTTTTTCCCTCCAGAAAGGTCGCCGCTAGACTGGCGGAGCGTGCGAGGGCATGCCATCCTCACTCCCGTCTGCCGCAGAGTAGAGCCTGCGGCGCTTTGGGCGCTGCTCCAGAAGAGAGCAGCACGGACATAACAACAAAAAACCGTCAAAGAGGCTTCACTTATGCGTAAACCAGAACTCGCAGCCGCCATCGCTGAAAAAGCCGATCTCACTAAAGAACAGGCCAACCGCGTCCTCAACGCCGTTCTCGAAGAAATCACCGGCGCCCTGCACCGCAAGGACAGCGTCACCCTGGTTGGCTTCGGCACCTTCCTGCAACGCCACCGTGGCGCTCGCACTGGCAAAAACCCTCAAACCGGTGAGCCGGTGAAGATCAAGGCGAGCAACACCGTTGCGTTCAAGCCGGGCAAGTCGCTGAAAGACACTGTCAACGCGTAATAGCGTTACCGTCTCGAAGGGGGCGGGGTGGTAGGAGAGATGGGCACGCCGACTGGATCGGGTGCCCATTTTTTGTGGGGTATTGATACGTATGCCAATTCAAGCCAGTTCGTCTAATCGCGTTTTAGAGCGTCGACTTGCTCTTCCACTGCCTTGACGACATCAGCGCCACCTTCCCCGATATCAACAAATTCCCACTCCTCACTGGGCGGGTCAATCATCTTGGCCAGTGTTGAAATAGCGTGCACGATCAAAGGCTTCAACTGTACTGTGCTGTTTAAGAATCCTGGAGAAGTGAAATAAATCGTGCGGTGAATTCTGCGCCTTCATATTCTTCCAGATTGTCAGTGTTGAAAACTGCACCTCGTTGAGTTGTGAGTTTTAACAGTCGTCGCTTTAATATTTTGTTGATCTGGCTTTCAGGTTCCGCAGAGATCACTGTGAGTGCTTTTTTTGCGCGGGCTGCCACATCCTTAAAGAAAACGTGTTTGGCCTCGGCGGGGGGTATGATGTTTTCCAGGTTGCAGTTTTCAAAGGTTACATAGTCAAGTTTGCAAAGTTCAAAGTCGACAGAAATTGGGGTGTGGGGCTGATCTGATATAAAACGGACTTCCTGGAGTTTTCCAATGAATTTAATGTTGGTTATATTTTTTGCGTTAAACGAGTTATCAATGATTTTGCACTGAGAAAAGGTGCAGCTGACAAAGGTGCAATCCTTCAAGGATGCTTCACGGAAGTTGCATTTCACAAACGTGCAGTTTTCGAATTTGCTATTGCTGAAGCCGGATGCCTGAAAATCCGCATTCTTGAACGAGCAACGGGTCAAGGATGTTTTATTGAAGAATCGCGAGCCGGAAAAGTCAGCTTTCTCAAAGTCGCAATTTTCCAAAACACATTGGTCAAAAATCGGATCGCAGAGGTTCGCGTTTTTCAGTTTGCAACCACTGATGAGCTCGTTTTCAAAGCGCGTTTTTTTAGGCAAAACAAGTCCGTCCTGCTCAACGCCGGACAGTACCTTTGATGGAATTTTTTCACTCACCATAATATTCCTTCATAACCATTGCCCCAGTCCCCGTAACGCCGCTGATGCGTGCCCCTTTTCCAATCAGCCTTCGTCGTGAGATCCCACCAGGTTTTAGTTTTAGTTTCATACACATCGGGTAGGCGTTGCCCTGATTTGGATACCTCCAAATGCCCCAGTGACGGGTCATTTTTTACTCTGTTTTTGAAGTCTGCATCTATTCTCTGCCCTACATACCGGCGATAGCGTGATCGTGCTTGTCCGAGATCACCTCTGTCATAGGCTCGTTTTACTGCTGCTCTCTGTTTCGGGGTCAACGACCGTTGAGGGTTACTGTAAACAGCCTTTCTAGCGGCATTGGCGTGTGCCTGAAGCTTGGCTGTTGTTGAACCGCAAGGTGCCCATCCCAACGGATCGATCCATCCGGAAGGATTAGGAGAATACTGATAAAGGTTAAAACCTCCTGCCAGCCCAACAGGGTCCGGCGTTGTAAAGCGCCCTATATCCGGATCATAAAACCGAAATGTATTGAAATGCAGCCCCGTCTCCCGGTCCAGGTACTGTCCCTGGAATCGTAGGTTCTGCTCTTCAATGTAGTAAGGCTCGCGCACTTCCTCGGAGGTATTGCCCCACACTTGGTAACTGGCCTGCCAGAGGGGGTGTCCATCGGCCTCGGTAAGCTGCTCAGGGAGGCCGTTCAGATCATTGTGGTAATAGCGAATTTTTTCAAGCGACCCGGTACCGTCTATTCGGGCCAGAGGCTCGTAGCTTTCCCCTTCATAAACATAAAGGCTCGTCTGGCTGTGCTTATGCTCTTGCAACAGGCGTAAACCATCCCAGGTGAAACGTGTCTGACCCAGCGGATAGCCATCGTCGTCATATTCGTTTTTTTCGACGCGTCGACCCAGTGGGTCATAGGTCATCCTGACCACGCTGCCGCTCTCATTTCGCACTTCAACCAGCCGACTTTCCGCGTCATAGGCAAAGCGCTGAAAACCACGCATGCCGCTGCGTTTTTCGATCATACGGCCCATGGCATCGTATCGATAACGCTTGTCCTGATAGGTGAGCAGCCGGTTATGTCGTACAAGTCCCCCTTGATGCCCGCTATCCAGCAGGTTGGCTGCGGCGTCATAGGCGTAGGTTTCGCTCTTTCCGACGTGGTGGCAGACAAGAATGCGGTCGGTGCTGTCGTAACCCAAGTGCTCTTGGCGATCGTGAATACGGCCGATGCGACGACGCCCGATCAGGTTATCGCTGGAATCGTAGCTGTAGCCAGTCTCGACCAACGGCGGCAACTGCCACGGTTGGTCAATACTGCGGCGCTGCCGTGAGCGAATCCTGCCACTGCGGTCGTATGTGGTACTTGTCTTGAGTTGGCCTTGAGTGCGCTGTACTTCGCGGTGCAAACGATCACGCTCGAAGTCGCTGATGACCTTTCCGTCGAGATTTAACTGATGCAGGTGGCCGCTGCCGTAGTAGAGTCGGTTCAGCCATCGACCGTCGGGCAACCGGGTCTGAATCAGGTTCCCCAATTCGTCGTAGCAATGCTGTAGGGAGCCCGCTGTACTTTGCTCCTGCAGCAGTTGCCCAAGCGCATCGTAGCTGAAGTCCAGTCGATGCTGTCGACCGTCAGGCGCGGTGGACGTGACGCTGACCAGTTGATCGTTCAGATCATGTTCGTAAACGGTGATGCCGTCTGCGGTGACTTTACTGACCAGGCGTCCGATTGGGTCTCGTTGAAACTGGTGTGAGAACGGCGCTACCGGTTCGCCTTCCGTCCCCGGCAGATAGTCCACGGCGACGACATCATCCAGCGGATCATAGGTGTAGCAGCGCCGACTCTGGTCGAGGTCTTGCTGTTGCACCATGCGGTCGGCCGCATCCCACTCGAAGCGGTAGCTTTCGCCGTTCTCATTGGTCAGCTTGCGCAGTCGCCCGTAGGCGTCGTGATCAAACATGACCGTGCGGTTATGCGCATCCCAGCGTTGCTTGACCAGGCCGCGTGTGTCATAGGCGTAGCGCGTGGTGCTACCGGCGGGATCGACATGGGCCGTCAGATAACCGCTGGCGCTGCGCTGGAACTGTTCCACACGGCCATCCGGGAGTTGGCTCTCCAAGAGCAGCCCTCGAGGGCCGTACCGGTAGCGCACCGACTCGCCTTCTGCATTGGTTTGCACCACCAGATTGCCAAAGGCGTCGTACTGATAACGAGTGGGATAACCCGAGCAATCCACCGCTTCGACCAGTTGGCTCCACTCGTTCCAATGCAGCACTTTGGTTTTTTCCGTGGCATCGATGATGCGCACCGGCTGACCGAAACCGTCATAGACATAGCAAGTACGGTTGCCCAGTGGGTCGATTTCTTCGATGCAGTTGCCTCGCTGGTCGTAGCGATAATGCCAACTGTTGCCCGCCGGATCAGTTTCCACTTGGGGCAATGCCCAGTGCGCCAGCCACTGCGTGCTACTGGTCCTGGCCAATGGATCGATCACCGTGCTCAGGTTGCCGGACGCGTCATAGTTGAAGCGCCACTGGCCGTTTTGCGGGTCAATCGCACCGAGCAACTGGCGATCTTCGTTCCACTCGAACTGCCACGTATGGCCCAGGTTATCGACGTAGCGAGTGATCTGGTACTGCGGGTTCCAATGCCGTGTGCTGACGCGCATCAGGCCGTCGGTCACACGGGTAATACCAGCGTAGAGATCGTAGTCGAAGGTGTACTCATCGCCAGCGTCTGTCCAGTGGCGGCTCACGCGCCACTCCTCGCCGTGCGGCCCGGGCACTGCACCCCATTGGTAGAAGCAGCGCAGGCCAACGGGCAATTGGTGTTCGACCATTCGCCGGCAATTGTCATAAGCAAAGCGTCGAAGGGTCGTACCTTGCCCGTCCAAGACTTCAGCCAGGTCGCCGTGACTGTCATAGCGGTAACTGACGAGCACATCGCTGCGCGCTTCGAAATGTTGCTGGTGCAGGTAACGTCGTTCGATTTCGCTCACGCGCCGTGGGTGTTCGGCCGAGTAGCTCAGCTCTACGTGCATCAAGTCATGGGTGTCGCGTAGGCGATACAGCCGCCCCTGAGTGTCGTAGTCGAGAAAGATCCGCCCTTCATTGCGATCACCCAGCAGATGCAGGCGCATCCGCGAACTGTTTAGCGGGTCGGCTTCGAACAGTCGATACAGGCCGTCGATACTCTCGATCAATATTGCGCCGTCACCGCTGCGCCTGACCGCAAGGCCTTCGCCCGGATCGAAGGCTCCACCGGACAAGGGGATATAACCGATCTCCAGGCGGCGCCCCTGCTCATCGATGTAGAACAGGTTATCGTCTGCCTCTATCTCGATCGACACCTCATACGCAACGCTCCAGCTGGCGCCAAAGAGGCCATCCCGGCGTGTGTCGAGGCTGCTGTAGAAACGCTGCCAATCTATCGGGAGCAAGCCCGGGAGGATGAAGTCGAGTTCCTCGTCCCCGCCCAGGATCTTGGCCCCGGTCGCGCTGTGAACCGGATTGGGCGAGCCATTTGTGGCGCTCTTGAGCGCAGAGGTGATCTTGCTGGTTGCGTAAGAGACGGCACCTCCTACCAACAAACCTCCGACCAGGCACGGCAGCTTGCTCCAGAAACACTTCAGGTTGCCTCGCAACGCCATCACCACAGCAATCGCCAGGCCTACGCCGGGCGTTTTTCCGCTGCGAATTTCCTGCACCACGATGGTCTCACCACCGATGCGCACATCCGGCGAGATCAGACCCTGGGCTGTCCCTACCTTGGCGTCACAGGTGCTGCGATCGCCGCTTCGCGCTGCAGGTTGCCCATTGATGAACACTGAGCTTGAGCCCTCTGCAATGAATTGCAAGGGCATCGGCGGGTGCTTGTTGCACGCAACGGTGTCCAGTCGGCAAGGCTCGGTGCCGGGAGCGGGTGAGGCGACGGTCGGTCGCCACAGTTGAGAGAAAAACTCCCCGGCCATGTCCAGAAAGCTCGGTTCTGGTGGCTCACTGGGGGCCACCGGCACAGCGGTCATCTTGCCAGCCGCTCGTGCAGCCTTTTTCCCGTTGATGAAAACGTTGTCTGAACCACTGGTAATGAAGGCGTCGATCACCGGTGGAAACACCCAATTGGCAGCTGACTCGCACCAACTGGATATTTTCAGATCGGCCCCTGTAAGCCCCGCGGTGATCCCGACGACCGCACCCACGACCAAAACCAATGCAACGCCACCGGTGGCGATGGTTGCGCCGGTTGTTATAGCAACCGCCGCCGCGACCGCGAGGCAGCCCACGTAGGTGATTGCCGCATAGGCGGCCACTTCCAGTACACCGCCGAGAATATCGGCCATCACCGAGGTGTGCAGCAGTGCGTCGCCTTCGCGGGCGGCCCAGAGGTCTTCACTCATTGCTCAGTTTCGACTCAGGGCGTGGCGAGAAAGGTGAGGGTGTTTTTCAGTGTTGCCCAATGCGCTGCCTCGGCAGACCCCAAGGGCTGGGTCTTTACGTAGCTGAGGGCGATCAAGCGACGTGTGCCGGGTATCTGCATGGCCAACTGATACTGGTAAATGTTGTCGCTGCCTTTATTGAAACGGTTCTGCACCTCAAAGGCATCGATATCCTGCGCCGGCCCCACCTTGATAGCTTGCGCTGGCGAATAACGAAGGTCTTTGACTTGCTGTTCAAGCTTCTTAAGCTGGCCCTCGAAGTTGCTGTGCAAGGTCTCGCCCTCCGCCAGTGGGCTGCGACTGACCACCAGCGTGGTACCCAGGCTGGCGAACTTGAGAATATTGATTGAGGTGTCCTGCACCTCGGCATCTGGCAGGGTGAATTGGGCTTCGTTAATTACGTAATTCATGGTGGGGAAATCTCGTTATTGATCAGCGCCGGGCTTGCCGGAAAATTTTGATTCGACGGCGGACTTGATCGTGCTTTGCACACCTTGGGCGCCGGGCGATGTGCCCTTGTCGCTGCCCAGGTTGATGTCCAGTTTTCCTTTCGTCTGGATCTTGCTGCTGCCGCTGGAAAACAGATTGAACGAGCCACAGGTCAGGTTGATGTCTCCACCGGCCTTGAGCTCGATCACACTGTCGCCGCACACCAGGCGAATACTCTCGCCGGCCTCGATCGTGTAGTGCGTGGCGGCGCTGTCCGATTTGGCGCCGCCCACCAGTACGGTGTCGTTGCTGCGCACGACACGCAGGCGGTTGTTGCCAATCGTCACCGTCTCGTTATGCCCGATGCTCTTGTTGCGGTCATGCCCCACCGAATGGCTCTCATCCACCTCGACCACGATGTCTTGATTACGCTCGGCATGGATATACAACTGCTCCAGCCCCTTCTTGTCCTCCATGCGGATTTCATTGAAGTTGGCCGGCGTGCCGCCCTTGCTCGAGCGGCTTTTCATGCCGCTCTGTGTGGCGTTTTCCGGCAGGTCGTAGGGCACGGTCTGCTCGGCGTTGTACACCCGCCCAGTGATGATCGGTCGGTCGGGATCACCTTCCAGAAAGCTCACAATCACTTCCTGGCCGATCCGTGGGATCTGCATCGAGCCCCAGTTCTTGCCGGCCCAGGATTGCGACACGCGAATCCAGCACGAGCTGTTCTCGTTGGATTGGTCGTGACGGTCCCAGTAGAAGTGCACCTTGACGCGGCCGTACTGGTCGGTCCAGATTTCCTCGCCCTTGGGGCCGACCACCAGCGCGGTCTGCGGGCCTTTGACGATAGGGCGGTGGGTGATGGCCAGCGGGCGGAAACTCTGTTGGGCGTCAATGCAGGTCAGGCTGCTTTCGAACTGTGCCGAGCCCGAGCCGCCGCCGCTCTCCAGGCTTTCCTGGACGATGTAGTAGCGGCAGCCGATGATCAGGTATTCACGGTTCTGGTCCTGGCGACTGAAGCCGGTGAGGCTGAACAAATGCCCCGAACCCAAACCCCGCGCATTGCCGCTGAATTCGATCTGCTCATGCAGGGTCTGCAGGGCTTCGATGCGGGTGCGTGCGTAGTGTTCGCCGTCCTCGCTTTGCACGTAGGTGCCGGGGTAGTCGTACAGCGGGTAGTCGCCGGCGGTGTGCGGGCGTGGCATGGCCGAGCGCACATCGATGCTGGCGCTGGGGCGCTGGAAGTCGTAGTCGTTGAGCTCCAGCGAACCGGGCTGCACCTCCTGCGCCAGGTGCCAGTTGTGCATGTGGTCGCGTTCGCGCTGCTGCTCGTCCTTGGGGTAATACGGGACCGACGCGTAGCCTGGCACCGTGGTGTGGGCGCCGTAGGCGTCGGCCAGCACCAGCACATGGCGGTCCTGTTCGTGGCGGAAGAAATAGTAGATGCCTTCCTGTTCCATCAAGCGGCTGACGAAATCGAAGCTGGTCTCGCGGTACTGCACGCAATATTCCCACTCGCGGTACGGCCGGCTCAGGGCGTCTTCGAAATCGGAAAAACCCAGGTCGCGGAACACCTGCTTGATGATCTGCGGGATGCTCAGGTTCTGGAAAATCCGGCAATCGGAGGTGCGGCTGAGCAACCACAGCCAAGGGCGCAGCGTCACCTGGTAACTGGCGAACTGGCCCTGGTCGATGTTCTGGCTGCACCGTGCGACGATGCCGTGGAAGTGCCGTTCACCGCCGTCCGCCAACTGCAGGCCCACGCTCATGGGTTTGCCGAGCAATTGGTTGAGGTCGATGTTGGCATCCAGGGACGTCAGTTGCAGCTCGTAGTTGAACAGCCGCCCCAGCTCTTCGCCGCCGCCCATTTCATTGAGCAGCAGTACATCCGGCCCGAGGGGGCTGGTGATTTTGGCCAGGCGTGAGGCTTGGTTGAATAGCATCGAAATACCCTAATAACTGAAGGAACCCAATCCAATGTGGGAGGGAGCTTGCTCCCGATAGCAGTGTGTCAGTGGATGCATCAGGTGACTGATTCACCGCCATCGGGGGCAAGCCCCCTCCCACATGTTGAGCAGTATTCCGTCAGGTCAATCGTTGAACTGGTAGTGCAATTCATTATCCCGACTGCTGATCTGTACCCCCGCCAACGCCTTGCCCTCCAACATGCGCGTGAGGAATTCACGGCTCATGTCCGGCAGCAGGCTGTTGGTCAGGATGGTGTCGATCATGCGCCCGCCGCTTTCGGTTTCGGTGCAACGCGAGACGATCAAATCGACCACCGCGTCGTCGTAGTCGAAGGCCACTTTGTGAGTGCTCTCCACACGCTTCTTGATGCGGTTCAGTTGCAGGCGGGTGATCGCCTTGAGCATCTCGTCGCTGAGCGGATAGTACGGAATGGTCACCAGACGGCCGAGCAGAGCCGGCGGGAAAATCTCCAGCAGCGGCTGGCGCAGGGCCTTGGCGATGTCTTCCGGCTCCGGGATGTTCGCCGGGTCTTTGCACACCTGGGAAATCAGCTCGGTGCCGGCGTTGGTGGTCAGCAGGATCAGGGTGTTCTTGAAGTCGATCACCCGGCCTTCGCCGTCCTCCATCACGCCCTTGTCGAACACCTGGAAGAAGATCTCATGCACGTCCGGGTGGGCTTTTTCCACCTCGTCCAGCAGCACCACGCTGTAGGGCTTGCGCCGCACCGCTTCGGTCAGCACGCCGCCTTCGCCGTAGCCGATATAGCCTGGAGGCGCACCCTTGAGGGTCGACACCGTGTGGGCTTCCTGGAATTCGCTCATGTTGATGGTGATGACATTCTGTTCGCCGCCGTACATGGCTTCGGCCAGGGCCAGGGCGGTTTCGGTCTTGCCCACGCCCGAGGTGCCCGCCAGCATGAACACGCCAATCGGCTTGCTCGGGTTGTCGAGGCCGGCGCGGGAGGTCTGGATGCGCTTGGCGATCATCTGCAGGGCGTGGTCCTGGCCGATGATGCGTTTTTTCAGGTGCTGGTCGAGGTTGAGCACCGTCTCCAACTCATTGCGCGCCATGCGGCCGACCGGAATGCCGGTCCAGTCAGCGACCACCGAGGCCACGGCCTGGTAATCCACGGTGGGCAGGATCAGCGGGGTTTCGCCTTGCAGGACGGTGAGGCGCTGTTGCAGGTCGACCAGTTGGGCGCGCAGTTCATCGTTGCCACTGTCCACGACGCCCGCCTTTTCACGTAGCGTTGCACGGGTGGCTAGCAACTCGTCCACCAAGGTTTTCTCTTCAGCCCAGCGGCTTTCCAAGGTCGCCAGACGCTCACGCTCAGCGCTCAACAGCGCCTCTGTATTGGTCTGGCGCGCACCAATCGCAATGCCAATGGCATGTTCGCGAGCGATGATCTGCAACTCGGTTTCCAGCGCCTCGATACGACGACGGCTGTCGTCCACTTCCGCCGGCACCGCGTGCAGGCTGATGGCGACGCGGGCGCAGGCGGTGTCCAGCAGGCTCACGGATTTGTCCGGCAACTGGCGCGCCGGGATGTAGCGGTGGGACAGCTTCACCGAAGCTTCCAGCGCTTCGTCGAGGATCTGCACCTGGTGGTGTTTTTCCATGGTCGAGGCCACGCCGCGCATCATCAGCAGCGCCTTGTCTTCCGACGGTTCGGCGACTTGCACGACCTGGAAGCGGCGAGTCAGGGCCGGGTCTTTCTCGATGTGTTTCTTGTACTCGGCCCAGGTGGTGGCGGCCACGGTGCGCAAGGTGCCACGGGCCAGGGCCGGCTTGAGCAGGTTGGCGGCATCACCTGTTCCGGCGGCGCCACCGGCACCCACCAGCGTGTGAGCTTCGTCGATAAACAGGATGATCGGCTTCGGCGAGGCCTGGACGTCTTCGATAACCTGGCGCAGGCGCTGTTCGAACTCGCCTTTCATACTGGCGCCGGCTTGCAGCAGGCCCACATCGAGGCTGCGCAGCTCTACGTCTTTCAGCGCGGGCGGCACGTCCCCGGCGACGATGCGCAAAGCGAAGCCTTCGACCACGGCGGTCTTGCCCACCCCGGCTTCACCGGTGAGGATCGGGTTGTTCTGGCGGCGGCGCATAAGGATGTCGACCAGTTGGCGGATCTCTTCATCGCGGCCAACAATCGGATCGAGCTTGCCGCTGCGCGCCTGTTCGGTCAGGTCGACAGTGAAGCGCTTGAGCGCTTCCTGCTTGCCCATCGCACTCGGCGCCATCGCGCCGCTGGCTTCGCCCGGCACGGCGCCGGCGTTGAAACCGTCGCTGGCGCTGAGCGCGTTTTCCGGCGAGTCGCCCACGTATTCATCAAAGCGTTCGCTCAGGGCCTCGGCCTTGATCTTGTCGAATTCGGCGGACAAACCCAGCAGCGCGTGACGCAGGCTCGGCGTCTTGAGAATGCCCAGCACCAGGTAACCGGTGCGCACCTGGCTTTCGCCGAACATCAGGCTGCCGTAGACCCAGCCGCGCTCGACGGCTTCTTCCACATGGGACGACAGGTCGGTGATCGACGTCGAGCCACGCGGCAGGCGGTCCAGCGCTTCGGTAAGGTCACGGGCCAGGCGTGCCGGCTCGACGTTGAACTGGCGGATGATGCGGTGCAGGTCCGAGTCCTGCAGTTGCAGCAACTGGTGAAACCAGTGGGCCAGTTCCACATACGGGTTGCCCCGCAGTTTGCAGAACACGGTGGCGGCTTCGATGGCCTTGTAGGCCACGCTGTTGAGTTTGCCGAACAGTGCGGCGCGACTGATTTCACCCATGCTCTGGATTCCTTGAGGTGGTGGCGTGGTCGGCGTAGTGCCGGGCCAGGATTAGGTCGTTGGCGTCATGCTCGGGTTTACCGAGCCAGGTGTTGAAGCCCAGGCGGAACTGGCCGTTGAGTTGCAGCGCCGGGACTTCGGGTTGTTGCAAAACCAGGTTCAGGTCCCAGTCCAGTTCATGGCCCAGGTACTCGGCCACCCACGCCACCAGTTCGTTGAATGGCTGGTGGCCGGGCAGCATGCCCATGTAGTCATCCAGCGTGAGCGGGCCCAGGCGGATACGGAATTTGTGCTGGCGGTCCCACACGAAGCTGCCCAGGCAAAAGTCCACGCCCAGGCGGTTGGCGCTCACACTCACGCGGCTGCGTTCGGGCAGTTCCAACCATTGGCCTACGTACTCTTCGATCTCTACCGGCAGGCCGAAATACTCGCTGAGAATCGCCTTCAGGCCGTCCGGGTAGCGGGTTTGCGCCGACAGGTGGCCGCTGTAGTGCAGCTTGGCGGTATCCGGGATCAGCCCCTGATTCAGCAGGCTCGGCATGCCCCGGCCGCTCAGCGCGGCGAGGCGTGCCGACCAGTAGTCATCGTCCGGGCGGTCGTGGCTGACGGTCGGCCGCGCCTCGGCCCAGGCCCGGTAAAACAGGCTGAGCAGGCGATGGTGGAACACATCCAGGAACTGCTTGCTGGTGCTGTCGGCGTTGTTGCGCTGACGCTCGCGCACGTACTCGGTGATGTGCAGCGGCAGCGGGCCGTTGGGGCCGCCAAGACCGAAGAAGAACTGCTCCAGGCGCGCCGGCTTGCCGTCGCCGCCGGGGTCGACCGAGGCCAGCGTGGCCGGGGCGAAGGTGCAATCGGCCTGTTGCCCCAGGCGCAGCGGGTCATCCGCCAGGCGCAGGGAATGGCCCAGGCGCGGCAGCTCCGGCGATTCGCACTCGATACGGCGCAGCGCCTGGAAGAAATCGTATTCCCAGGGCTCCTGATGCATCGCATCCAGGGTACTCACAGGGTCGGACGACGTCCGGGCTTGGCTTTCCATCGCATGATCTCGCCGCGTTCGGTGGTACGGATCACCGTCTCGGTAAAACTGTTGATCGACACGTAGCGTGCCAGGAAGCGTTCCAATACCGCACCGAGCAGGAACACGCCGGTGCCGCGAAACGCGTTTTCATCGAATTCCAGGGTGATCTCCAGGCCCCGGCCAAACACGATCGGGCCGGGCATCGGCAGGCGTCGGGTCACGGCTTTGCTGCTGACCTCGCGCAGGCCTTCGATCTGCAATTGCAGCGCGGCGTCGTTGCTGTCGCCGTACAGGCGCAGCAGTTCGCGCAAGGCGCCGGCGCCCTGGCCCTGTTCACTCAGGGACAAATAGTTGAGCGAGAGCTGGCTGATCAGGCGCCAGGCCTTGGCGTCATGGGCGTGGCTGGGGCGCGGGCGGCTGGGGCCTGCCACGCAGCGCACCGACAATACCGGCGCGCTGTCGGCCAGGGTGAAGTCGGTCTTGCCGTTGCCCACGCTCATGAACAACGGCAGATCGCGGTTGGTGCACAGTGCGGTCACGCCGAGCTGGCGCAGATCGTGGCGGTACGGCGACTGCCGGCTGTCCACCAGGCTGACAAAGGTTTCGCTGCCCACATAGGTGGAGCGCGGCCCGTTGCGGCGCTGGTCGCTGGACAGTACGCGCGGTTCGCGACGCACGGTGTAGTACGCCTGGTCGCGGCCATAGCGCGACGGGTCGCGCACCGCGTAGAACGGCAAAAACGGCTGCTCCAGCCCGGTGCCGTGGCCGGTGATGCCGCTCAGGGAGTGAATCTCGAAATCCATCGGCCGTGTGCGATCGGCGATCACATGGTGTTCATTGACCCGGTCGGACAAGTGGATACGATCCACGCGCTTGGGGAACAGGTTGATCGCCGGGGTGCAGAACGGCAGGAACTGCGCTGCGCCGACGCTGCCTTCCAGGCTCGGTTCGTGGCGGTCGAACAGCACGATCAGTTCCAGCTCCTGGCCGTCGCAACGCTTGACCGCACGGCTCAGCTCGGCGAATTCGACGAACAGGAAGCGGTGGGGCAGGGCGAAGTATTCCTGCAGCAGGCGATAGCCCTGGAAGGCGCGTGCGACGACCGGCATCGCGGCGTCGGCGTCATCAAAACCACGGGAGCGCAGCGCATCTTGCGGCAGGCGCTCGACCCAATCGCCACCGGGCTTGCGTGCGAACACCGCGCAGGCATTGCCCAGCAGTTGCTCGTAGAGACGGAACGGTTGCTCGTCGGCGCCGCTGAGGTACAGCGGCAGGCTGTCCAGGTCGAGGCTGTTGAACGGCAGCTCGGCGCCGGTGCGCAGGGTCAGGCGCAGACCGGCCTTGGCTTTCGGCTCACTGGCGGCTAAGCGTCCCAATACGGCGGCAGGGTTGCCGAAGTACTCGGCGTTGCTCACCTGCAGCGGCCACAGCGTCACCGGGTGAGCGGTGCGGTACTCGCAGCAGGTCTGGGTTTCGCGGCCCAGGGCGGCGCGCAGGACGGTGTCGCGGGGCAGCGGGAAACCACTGGCCAGCGAGCCTTCGTCCGGGTCGGTCTGCAACTGCACCACCGTCATCGACGGTGTCGGTGCCAGGTAGTGCGGGTAGGCGATTTCCAGCAGGTTGTGGGTGAAGGTCGGGTACTCGGCGTCGAGCTTGAGCTGCACGCGGGCCGTGAGGTAGGCAAAGCCTTCGAGCAAGCGTTCGACGTACGGGTCGGCGCAGTCCATACCGGACAGGGTCAGCCGACTGGCGATCTTCGGGTATTCCTTGGCGAACTCCGCGGCGCTTTCGCGCACGTGGTGCAGTTCCTGGTTGTACAGCTCCAGCAGGCGCGGGTTCATGGGCGCCTCCGCTGGTCGGCATTGACCACGCGTACGTGGCCGGATTCCAGGTCGAGGTCGGTTTGCAGCAACAGGCGCAACGGCACCGGCTGGGCCCACAGGTCGCCTTCGATCTCGAAACTCAGGGCGTTGTGGTTCATTTCGCCATGGCCGACACGGGCTTTGACACGCAGGGTGTGGCGCAGGATGCGCGGCTCAAAGGTGGCGATGGCCTGGTAGATCAGGGCTTCCAGCGCCTTGATATCCACGCTGGAAACACTGTTGCCCGCCAGCGCCGGCAGGCCGTAATTGACCACCGAGGTGCCGGCTGGAGTGTGCAGTGTGGCATCGGCATCGAGCAACGACGTGGTGTTGAGCAGCCACGCCAGGTCACGCAGCACCGAGGCTTTCAATTGGGTCAGGGACAGCACGCGTTTGTCGGCGCTTTCCTTGGGATTGGTTGGATCGTCGTCCGTCAGCCGGTCCAACAGGGACGGTTGCAGACGGTCGCGGGAAGCGATTTCAGTTACCACCAAAGCAGCTCCACGGACGGGTTGCGAGAGGGACAAAAAACCAGGGGCCGTGGCATGGCGCCACGGCCACCAGGGCTATCAGCGCTTGGTGTTGGAACGGATGTTCCAGCCAAACTTGATCGCGCCGCCGTCTTTGGTGCCGTCGGCTTTCTGCGGCTGGTAGTCGACCATCACTTGGGCGAAGTTCAGGGTGACGTTCTCGGTCAGGCGGTCATCGGTGCCCGAACCGCCGGTGCTCAGCGAGGTCACCAGCACTTCTTCCAGGTTGATCACCATGTACTCGACCTGGCTTTCGCCACCGGCCTTGCGCACGGTCAGCTTGACCTTGTCGATGTGCTTGCCGCTGGCGCAGTGCATCATCAGGTTCGGCGAAGCCTTGTCGACGTACTTGGTCAGCGACAGGTCCTGGATGTTCACCTTGCCCGCGCCGCCACCGCCGCCCACGTGCATGTTGCCGGACTGGGCCATGCCCCAGCTCCAGTTCAGCACGTCGATTTCGTCCTTGTGGGCCTTGTCCATGGACTCGCCCTTGATGTCGCCGATCTTGATGAAAATATCAACAGCCATGTTTTCTCCCTGTGTGGCGTGGGCCACTGAATTTGATTAACTCCAAATGGGCAGTGCTTTTGTGTGGGAGGGGGCTTGCCCCCGATGCAGGCACCTCGGTGTGTCAGTTACACCCCGGTGATGCCATCGGGGGCAAGCCCCCTCCCACAGAAGAGCTAGCTCATCGGTGGTTTACGCGCTTTTCGCCGAAGGCAGCTTGGATACCAGGCGCAGCGACACCGTCAGCCCTTCGAGCTGGTAGTGCGGGCGCAGGTAGAACTTGGAGTTGTAGTACCCAGGGTTGCCTTCGACTTCTTCCACGATCACTTCGGCGGCAGCCAATGGGTGCTGGGCCTTGGTGGTTTCGGTGGAGTGCGCCGGGTCACCGTCCACGTAGTTGAGGATCCAGTCCTGCAACCAGCGCTGCATCTCGTCCTTCTCTTTGAAGGAACCGATCTTGTCGCGCACGATGCACTTCAAGTAGTGAGCGAAACGGCAGGTGGCGAACAGGTACGGCAGGCGCGCGGCCAGGTTGGCGTTGGCGGTGGCGTCCGGGTCATCGTACTCGGCCGGTTTCTGCAACGACTGCGCGCCAATGAACGCGGCGAAGTCGGTGTTTTTCTTGTGCAGCAGCGGCATGAAACCGTTTTTCGCCAGTTCCGCTTCACGGCGGTCGCTGATGGCGATTTCGGTCGGGCACTTCATGTCCACGCCACCGTCATCGGTCGGGAACGTGTGGGCCGGCAGGTTTTCCACTTCACCGCCAGACTCGATGCCACGGATGCGCGAGCACCAGCCGTAGTGCTTGAACGAACGGTTGATGTTCACCGCCATCGCGTACGCGGCGTTGGCCCAGGTGTACTTGGAGCTGTCGGCACCGTCGGTGTTTTCTTCGAAGGCGAAGGCTTCCACCGGGTCGGTCTTGGCGCCGTACGGCAGGCGCGCCAGGAAGCGCGGCATGGTCAGGCCGATGTAGCGCGAGTCTTCCGATTCACGCAGCGAACGCCAGCCGGCGTATTCCGGGGTGGTGAAGATCTTGGTCAGGTCGCGTGGGTTCGATAGCTCTTGCCACGAGCCCATGCCCATCACGGTCGGCGAAGCGGCAGCGATGAACGGGGAGTGCATGGCGGCGCAGACTTTCGACAGTTCGCCCAGCAGTTCCACGTCGGGTGGCGACTGGTCGAAGTAGTAGTCGCCCACCAGGCAGCCGTAGGGTTCGCCGCCGAACTGGCCGTATTCTTCTTCGTACATCTTCTTGAAGATCGGGCTCTGGTCCCACGCGGTGCCCTTGAATTTCTTCAGGGTCTTGTGCAGGTCCGGCTTGGAGATGTTGAGCACACGGATCTTGAGCTGCTCATCGCTCTCGGTGTTGTTGACCAGGTAGTGCAGGCCACGCCAGGCGCTTTCCAGCTGTTGGAAGTCCGGGTGATGGATGATCTGGTTGACCTGGGCGGTCAGCTTGGCGTCGATGGCAGCGATGATCGATTCGATCGACTTGATCGCGTCATTGGAGACCAGGTCGGTTTGCGCCAGGGCCTGTTCGGCCAAGGTGCGCACGGCGGTTTCCACGGCTTCGCGGGCGCGCTCGGTCTTGGGCTTGAATTCCTGCAGCAGCAGGTTGGCGAACTCGCTGGCTTCTTCGGTCTGGGTGCCCAGGATCTGGGAGCCTTCGCGGGCGGTATTGTCAGTCATGATTACTGGTCCCCTGCAGGCTTAGGCGCGCTGGCAAGTGCTTGCAGCAGTGCCGGATCCTTGATCGCCTTCATGATGATTTCTTCAGCGCCGGTCTTGCCGTCCATGTAGGTCAGCAGGTTGGCCAGCTGGGTGCGGGCTTCGAGCAGTTGATTCAGCGAGTCGACCTTGCGTGCCACGGCGGCCGGGCTGAAGTCGTCCATGCTTTCGAAGGTGATGTCCAGGCTCAGGTTGCCTTCGCCGGTCAGTTCGTTCGGTACGTGAAACGCCACGCGCGGCTGCATGGCCTTGAGGCGCGAGTCGAAGTTGTCGACGTCCACTTCAAGGAACTTGCGGTCGGCCACCGGCGCCAACGGCTCGGCAGGCTTGCCGGCGAGGTCGGCCATCACGCCCATTACGAAGGGCAGCTGGACCTTTTTCTCGGCGCCGTAGAGCTCGACGTCGTACTCGATCTGCACTCGAGGCGCACGGTTGCGCGCGATGAATTTCTGAGAACTTTGCTTCGCCACGTTGCTGCTCCTGGTCGCTTGAGCGACGGTGTTGTTACTGCACAGTCGGATGGCTTACTCGCCGTCCGGCCCGCGCAGGTTTTCAAATTGGGACATGCCGTCGGGAATCAGATTGCGCACGATGGCCGCAAAGTCGGCGTGCACCAGATTCTTCGCCCGGTTCAACAGCACCGGCAGCGGGCTCGAAGGCTCGTGCCGGGTGTAGTACGCAAGGATCTTGTCGAGACTGCGCAGCACATCGTCGCGGCTGGCGATATCGCCAACGGGACGCGGTGCTGCGGGGGCGGCGGCGAAGTCGGCCGAGGGGGCATTGTCGTCACTGACGGCCTCGGGTTCGCTGCTGCCGGCGGCGCCGGGCACTGCTTGATTGAGTATCTGCAACGCCTGCTTGAGCAGCTGCTTCAAGGCGCTGAGGTCCACGCCCTGGGCGGAACCGACCTGATCGTTGACTTGTTGTTCGATCGCTTCGCACGCCGCACGCGCCGTAATCAGAGCGTCGCGGGTGGCCTGTAGCTGCTCGGGGTCGCTGTCGAGGAACGCGGCGTTGAGCTGCTGCGCGCCGAGTTGTTCATCGGGGAAGCTCAATAGGCCACTGGCGTTGAGCGCCGCGCGCAGGCTCACGGGGCCGAAGGTGCGCGAGCGCGTGAGGATGCTTTCGCGCAGCAGGCGAATGTTGGTGTCGCAGGTCAGGCCGGTGAGGGCGTTGATGCGTACGGTAGGGTCGTTATCGTCGTCGGCGTCCAGGCGCGGGTGCAGGTCGGCCCAGTAATCGCGCAGCAGCGCATCGATCAGCGTCAGCGCTTCGGCCAGGCCGGCCACGCCTTGGAGGGCGAGGGCGCTTTGCAACAGGAAGTGGGTGATGCGCAGGTCTTTGCTGCGCGCGAGCAAGTCGAGGCTTTGCTGCTGGATGCTGCGCCATTCCGGCGGTTCAGCGGGCAGGATCGAGTCGCCCATGCTGCGCTCGGGTTGGCCCTTGGCATCACGCTCCAATTGCAGAAATTGCGCGTCATATTCCATGTCTTCGCCACAGGGCGAAGTCGCGGAAACGGCGGTGAGCAGCAACGGCACATCCACTGTATTTGATCTCCCTATCAGCCCGTTAGATAGCGGGCAATTCATGCATTAGTTGCGTAAGGAACTTTGCATGTTTTCTTGGTCATATAAGCAAGATGCCACTAATGTGCCATCACTGGTATTCAAGAAGTTGTGCATTTTTGGTGTAGTACTTATGCCTTGTCAAGGTAAGCTATTCGCCCTCTGTGACAGATGTGCGGTGCTTAACAACCTGCGCGACTGGTGGGTCGAACGACGTACCGGGACAGGATTTTTGTCATAGAGCCCAGCTAAGATCAGCGATCATGCTGGTATTGGCAGGTTTTGGTCGGTCGATTGCTCGACCTGATGGGGATATCCCGGGAAGCGCTGTCCCGGGAATCGACCGCGCGCGAAGTATCAGCAAGGAGGCGAGATGTCGCTGTGTTTGACTATCACTAGTTATCACAAGATTACCCCTGGGCAGTGCTCCGAAAAGTCCATGAATCAGGGCTCGATGGCTATCGGCCGCAGCTCGGACAATGACTGGGTATTGCCTGATCCTGAGCGTCTGGTCTCCTCGCAGCACTGCGTTATTCAGTACAAAGATGGCCGTTATTATTTAACTGATAACAGTACCAACGGAGTGGAGTTGGTTAACGCCGGCATTCGTTTGCGCAGGGGTAACAGCGAGCTGTTGCAAGATGGCGAGCTGATCCGCATCGGCGATTACGAGATCCAGGCGCGTATCGATTTCAACGTACAGGCCGTCGACAGCCAGCCGTTTGCCGGCGAGTCGCCGAACAGTTTCGAAGCGCTGATGGGCGCCGTGTCGAATAAGCCCGCGCCTGTTCCGGTGATTGCGCCGCAATTCCAGGGCGCTTCATCGATGGACACGCTGCCGGACCTGTTCGACTTCCTCAGTCCTACCGCCGTACCGCCGCCAACCGTGCCGGACCACGTGCCTTCCGAGCAACATGACTTCCGCCCGCCGACACCGGTGGCTGTGCCGGTAGTGGCACCGCCGGTGGTGTCGGGCGCGGTGATTCCCGAAGACTGGGACCTGTTTGGCGACACGCCAGCACCCGTCGTCAGCGCTGCGCCGCCACCTGCGCCGCCACCGGTCATCCAGCCGCCCCCGGTGGTCGAGCCCCCGCCGCCCGTGGCGGAAAGCCAGCAACCGGACCTTCTGCAAGCCTTCCTGCGTGGTGCGGGCCTGGACCAACTGCGCCTGGACAAAGCCCAGGCCGAGGCCCAGATGGAAAATATCGGCCGCAGCTACCGCCTGATGGTCGAAGGCCTGATCGACGTGCTGCGGGCCCGCGCCAGCCTCAAGGGCGAGTTCCGCATGCAGCAGACCATGATCCAGCCGGCAGAAAACAATCCGTTGAAATTCGCCCCGAATGCCGACGAAGCGTTACTGCTGCTCCTGCGCCACGGCAACCAGGCGTTTATGGCACCCGACCTCGCCGTACGCGACAGTTTCAACGACCTGCGCGCCCACCAGTTGGCGGTGATGGCCGGCGTGGAAGCGGCGATCAAGCACCTGCTCAGCCGCTTTGAACCGACGCAACTGGAAGAACGCATGGGCAAGCCCGGCGGGCTGTCGAGCCTTTTCAACGGTTCGCGCCAGGCCCAGTACTGGCAGCAGTTCACCGAGCTCTACAGCAATATTTCCCGCGAGGCCCAGGAAGATTTCCAGGACCTGTTCGGCCGCGAATTCAGCCGGGCCTACGAAGAACACAGCGCACGACAGCGACGCTGAACCGCAGCACATGGATTTAACGGATAGCTAAGTACGTCATTGAGGACGCAGGATGATTCCCAGGTTTTTACTCGCAGTCGCCACACTGCTTTTGCTGACGGCGTGTGCCAAAGACACCGCCAAGCCCGAAACAGCCGCCGAGGCCGAAGTGGATACGGCCGCCGTCGAGCTGCACTTCCATGCGATCAGCGGGCTCAACCCCGGTGCCAACGGCCAGGCCGCCCCGGTAAGGGTGCGCATCTTCGAACTGAAAAACGCCGCCACCTTCGCCCGCTCCGATTATTTCGCCCTGGCGGACCGTGCGCAATCCACACTGGGCCTGGACCTGCTGGACCAGGACGAAGTGATGGTGCAACCCGGCGAGCAACTGAGCATCCAGCGTGACCTCGACCCGTCCACGCGCCAGATCGGTTTGCTGGTGGGCTATCGCGAGCTGGACCGCGCGCAATGGCGCACGGTGATCAACGTGCCCGCGCGCCAGTACACCGAATACCAGATCAGCCTCGATGTGCGTGCCGTGCGCGCCGACGTCGTGGTCACCCCATCCAGCCCTGCCCAATAAGAAGCAATCGGAGCCCCCATGTCCTGGAACAATCGCGTGGTCTGGTCGGAAGGCATGTTCATCGGAACGCAGCACTTCCAGCAGCATGACCGTTACCTGGAAAACCTGATCGATGCCCGCAGTCGCCCGTTGTCCGCCGGCGCCTGGGGTTTTTCCGAGCTGCTGATCGACCAGGGCCTGCTGGCCCAGGGCAAGCTGGCGATCGTGTCGGCGCGTGGCCTGCTGCCCGACGGCACGCCGTTTAATATCCCCCAGGATGACCTGGCGCCAAGCCCGCTGAATATCGATGACAACCTGCGCGACGGCCTGGTGTACCTGGCCCTGCCGCTCAAGCGCGCCGGCGCCCGCGATACCGTGGATGAAGGCGAAGCCCTGGAGGCTGCGCGTTATGTGAGCCAGGTGCGCGAAGTACGCGATGACAACGCACCTTTCGAAAACCGCGCCCCGGTGGCCGTGGGTTCCCGCGCCCTGCGCCTGCTCACCGCCCAGGATGGCATCAGCGATTACGCCGCCGTGGGCCTGGTGCGCATCAAGGAAAAACGTGCCGACCGCGCATTGGTGCTCGATGACACCTACATCCCGCCGGTATTGGATGTGGCCGCGAGCAAACCGCTCACCGCCTTTCGCAGCGAACTGCTCGGCCTGCTGCACCAGCGCGGCGAAGCCCTGGCGGGGCGGGTGGTGGCATCGGGCGCCGGTGGCGCGTCGGAGATTGCCGACTTCATGCTGCTGCAACTGGTCAACCGCGCCCAACCGCTGGTCCAGCATTTGAGCCAGTTGAGCCCGTTGCACCCGGAGCGCTTCTTCAGCGAGCTGGTCAGCCTGGCCGGCGAGTTCTCGACCTTCTCCACCTCCGGTCGTCGCCCCCAGGAATACCCGCAGTATCAGCACGATGACCTGGCCCTGAGCTTCGCGCCGGTGATGGCGGCATTGCGTGAAGCGTTGTCGATGCTGATCGACAGCAAGGCCACACCGATCCCGATTGTCGAGAAAGCCTATGGCGTGCACGTGGCGATGCTGGCCGACAAGACTCTGCTCGACAACGCCAGTTTCATCCTGGTGGTGCGCGCCGATGTGCCCGGCGAAACCCTGCGCGCACGCTTCGGCCAGCAGAGCAAAGTCGGCTCGGTGGAGCACATCCGCGACCTGGTCAACCTGCAACTGCCGGGTATTGGCCTGTTGCCTCTGCCGGTGGCGCCACGCCAACTGCCGTACCACGCAGGCTCGACGTATTACGAGCTCGATCGCGGCAGCGAGCATTGGCAACAACTGGGCAATTCCGGCGGTTTTGCCTTCCATATCGCCGGGCAGTTCCCGGGCTTGAACCTGGCCTTCTGGGCGATCCGAGGATAATCCGCGATGCATCCCAATGATGATGACCGCACCCAGTTCATGCCGCGTCCGGGTGGCCGGGCGCCGGAGCCTGTGCGTGCCGAACCTTCGCCCCTGGCCATGCCGGCCGCACCGATGCTCACCGGCAAGAGCCACGGCCTCAACCCGCTGGAAAGTGCCGCCGGTCCGCTGTTGGCGCTGCTGACGCGCCTGCGCAACACCATCGCCCACCCGGCGCCAGCCAGCTTGCGCGCACAATTGCTGGCCTACCTGCGCCAGTTCGAAGAGCGTGCCGAAGCCGCTGGCATCGCCCGTAACGAAGTGCTGCTGGCGCGTTACGCGCTGTGCACTGCGCTGGATGAGGCGGTGTTGAGCACGCCCTGGGGCAGCACCAGTGACTGGGGCAAGCAGAGCCTGCTGATCACCGTGCACAACGAGGCCTGGGGCGGCGAAAAAGTCTTCCAACTGTTGGACCACTGCCTGCAAAGTCCACGGGAACGCCTGTACCTGTTGGAGCTGTTGTACCTGTGCATGTGCCTGGGTTTCGAAGGCCGCTACCGCGTAATGAACGACGGTCGCAGCCAGCTGGAGACCCTGCGCGAACGCACCGCCGCGGCCATTCGCAGTGCGCGTGGCGAGCATGAGCGTGAGCTGTCGCCGCACTGGCGCGGCGTGACCGTGGCCCGCGACCGCCTGGCGCAATTCATGCCGCCGTGGATCGCCGTGGCCATCGGCTTGGCGTTGTTACTGGCGTTGCTGTTTGGCTTGCGCATGAAGCTGGCGTCGGATGCCGAGCCGGTGTTCAAGAATATCCATGCCCTGGGCGAGATTCCGGTGCAAGCCATCGACCGTCCGGTGGCGCAGCCCAAAGTCATCGAGCGCCCGCGCCTGGCGGGCTTCCTGGTGGAAGACATCAAGGCCGGCCGCGTGGCGGTGGAGGATGCGGTCGACCGTTCCGTGGTGACCATTCGTGGCGATGAGCTGTTCGCCTCCGCCAGTTCCAGCATCGTCGACGACTACCAGCCGCTGATGCTGCGTATCGCCGACGCCATTCGCAAGGTCAAGGGCCAGGTGCGGGTGACCGGGCACAGTGACAACCGCCCGATTGCCACGCTGCGCTTCCCGTCCAACTGGGCGCTGTCCGAAGCGCGGGCCAAGTCGGTGCTGGAGATCCTGGCGGCCAAGACCGGCCAGGCCGAGCGCTTCAGTGCCGAGGGCCGCAGCGACACCGAGCCGGTGGCGACCAACGCCACTGCCGAAGGCCGTGCCCGCAATCGTCGGGTTGAAATCACCGTATTGGCGGAGGGCGTCGAGTGAAGGCGTTTTTCAGTTTCATGATTCGCTGGGTGATCCCCGTGCTGGGTTTGATTGCCCTGAGCCTGATCATCTGGTTTGTCGGGCCGTTGCTCGACGTGCTGGTACCGGAAGGCCGGCGCTGGGCGCTGATCGTCCTGGTATTCGCGGTATGGCTGGCCTACCGCGTGTTCCGCATCATCCAGGCCCGGCGTCAGGCCGCCGAAGTGATGCGCAGCCTGGCCGCCGAAACCCCGGCCGACCCCAACAGCGTCGCCACCGCCGAAGAACTCACCACCCTGCGCCAGCGCATGGACGAGGCCCTGGCCCTGCTGAAAAAGGCCAAGCTCGGTGGCGATGAGCGCCGCAACCTCTACGAACTGCCGTGGTACGTGATCATCGGCCCGCCGGGTTCGGGCAAGACCACCGCGCTGGTCAATTCCGGCCTGCATTTCCCGTTGGCCGCGCAACTGGGCGCCGGCGCCGTGCGTGGTGTCGGCGGTACGCGCAACTGCGACTGGTGGTTTACCGATCAAGCCGTGCTGCTCGACACCGCCGGCCGCTACACCACTCAGGACAGCAACTCCACGGTGGATAAGGCCGCGTGGCTGGGCTTCCTCGACCTGCTGAAAAAACAGCGCTCACGTCGCCCCATCGATGGTGCGTTTATCGCCATCAGCCTGTCGGACCTGCTGCTGGGCACTGACGCCGAGCGCGCTGCCCATGCCGCTGCCATCCGCCTGCGTATCCAGGAGCTGTACACCCAACTGGGCGTGCGCTTCCCGATCTACCTGATGCTGACCAAGCTCGACCTGGTGCCGGGCTTCATGGAGTTCTTCGACAACCTGAGCAAGGAGGAACGCGCCCAGGTGTGGGGCATGACCTTTGCCCTGGACGATGGCAAAAACAGCGACAGCCCATTGGCACACCTGCAAAGCGAGTTCGCCGGGCTGGAACAGCGCCTCAACGAACGCCTGGTCGAACGCCTGCAACAGGAGCGCGACCCGGCGCGGCGCGACCTGATCTACGGCTTCCCGCAGCAGTTCGGCGCGTTGAAGGACTGCCTGCAAAGCTTCCTCGAAGGCGTGTTCAAACCCAATGCCTTTGAAGAGCGCGTGTTGCTGCGCGGCGTGTACTTCACCAGCGGCACCCAGGAAGGCAGCCCGATTGACCGCCTGATCGGCGCCATGGCCCAGAGCATGAACCTGGACCGCCAGCATTTGGCGCGCCAGAGCGGCACCGGGCGCAGCTACTTCATCGAAAAACTCTTCACCGCCGTGGCGTTTGCCGAGCGTGGCCTGGTGGGGGTGAACCCGAAGGTCGAGCGGCGGCGCAAGTGGATTGCGCGGGGTGTGCTGGCCGCCACTGTGGCATTGGTCGTGGTGGTCAGCGGCCTGTGGTGGGTGAGTTACCGCGCCAACCAGGCCTACATCGCCCAAGTCGACCAGAAAGTCGCGCCGCTGGGCCAGGCCGTACAGAACCTGAGCCCGGCGCAGCGCGAAGTGCTCGCCGTGCTGCCGTTGCTCAACGCCGTGAAAAACCTGGCGGGCGATTCGCCGAGCTGGTCCGAAGGCCTGGGGCTGTATCAGGGCGATATGCTTGAAGCCGAGTCCGCCAGCGTCTACCGCAAGCTGCTGATCGCGGTGTTCGCGCCACGCCTGGTGACGCGCATCGAAGAACAACTGCACGGCGGCGGCAATTCCGACTTCCTCTACGAAGGCCTCAAGGCTTACCTGATGCTGGCTGACGCCGAGCATTACGACCCGGACTTCATCAAGGCGTGGATTGCCCTGGACTGGGACCGCAACCTGCCCCGCGACCTGCCGGCGGATCAGCGCCAGGCATTGGCCGGGCACTTGCAGTCGCTGTTCGAACGCCACCCGCCGAACGCGCGCCTGGATCAACGGCTGATCGACGACCTGCGCCGCCAGTTGCAACAACTTCCAGTGGCCCAGCGCGTATATGACCGGGTCAAGCGCCAGAAACTGCCCGAGGGCATCCCGGACTTTCGCCTCAACGAAGCCGCCGGCCGTGACGCCGCGCTGGTGTTCAGCCGCAAGAGCGGCAAGCCGCTGGGCGAGCCGTTGAGTGGCTTCTTCACCGCCAAGGGCTATCGCCAGGCGTTTCTGCTGAGCAGCCTGAACCAGACCGGCACCCTCGCTGAAGAACAGTGGGTGTTGGGCAACGAACAGGCTGACCAGCAGAACGTAGTGAGCCTGGCCGCCGATGTGCGGCGCCTGTATTTCCAGGATTACCAGCGCCAGTGGGATGCGTTGCTGGCGGACATCGACTTTGTGCCGATCACCAGCGTGGCCCAGGCGGCCGATGTACTGCGGGTGATTTCCGGCCCGACCTCGCCGCTGAAAAAACTGCTGGTGGCGGTGGCCAAGGAAACCGACCTGCAAGCCGAAGAGCGGCAACTGGCCGCCAAAGGCGTGCCGGTAGAAGGGGGCGTCGACAAGCTCAAGGAGCGCCTGGGCAGCCTGCTCGGCCAGGAGCAACCGACGGCCAATGCGCCTGCGGCGGCGGAGGATCCGGTGACCGCGCACTTCGCCCAGCTCAACAGCATTGTCAGCAAGAACGAAGGCGAACCGGCGGCTATCGACGGCCTGCTCACCGACATGAACGCGCTGTATGTGCAGGTCAGCGCCATGGTCGGCGCCAGCGGCGATGCGTTGCTCGGCGAGGCGAAGAACCAGGCGGCGGCTGCGGCGACTCGGGTCAGTCTGAATGCCGAGCGCCAGCCGCCGCTGGTGCAAGGCATGGTCAAGTCGGTGGTCAACTCCACCACCAACAGCATGATGGGCGGCGTGCGCAACCAATTGAACGCAGCCTGGGTCAGCGAAGTGGTCAACGTGTATCGCCAGTCCCTCGCCGGGCGTTACCCGATGTCGCCGGGCAGTGCACGGGACGCCACCCTGGATGACTTCGGCCAGTTCTTCGGCGTGGGCGGAGTGATGGACAACTACTTCCGCAAATACCTGCAGCCTTACGTCGATACGTCCGCGCAGACCTGGCGCTGGCAGCCGGGCGCGGCGCAGAAGCTGGGGATTGCTCCGGGCGTGCTGCAAACCTTCCAGCGTGCCGCGACGATCCGCGATGCGTTCTTCCGCTCCGGTGGCACCCAGCCAATCGTGCGGTTTGAACTCAAGCCAGTGTCGATGGACCCGACCATCACCCAGTTCCTGCTGGACTTGGACGGCCAGCAACTGAGCTACGACCACGGCCCCAGCCGCCCGGTGGCGATGCAATGGCCGAACCCCGGCAGCATTGGCGTGGTGCGGATTTCCATCATGCCGCCCTCGGCCAGTGGCCGTTCCGGCGTGACCCTGGACGGGCCGTGGGCGTGGTTCCGCTTGCTGGAGCAGTCGGATCTTACCGCCGGCAATTCACCGGACCGCTTCAACCTGCGCCTGCGCGTCGACGGTGCGAGCATTGCCTACGAGTTGCGCGCCAACAGTGCCTTCAACCCGTTCAAGAGCCGCGTGCTCAGTGGCTTCAGCCTTCCGGAGCGGCTATGACGACGCTGGGTTTCTACGGCAAGTTGGCCAGCCGTGGCGACTTTGTCAGCCGCGCCTTGCCCCAGAGCTTTATCGGCCCGTGGGACAGCTGGCTGGCGGCGGGTTTGCTGGCCAGTCAGAACAGCCTCGGCGGTGAATGGCTAAATACTTACCTGGTCAGCCCGCTGTGGCGCTTTGTGCTGGCGTCGGGCGTGTGCGGGCCGGATGCGGCGGCGGGCGTGGTGATGCCGAGCATCGATCGGGTGGGGCGCTACTTCCCGCTGGCGGTGGTGGCGTTGCTCGATCACGACACCAATCCGGCCTCCCTGGTGGGCGGGCCGGACACTTGGTTCGAGCAGGCCGAGGCGCTGTTGCTCAGCACCCTGGATACCGGTGCGACCTTTGAAGGTTTCAACGATGGCCTCGATGGCCTGGGCTTGCCGGCGAGTGAGCCGCGTGCCGTGGACAGCCGTTTCGCCGGCCTGCAACGGGTGGCCGCGACCGTGCCGCAGCAGCGCATGACGGCCCTGGCCGAACAGGCCTGCGACGGCGCGAGCCTGTGGTGGGGGCGTGGTTCGCAACGTATTTCCCCTGGTTTGCTGCGGTGTCAGGGCCTGCCTGCCGCCAGCGATTTTGCGCAGTTTTTGCTCGGACAAGAAGGTGTGGTGTAGATGGGGTCGACGTACAAATCCGCGAGCAAAAGCCATGTGGGCATGGTCCGCCAGGTCAACGAAGACGCCTGCCTGGACCTGCCGGAAAACCGCCTGTGGGTAGTGGCCGACGGTATGGGCGGGCATGCGGCGGGCGACTATGTCAGCAGCCTGATCGTCGACAGCCTGCGCAGCGTGCCGGTGGGGCGCTCCCTGGATGAATACACGGCAGCGCTGCGCAATGACCTGCTGCGCATCAACGCAGCCGTGCGCGAAGAAACCGCCAACCGTGGCGTGACCATGATGGGCAGCACCGTGGTGGTGCTGGCCGCCCGTGGCCTGCGCGGTGTGTGCCTGTGGGCCGGCGACAGTCGCTTGTACCGCCTGCGCGACGGCGTGCTCGAAGGCATCTCCCGCGACCACAGCTACGTCCAGGACCTGCAGGACAGCGGCCTGCTCAGCGAGGCCGACGCGCGTGCGCACCCGCGCGCCAACATCGTCACCCGTGCGATTGGTGTGGAAGCCCACTTGGACCTGGCGGTGGTCGACCTGCTGATCGCCCCCGGTGACAGCTACCTGCTGTGCAGCGACGGCCTGAACAAGACCGTCGAAGACCATGAAATCCGCGATGTGCTCAGCCACGACGCGCCGGACGAAATCGTGCGCAGCCTGGTGCACCTGGGGCTCAACCGTGGCGCGCCGGACAACATCACCGCCATTGTCGTGAAGGTATCGCCATGAACATCGTCATCCCCGGTTATGACATCGAAGGCGAGATCGGCGAAGGCGCCATGGCCAGCGTGTACCTGGCGACGCAGCGCTCGCTGGAGCGCAAGGTGGCGTTGAAGGTGATGGCGGCGGCGCTGGCGGCCGATCCAACATTCTGCGAGCGCTTCCTGCGCGAGGGCAAGACCCTGGCGCGCTTGTCGCACCCGCACACGGTGACCATCCATGACATCGGCAATGTCGGTGAGCTGTACTACATGGCCATGGAATACCTGCCCAACGGCACCCTCAAGGAGCGCATCGCCGCCGGCATGACACCGGAGCAGGGTGTGACGCTGATCCGCCAGATCGCCTCGGCGCTGGGCTACGCCCACGCCCAGGGCCTGGTGCACCGCGATGTGAAACCGGCGAACATCCTGTTTCGCGCCGATGGCACGGCGGTGCTGTCCGACTTCGGTATCGCCAAGTCGCTGGATGACCGCACGCAATTCACCCAGGCCGGGTTTGCCGTGGGCACCCCCAGCTACATGAGCCCGGAACAGGCGCGGGGCCAGGAGATCGATGGCCGCGCCGACCTGTATGCGCTGGGCGTGGTGCTGTACGAGATTCTGGTCGGCAAGCTGCCTTACACCGGCACCGATGCACTCTCCACGGCGCTGGCGCACCTGACCGAACCGCTGCCGGAACTGCCGGTGCACCATGGCCGTTATCAGGACGTGCTGCGCAAGCTGTTGGCCAAGGACCCGGCTGAGCGTTTCCCGGATGCGGCGGCGCTGTTGCGCGCCTTGGACAACCTGCCGGCGGACTCTCCGGAAGCCACCCTGGTGCGGCCGTTGCCGATTCCGATGAGTTTCGACCTGGCGGGCATTACCCCGGAGTCCATCGAGATTCCCAGTGATAAACCCCAGCCGGTGCGCCAACCGGTGGTGCCGCCGACCCAGCACAGCGAGCAGCGCCGTGGGCCGGTGTTGGCGCTGGCGGCGGTTGCAGTGGCGGTTGCACTGGCGATTGGCGGTGCGAGCTACTGGTGGTTGAGCGGTAGCGACGAGCCGGTGGTCAAACCGCCCGCTGCCGAGGTGCCGAAAGTCACGCCACCGCCGCCAGTGGTCGCCGAAGCGGATGGCGGCCAACGCCCGTTGCTCATGGCCGGCAAGAAGACCCTGTTCCAGCGCGTGCTCAGCAAGCCGGGCGCAAAGCTTTCGACCGATGCGGGCAGCGCGCCAGGCAAGGCCCTGCCGGCGTTTTCCGTGCTCTATGTGTACCAGCGCAAGGACGTCGACGGCAGCCCGTGGGTGCGTGTCGGCGCGGCCACCGATGGGCGCAGCGACGGTTGGTTGCCTGCGTCTCAAGTCAGCGACTGGAAGCAGAGCCTGGTGCTGAAATTCACCGAGCGCTCGGGCCGGGCGCCGGTGATGTTCCTGCGCCAATCCGGCGAAGTGGAAAAACTGCTGGCTGACCCTTCCGCCGCCAAAGGCGTGCTGGCCAAGGCGCAGAAAAACAGCGAAGACAACAGCCAGATCCTCGCGTTGGAGCCTGCCGCCAGCGCCGTCCCGCAGAACCAGTTCTACCTGTTGCCGATCTTCGACTCCAAAGAGAGCTTCGACGAAAACGGCCAACCGGTGCAGTTACTCAATGTCGCCTCCATCGACCCCGGCAGCAGCGCGGCCGCCAAACCCGCGACGCCGGTGATGAATGCCAACGCCGACGCCTTCCGCACGGCCGTGGTGCTGGTGGTGGACACCACCGTGTCGATGCAGCCCTATATCGACCAGATCCGCGATGTGGTGCACGAGTTGCAAACCCGCATCGCCGAGCGCGGCGAGTTGGACAGTGTCAGCTTCGGCATGGTCGGTTTTCGCAGCAGCATCAAGAAAACCCCGGGCCTGGAATACGTGGCCAAGACTCTGATCAGCCTCGATCAGGGCCGCGATCCGCAACGCTTCCTCGACATGGCGCGCCAGGTCAAGGCGTCCACCGTGTCCAGCCACTCCTTCAACGAAGATGCGTTCGCCGGGGTTATGCAGGCGGTAGACGGCATGGATTGGTCCGGTTATGGCGGGCGCATCATCCTGCTGGTTACCGACGCCGGTGCGCTGCGCAAGAATGACCCGTTCGCCGCCACCCAGATGAACGAAGCCGAAGTGCGCCAGGCCGCGCTGGGCAAGCAGATCAAGATCTACGCCTTGCACCTGCGCACCGACGCCGGCAAGAAAACCCACGCCGGTGCCGAGAGCCAGTACCGCATCCTCACTGCCGACGCCAACCCGCAGATTGGCGACCTGTACACCGCGGTGCCCGGTGGCGATGTGCGCAAGCTCGGCGAGCGGGTGGATGAGATCGGCACGGTGTTCGCCAACCTTGTGCATCAGGTGCGCAGCAACACGCCGCAGCCGGTGCCGTTGCTGAGCAGCGCACCGAGCCTGGCGGATAAGTCCGCAGCGGTCGGCTATGCCATGCACATGGATTTCCTCGGCCGCAAAACCGCGAGCCAGGCGCCGCAACTGGTCAGCGCCTGGACCGCCGACCGCGACCTGACCAACCCGGCACTGCCGGCGTTCCAGGTGTGCGTGATGCTGACCAAGTTGCAGCTCAACGATCTGCAGCAGTCACTGAAACTGATCGTCGACGCGGCGCGCAAGACCCAGACCTCGCCCAAGGACTTCTTCCAGGAAATCGCCAGTGCCTCGGCCTACATGAGCCGGGACCCGCAGGCCCTGCGCAAGGGCGGCAATCTGGCCGACGGCGGCATTCTCGGCGAATACCTCGAAGGCCTGCCGTACCGCAGCAAATCGCTGAACATGACCCAGGACCTGTGGTTGTCGTTGAGCGTGGCCGAGCAGGAAGACTTTATTGACGAGCTGGACTCGAAAATCCGCCTCTACGAAACCTTCCACAATGACCTGGCCAACTGGGTCCGTTTCGGCGATGCCGAGCCGGGCGATGCGTTGTACCGCGTTCCGTTGTCGACGTTGCCGTGATGCTCACCCTGAACGCGGTGCACAAGAGCCGGGGCGTCGGTAGCCAGCGCTATAGCCTGGTGATCCCGGCGCTGGCGCTGCGTGCGGGCGAGCAAGTGGCGATTGTCGGGCCCAGCGGTTGCGGCAAAAGCACCTTGCTCGACCTGCTGGCGCTGGTCTTGGCGCCGGATCAGGTCGGGCAGTTCGAGTTTTATCAGCAGGACATTGCCGGGCTGTGGCGCGCTGATCGGCAATCCGCATTGGCCGCGCTGCGCAGCCAGCACTTGGGCTATGTGCTGCAAACCGGCGGCCTGCTGGGCTTTCTCGATGTGCGCGGCAATATCGCCTTGTCCCGGCAACTGCTGGGCTTGAAGGACGATGGCAGCGTGGCGCGCCTGGCCGAGCAATTGGAGATCAGCGACCAGTTGGCCAAGAAACCGGCGACGCTGTCGGTGGGGCAGCGCCAGCGCGTCAGTTGTGCCCGCGCCCTGGCCCATGCGCCGCAACTGGTGCTGGCGGACGAGCCGACGGCGTCCCTCGACCCCCTGAATGCCGAGCGCGTGATGCACGCATTGCTGGCCCAGGCCCGTGAACACCGTGCAGCCTGTGTGATCGCCACCCACGACGAGCCCCTGGCCCGCGCCAGTGGCTTGCAGGTGCGACGCATCAGTTGCCGTCGCGACACCGATGGCGGCGTCACCGCCACCCTCGGGGAGGTGTGCTGATGCGCATCGGTCTGGTGGCGTCGCTGGCCTGGCAGGATTACCGCAACGATGCCTGGCTGTCGGCCTGTTCGGTGCTGGCGCTGGTGGCGGTGATCGCGCCGCTGCTGGTGTTATTCGGCCTGAAATTTGGACTGGTTAGCAGTTTGACCGAACGTTTGCAGACCGACCCCGCCACCCGTGAAATTATTCCGCTGGGCGGTGGTCGATTCAGCAGTGCGTTTATCGAGCAACTGGGCGAGCGCAGTGAGGTGGCGTTCGCCATACCGCGTACGCGGCAGATTGCGGCGACGGCGCAAGTGGGCACGTTGGCCCTGGAGATGCTGCCGACCGCGTCCGGTGACCCACTGCTGGCCGGCCTGCCGGTGCCCAAGGGCCTGGACCAGATTGTGCTGAGCCACACCGCCGCCGAAAAGCTGGCGGCGCGGCCTGGCGATTGGCTGGAAACCAGCTTTGCACGACAAGTGGCCGGGCGCGTCGAAGCCCAGCGCACGCGCGTGCAGGTGCTGGCGGTGTTGCCGCTGGAAGCCTTTGCTCGTGACGGTTTGTTTGCCGACCTGGGTTTGCTGGAAGCGGCGGAAGATTACCGCGATGGCCGCGCAGTGCCAGCCCTGGGTTGGGACGGGGAGGCTGCAGGCGTCAGTGAGCAGCGCGTGTACCCGGCGTTCCGCCTGTATGCCCGCAACCTTACCGATGTGGAGCCGCTGCGGGTGTACTTCGCGGGGCAGAACCTGTTGGTGTCGACCCAGGCGCAGACCATCGCGCAGGTGCAGTCGTTGAGCCGCAACCTGTCGATCGTGTTCTGGGTAATCTGCGGGCTGGCGTTGGCGGGGGCATTTGCGGCCATTTTTGCCGGTGCCCTGGCCTGCGTCGCGCGCAAGCGGCGTGAGTTATCAGTGTTGCGCCTGTTGGGGTTTTCCACCGGTGGGTTGTTGTTATTCGTGGTGGTGCAGGCGCAGTACAGCGCGGGTTTCGCCGCCGTACTCAGTGCCGGGCTGTATGGCCTGGCCGAGTCGGGCTTGAATGAATTATTCGTGCAGGTGCCGGGCGAATACGCCAGCCACCTGCTGGCGCGCCATTACGGCCTGGCCCTGGTTGCAGTCCTCGGCGTCAGCGCCGTGGCGGCGGCGTGTGGTGGTTGGCGAGTGGCGCGGATCCAGGCTTCTGAAGGAATCAGAGATGTATAAGTTGCTGGGCGCCTGTGTGGCGCTGACCCTGGCCTCGATGGCCTGGGCCGATGAGGCGAGTGACAAGCTCGACAACCCCAAGCCGTTGGAAGGCGACGTCAGCCTGCCGTTGCCTTGTGAAGGCAACATGGTGTTCCGCTACGCCTACGTGTTGGCCCAGGGCACCCTGGATGACCGCGAGATCAGCCTCGGCTACCCCTTTGCCGAAGGCGAGGCGGGTTATCAGCAATCGTTTATTTCCGGCTACCGTCGCGACTTCATCAATGGCCAGTTCACCCTCAAGGACCTGCCCAAGGACTGGAACAAAGTCATCGCGCCGTTGATGCCGAAGACCGACGCCAAGACTCCGCTCAAGCCCATGCTGTACTTCATCGGCAAGTACGAGGTGACCGCGCGCCAGTACGCCCAGGTGATGTCCCAGGCGCAGTCCCTGGCCAGTGGCGAACCGGCGCCGGCGTGCGATGCGCCGACCGGCATGGCCGGGCGCCTGCCCAAGGTGAAACTGTCGCGCTTTGAAGCCGAGCGCTTCTCGGCGGTGTACAGCGCCTGGCTGATGAAATACCACCGCGACTTGCTGCCGGTGAGTGGCCGTGGTTCCTCGGCGGATGACGGCGGACTGGGTTTTGTGCGCCTGCCCACCGAAGTGGAGTGGGAGTTCGCTGCGCGCGGCGGCCATGCGGTGAGCCGCCAGGACCTGGAAGGGCGCCTGTTCCCGCGCCGTGTCGACGGCAGCGACAGCGACGGCCCGCTCAGTGATTACGCGGTGTTCAACCAGGTCGCCGGTGGTACCGGCCAGGCTGCGCGCCTGATGCCCATCGGTACCAAATTGCCCAATCCGATTGGTATGTTCGACGTGATCGGCAACGCTGCGGAAATGGTCCAGGAATCGTTCCAACTGGTCCACGCCGGGCGCCGCCAGGGCACCTACGGTGGCTTTGTGGTCAAGGGCGGCAACTACCTGGAAGGCGAGGGCACGCTGTTCACCGGCATGCGCCGCGAATACCCCCTGTTTGCCGCCGATGGCACCGAGCAGAGCAACGAGACCACTGGTTTCCGCGTGGCGATCGGCGCGCTGTCGGCGCCACGTTCGCGCTACAAGGAGCTGTTCGCCCAATGGCAGAAAGAGGGCCGCCTGGCCTCGCTGACCGACGCCATCGACGACGCCCAGGACCCGACCAAGCGCCTGGACAGCATCATCGCCGCCAGCGTCGATCCCAAACTGCAAGCCGAGCTGGGGCTGGTCAACGAAGAGCTCAAGCGCAACGTCTCGCTGATCGCCCAGCAACGCGAAGAAGCGGCGGGCAACCTGATTCAGTCGGCCGCGTTGGTGGCCGAGACCATCGCCAACTACAACATCCGCCTGGCCAACCTGCAGAAGAGTCGCCAGCAGGCCCTGGACAACAAGGACGCGGCCAGCGCGCAACTGTTCGAGATGGCCATTACCAATGGCCGCAGCGCCCTCGACGGCGCAGTGGCGATCTATATCGACAACCTGGCCACCGGCACGCGCTACACCGATGCGGTGATCCAGGCGCAGTTTCAACGGATCAAGGAAGAGTTGGATCGCAAGCCGGTGCTCGGCAAGAGCCTGGTGACGCGCGCAACACTGTTCGTTCGCCATGTCGGCAACTACCGCAAGCAACAGCGGGCCGACCCGGCAACGATCTTGAAGGAATTGCTCGCAGCGAGCGGTCAGCGATGAGCGCTGGCTGTATAGCGAGCTTGGAAGGGACTCAGGCGGCGGTGGGCCGTGCTGGGCAAGTCAAACTTAAAAGAGAACACACCTATGCTTTTTTCCCGTAAGGCGGTTTCCAAGCGTCACTTGCTGCTGATCGCGGCTGGCTTCAGCACTGTGCTGACCGGTTGCGCCACATCGCCGGCCTCCAAGGTCGCGTCGAGCACCAAGGTCGAGTACTACCCCAACTGCTATGAGCCCGTGCAGCACTTGCGCGCCACCGACTCGAACATGACCAAGTCGGTCGTGACCGGTGCGGCCATCGGCGCTGCCGGCGGTGCCCTGCTCGGCGCCCTGACCGGCGACAAGGAAAAACGTGGCCGTAATGCGGCCATCGGTGCTGCGGGCGGCGCCCTGGCCGGCGGTGCAGCGGGTTACTACACCGAACGTCAGAAGCAGATCGCCGATGACAACCAGCGTATTGCCTCATATGCGGCTGATGTGAACAAAAGCGTCTCCGACATCGACCGCAGCACGGCGTACGCCAAGGCGTCCCAGCAGTGCTACCAGAGCGCGTTCACCAAGTTGGTGGCTGATCGCAAAGCCAAGACCGTCAACGACACCGAAGGCCGCAAGCGCCTGGCGGAAATCGTCTCGGGCCTGAAGGAATCCAATGACCTGATCGTTGCGGTCAACGGTAAAGCCGCCGAAGACCTGAACAACTACACCCAGGCCTACGAGAAAGACCTGCAACAGGTTGGCGTACAGCGTACTGACGTGGTCACCGTGGCCAAGGCCGACACAACACCTGTTGTGACATCGGGCAAGAAGAAAGGCACAGGCACCAAACCGCCGAAAAAGCCGGTTCTGCCAACCGTACCCACAGAAGCGGTGAGCACCGAGAAGACCTTCCAGACTGCCCAGGTCAAGCAAGCTGAAAGCAAGCAGGTCGCCAGCGCCGGTAAAGCTCAGCTCGAAGGCAGCTGCCGCGATCCGAACCTGGCCGACTGGGCGCCGGTTCCTTGCCCAAACGTTTAAGTAATATGCTGCTATAAGCGTCAAACGCCAGCCGATCTTCCGCTAATGCGCAAGATCGGTGGCGTTCTTTTTGCAAATCGTTAAACTGCTGCGGCCACTCAATAATTACACCGAGGCCGTGTGCATGAAATTCCGTCTTCTCCTGTGGGTGCTGGGCCTGATGATGGGCAAAGCCAGCCGCACCAATCCTGCCTTCCAGCAACAGTTGGGCGATAAAGACCTGGCGTTCCAGTTGCAGACCCTCGACGGCAAGGTTGCCCGTCACTTCATCGTCAAAGACCAGCGCATCACCAGCCGCTCGGGTGTTCACCCGGCGCCGGCGTTTGTCATCGCGTTCAAAGACGCCGCCTATGGCTTCGCCACGATGCAGGCGAAGAACAAGCAGCTGGCGTTCATGACGGGGATCCAGGACAAGTCGATCCAGATCAAGGGCAACCCGGCGCTGGTGATCTGGTTCCAGGGGTTGACCAAGTACTTGAAGCCGAAGAAAAAGAAATAGAGCGTGGTGGATTCATCGGGGGCAAGCCCCCTCTCACATGGGCATGCATTTCAAGTGTGGGAGGGGGCTTGCCCCCGATAGCGGTCTGACAGGCGACCGATTCAGCCCTGGCTGAACTGCGAGGCCAGTTCGCGCAACAGCACTTCAGCATCCAGCACTTTACCCACCACTTCTTCAGCCTTGTCACGGCTCAAGCCCAGGCGCTCCAGCAGCGCATCCGGAATCGCTTCATCCGGGCCGGAACCGATCCCGCGGCTACGCAACAAACGTACCGCCAGGCTCACCAGGTTCGGGTACTCGGCGTATTGCCCGTCGTAGGTCGGGTCGTGCTGGAAGCGCAGGGCGGTGGACAGTTCGTCCGGCATGTCCCAGTAGCGCATCAGCCAGGCACCGATCTGCTCGCGGCTGATGCCCAGCAGGTGTTGCTCGACATAGCTGTGGCACAGGTGCGGGTTGACCTCCAGGTGACGGCAGATCAGCGAGAAGTGCGGCGGGAACACGTGGGCCAGCAACAGATAACCGAAGTTGTGCAGCAGGCCGGCAAGGTAGGTGAGGCCGGCTTCCGGACGCTGTGCGCGGGGCATGGCGCGGGTCAGGCCTTCGATCACGGCGGCGGTGTAGATCGACTGGTGCCAGTACGGCGTCGACTGGTGCGGGTGGTCCTTGGGCAGGCTCAGGGTCTTGCCCAGGGCCAGGCCCAGCGCCAGGTTGATCACCAGGTCGAAGCCCAGCACACGCACGATGGCGTCTTCCACTGAACGAATCTTGCCCGGCGAGGCGTAGTACGGCGACGCGGCCCAGCTCACCACTTGGGCGGCCAGGGCCGGGTCGGTCTCGACCACGCCGGTAATGTCGTCGATGGTGGCGTTTGGGTCGACGCGCAGCTTGATGATCTTCTGCGCGGTGTCGGCCAGGGGCGGAATCTCGATGGTCGCTTCCAGGCGCTGCTGGATACGGCGGGCGGTGAACGCCTGCATTGCCTGGGTGATTTCCTCGCGGTCATCGTTGGGGCGGTCGAGGTTGGGGCGGATATTGCTCAACGGCTCGCCGAAGTGGCCGGCGCTGGCCTTGGTGAGCATCGTCTTGAAGGCGTCGCTGGGAATCTCCAGCAACAGGCCTGCTTCACCCGAATGCACCAGCAGGCTCGGCTCGTCGAGCAGGCTGCCTTCGTACAGGCAGGGCGAGCTGGTAAGGGGTGGCAAACCTGGCAACAGGCTCAGGTCATGTTTGTCGAGCATGCGCTTGACGCGATCCGGCGATACAGCGGTCAGGCGGCGGCCGGTGAGTTCGGCGAGGCGGTTGAGGTCGAGCAACTGGTTCTGCGGGAACAGCACCATCAGGGCGCCTACCGCATCTTCCAGCAGCACTGCCTGGACCTTCTGCGCAGGATTCAGGCCCGGGAGGTCGGCGACTTCCGTGTAGGGGATGGCGAGTTTTGCGAGCAGAGCCCGAATGACCGGCGGGGCGGTCAGTGGGGCTGTGGCGAGGGCAACTTCTGACATAGCCTGATCCAATTTCTTACAGTCACCGAAGTATAACCAGCTTGATACAACTGTTGGTCGCTTAAGTGCGTCAGGCGTCACACTTGGCCGTATTGCTGCCCGTGCCTGAGCCAGCGATTGAGCAGCGGGCTGACGTGGTCCGGCCAGCGCTCCAGCAGTGCCTGTGCGGCATCGCGCACGGCAGGCAGCAAGTCGGCGTCGCGCATCAGGTCGGCGACCTTGAATTGCAGCAGGCCGGTCTGGCGCGTGCCGAGCATTTCGCCGGGACCGCGCAGTTCCAGGTCCTTTTCGGCGATGACAAACCCGTCGTTGGTTTCGCGCATGATGCCCAGGCGCTGGCGACCGATCTGCGACAGCGGCGGGTGGTAGAGCAGCACGCAATGGCTGGCGGCGCTGCCCCGGCCCACCCGGCCACGCAACTGGTGGAGTTGCGCCAGGCCCAGGCGCTCGGGGTTTTCGATGATCATCAGGCTGGCGTTGGGCACGTCCACGCCGACTTCGATCACGGTAGTGGCCACCAACAGTTGCAGGTTGCCAGCTTTGAATTCGGCCATGACTGCGGCTTTTTCAGCCGGCTTCATGCGCCCGTGGATCAGGCCGACCTTGAGTTCGCCCAAGGCGCTGGTGAGGTCTTCATAGGTGGTTTCGGCGGCCTGGCAGGTCAGCTCTTCGGACTCTTCGATCAGCGTGCATACCCAGTACGCCTGGCGCCCTTCGGCACAGGCGCTGCGTACGCGTTCGATCACTTCCACACGCCGGGTGTCGGTGACCAGCACGGTGTTGACCGGCGTACGGCCAGGCGGCAGTTCGTCGAGGATCGAGGTGTCGAGGTCGGCGTAGGCGCTCATGGCCAGGGTGCGCGGGATCGGTGTGGCGGTCATGATCAACTGGTGCGGGTTCATCCGCCCGCCGACGCCTTTCTGGCGCAGCGCCAGGCGCTGTTGCACGCCGAAGCGGTGCTGTTCGTCGATGATTACCAGGGCCAGGTTCTTGAACTGCACTTCGTCCTGGAACAGCGCGTGGGTGCCCACCACCATCGGTGCGCCGCCGGCAATCTGTTCCAGTGCCGCCGCGCGGTTCTTGCCCTTGAGCTTACCGGCCAGCCACGCCACTTCCAGGCCCAGCGGTTCGAGCCAGCGCTTGAACGTGATGAAATGCTGCTCGGCGAGGATCTCGGTGGGCGCCATCAGCGCCACCTGGTAGCCGGCCTCCAGCGCTTGCAGGGCGGCGAGGGCGGCGACCACGGTCTTGCCTGCGCCCACATCGCCCTGGATCAGCCGCAGCATGGGCTCCTGCTGGCTCAGGTCATAGGCGATTTCATTGCCGACGCGTTGCTGGGCACCGGTTGGCGCAAAACCCAGGTTGGCCAGGTACTGCGCAGGCAAGCGCGTGGCCTTGGGCATTGCCGGTGCACGCAGGGAGCGCATGCTCTCGCGCAGGCGTTGCTGGGACAGTTGATGGGTCAGCAGTTCTTCGAAGGCCAGGCGATGCTGGGCCCAGTGATGACCGAGCGCGAGTTCGTCGACATCGGCGTCGGCGGGTGGGTGATGCAGGTAGCGGATCGCATCGTCCAGCGGCGCCAGTTGATAGTCGCGGGCCAGTTCCTGGGGCAGCCAATCAGGCAGGCTTTTCGGACCGAGCATGGTCAGCGTCTGCATGCACAGTTGGCGCAGGCGTTGCTGGGTCAGGCCTTCGGTGAGCGGGTAGATCGGCGTGAGCGTGGTGTCGACCGGCGGCGGTTCGTCACCGGTAATGGCGCGGTATTCCGGGTGATAGATCTCAAGGCCGGATGCGCCGGGTCGCGCTTCGCCGTAGCAGCGCACGCGGGTGCCGCGCTTGAGGCCTTCCTTCTGCGCGTTGCTGAAATGGTAGAAGCGCAGGCTCAGGCCGCCAGTGCCATCCTGCAGGCGTACGACCAGACTGCGGCGCTTGCCCATCACCACATCGGCACCGCTGACGGTGCCTTCGACCACTGCGTCCTGCCCAGGGCGCAACTGGCCGATGGGCACTACGCGGGTGCGGTCCTGATAGCGCAGGGGCAGGTGGAACAGCACGTCCTGGAGGTTCTCCAGGCCCACCTTGGCCAGCTTCTCGGCCATGGCTTCACCGACACCCTTGAGTGCCGTCACCGACACCTGCGACAGCTCAGTCATACCCTGGCTTAGCTCGCGGCAGTCGGCTTGGCGACCGAACACAGGCGGATCGAGTCGGCGAGGATCTCAATCGCTTTGGGCCGTGGGAAGCTGGCGCGCCAGGCGATCGCCACGGTGCGGAACGGCACCGGCGGCGTGAGTGGGCGCACTTCGATCACGCCGGGGGCGTAGTGATGGCTGTCCACCGCCGACAGCGGCAGGATCGAAATGCCCAGGCCGGACGCGACCATGTGACGGATGGTTTCCAGGGAGCTGGATTCCACGGTGGTGTGCTTGGCGCCGTCATTGCCCTTGGTCAGGGTCGGGCAGGCTTCCAGGACCTGGTCGCGGAAGCAGTGGCCTTCGCCGAGCAGCAGCAAGCTCTTGTCGTTGAGCAGGCCAGCGTCGATGGTGTCTTTCTGTGTCCACGGGTGCGAGGCCGGCATGAGCACGTAGAACGGCTCGTCGTAGAGCGGCAGGGTCAGCACGTCGGCTTCATTGAACGGCAGGGCAATGATGATAGCGTCCAGCTCGCCGTTGCGCAGTTTGTCGCGCAGCACGTGGGTGAAGTTTTCTTCGATATACAGCGGCATCTGCGGCGCGACGCGGTGCAGTTGCGGGATCAGGTGCGGGAACAGGTAAGGCCCGACGGTGTAGATGGCGCCGACCTTGAGCGGCGCGGTCAGCTGGTTCTTGCCGGCCTGGGCCAGTTCGCGAATGCTCTGCGCCTGCTCCAGTACCTTCTGGGCCTGGGCCACAATGCCTTCGCCCACCGGTGTGAGGCGCACGGCGCTCTTGCTGCGCTCGAAAATCAGCACACCGAGTTCGTCTTCAAGCTTTTTCACGCCCACCGACAGCGTCGGTTGGCTGACATGGCAACGCTCGGCCGCGTGGCCGAAGTGCTGCTCTTGGGCGAGGGTAACGATGTAGCGCAATTCTGTAAGAGTCATAGCGGGCGTCCATGAGGTTGCGGGCCAAGCATACCGGCTGCAATCGATAGACGCACGTTATCAGACACGATGGGGTTTGCGACACCGGCTAATCGGGTGCCGCAGGTGTTTTGCCGGTTATTTCTGCGGGTATTTGAAGGTGAAGGTCTCGGTGAAAGGACCCCACCATTCGGGTACGCCGGTTTCTTTGTCGACGTGGTGGAAGAAACCATTGATCTGCGGGCTCTCGTAGCGCAGCACCACGGTATAGGTGCCTGGGCCGTCCATCTTCACGTTATTCGCATAGTGGGCGCCGTCTTTGGCGACCATCGGCAGGAGCGTGCCGATTTGCTTGTAGTCCGGAGCGCCTTCCTTGACCAGGGAATAGGAGATGCTCAGGTAAGGTACCCATTCACCGTTGGACAGTCCGTACTTGTTGTCAGCGGTGGCATGCACATCGGTTTCAAGGTGCACCGAGTCCTTGTCCATGACCATGCCCGGTGGCATTGGCGCCATCTCGATTCCGGTGAGGTACGAGGAGGCGATTTCCATGTCGTGGGTCTGGACCGGGCCGCCGATGGGGTATTCACGGGCTTGGCTGAAGGCAGAAAAAGCCAGGGTGCTGGTCAGGACCAATGCAGCGGCCACAGGTTTGTGCAGGTGTTTCATGGGTGACGCTCCAGGGTGGGTGACGACGATTGAGTGGTGCGCGACTGCACAAGGCGGCTACCCAGTACCAACAGGGTAAGGGTGGTCACCCAGGCAAACAGTTGAACGCCCAGGGGGCGGTCGGTGTAGCCGGTCAGCGCTTGCAGCGCCCGACCGGTGAGGCTTGCGTCGGACACCAGCCAGGAGGTGTCCCACAACTCGTAGCCCCAGGCCGGGATCAGGTTGATACCGGCCAGGATCGCGGCGGCGCGGCCGGCCATTCCCGCCGCGAGTACGGCGATCATCCACGTGGTGACCGAGAACAGACGCTTGAGGCTGATCACCACCAGCCCGCGATACAGCAGCCACGACAGCACGCCGCCGCCGGCAATCCCGAGCATGCCGCCGATGAGCATCGTCAGGGGTTCGGTGTGGGTGGATGCAGCGATGCCATAGAGGAACAGCACGATTTCCGAGCCTTCGCGCAGCACGGCAACGGTGATCACGATGGCCAGTGCCCACAGGGTCTTCTCGCCGCGTTGCACCGCGGCGCCGCTTTCGCGCAGTTGAGTGGCGAGTTCGCGGCCATGGCTGCTCATCCACAGGTTGTGCCAGCCGAGCATGCACACCGCGACGATAAGGATGGCGGCGTTGAAGATTTCCTGGCCGAAACCGTCCAGGGCCTGGGTAATGGCGCCGGTGAACAGCGCGAGGATCGCCGCGCCGCCAACACCGGCAGCGATGCCGCCGATGATGTAGGTACTGCGCCGCGCCAGCCCCTGGGTGGCGGCCATGACGATACCGATGACGATGCCGGCTTCCAGCACTTCACGAAACACGATCAGCAGACAGGCCAGCATGACTTACTCCTTGGCCGCGACGACGGTGACGGTGCCTTTGGCCTGGTCGGGATGGTAGTCGTCGAAAAAGCTGTAGGTGCCTGGATGCATAGGGCCGGCGAAGACGGTAATAGTGTTGCCGGGCACGACGATCTTTTCGAACTTCATGTCGTAGCTTTCAAATTCGTCGACGGTGTCGTCGTTATTGGTGAGCTGGATGCGAAAGCGCTCGCCGGCCGGCACGGTGAAGCTGGCCGGCGTGAAGGTGTGGTTCTGCACGGTCAGGCTGACCAGTTGATCCGCATGGGCTGCGCAGGGGGCGCCAGCGATTGCGAGCAGGGCAAGCGTCAGGCGGGGAGGGCAGGACATGGCGAAAGGCCTCTCAAATGAGAATTGTTCGCGCATGATTGGTGGTGTATTGAAGTGTTACAAGTGAAGAACCATGACATTGGTTTCACATTCAGTCACGGTTCAGCTTGCGGGTCTGCAAGGCTTGAAATACGGGGGAGGGGAAATGCAATGGGCACCCGAGGGTGCCCATTGGGAGCGGCTCAGCGACGACGTTTCTCGATGTTGTACACGAACGGTGCAACGATCTCGATACTGCCACCCTTGAGCATGTCTGCCGGCGGCTTGGGCAGCGGCTGGGCACGCCGGATCATGTCCAGCGTGGCGCGGTCCAGGTCAGCGTTGCCGGAGCGGCCCACCAACTCGTAGGACAGCACGTTACCCTCGGCATCCACCACGAACTTCAGGCGGTTGAGGCCTTCCTTGCCACGTGCCTGGGCACCTGGCGGGTACTTCTTGTACTTCTGCAGGTGAGCCAGCAGGGTGCCTTCCCAGGACGCTTTGGCGGCGATCTGTTGCGGCGATGGGCCAGGAACGGGCTGGGCTGATTTTTCAGCCGGTGTCTGGGTCGGCGGAGCGTCGCTCGGCGGATCCTCGGAAGGTTTCTCCTTGGGCGGCTCGATTTTCTTCTCCACCGGCTTGGGCGGCTGCGGTTTGGGCTTGGGCTTGACCGGCTTGGGCACCTGGATCGTCGGCTTGGGTGCCTCGGCCAGTTTCGGCAGGGGCAGCTCTTCCACCGGTGCAGGCGGTTGCGGCGGCGTGACCACCTTGGGCGGTGCCGGCGGCGGTGGGGCTGGCATCGGTGCCAGGTCGATGACCATGGCAGCCGGTGGCAACTGCACCGTGCGCGGCGCCGACCAGTGAAGCGCGATAGCGATCGCGATGGCATGCACGCCCAGTACGACGGCGAGGCTGGTGCCATAACGCGTCAGTTTGTGGCGCGTCGTGATCATTTCTTGGCTGCCGTCTCGAGTCCGACCAGGCCTACCTTGAGGTAGCCGGCTGCCCGCAGGGCATCCATCACGCTCATCAGGTCGCCGTAGTCCACGCCTTTGTCAGCCTGGAAGAAGATCGTCGTGTCCTTCTTGCCCTGGGTCTTGGCGTCGAGCACCGGCCCCAGGGTTTCAGCCTTGACTTCTTCTTCACCCAGGAACAGGCGTTGGTCCGCCTTGACGCTGAGGAAGATCGGTTTCTCCGGCCGTGGCGCTGGTTTGGCGCTGGACGCGGGCAGGTCGACCTTGATGTCCACGGTGGCCAGCGGTGCCGCCACCATGAAGATGATCAGCAGCACCAACATCACGTCGATAAACGGCGTGACGTTGATTTCGTGGTTCTCGACGAGTTCGTCGTCGCCTTGATTCAAATGCAGGCCCATGGCCGATTACCCCACTTTCACCATGTGCGGTTGCGAGCTGCGCTCGGTAGGCAGGTGATCGAGGTCGCGGCTGACCAGCAGCAGGACTTCCGCCGACGCGTCCGATACCTGGGCCTTGTAGCCGGCAATCGAACGGGCAAAGACGTTGTAGATCACCACCGCAGGAATCGCGGCAACCAGGCCCAGGGCGGTGGCCAGCAGGGCTTCGGCGATGCCTGGGGCAACGACGGCGAGGTTGGTGGTCTGGGTTTTGGCGATGCCGATGAAGCTGTTCATGATGCCCCACACGGTACCGAACAAACCGACGAAGGGCGCGGTGGAACCGATGGTCGCCAGCACGCCGGTGCCGCTGCTCATGTTACGACCGCAGGCTGCCACCAGGCGCTCCAGGCGGAAGGCCACACGTTCCTTGATGCCTTCTTTTTCGCGGGTGTTGGCCGACAGGCGCATTTCTTCCAGCGCGTCGTGCACCAGGGTGTTGGCCAGGGTGCCTTTCTTGGTCGCGCTTTCGCTGGCTTCCTTGAGGGTGGTGGCCTTTTTCAGGTGGACGATTTCGGTGCGCAGACGACGCTTGGCGCCCAGCAGCTCGAAGCCTTTGGCGATCCAGATGGTCCAGGTGATGATCGAGGCGATGGCCAGGCCGATCATCACGGCTTTTACCACCACGTCAGCGTTCTGATACATGCCCCAGGGCGACAGGTCGTGGGCCATGCCCAGGGTGTTGTCTTCTTCCAGCACTACGCCGGTGTCGTCGGCGGCGGCAGGGTCAGCGGCCTGGGCCGGGTCGGTGGCAGCGGGTGCTGCGGCAGGTGCTGCCGGTGCCGCGGTGTTGTGCTCGGCAGCCGCGGGGGTGGCTGGTGCGGTGGCATCAGCGAAGGCGGCGGTCGGTGCCAGCAGTACGCTGAACAGCAGCGCAGCAATCGCGCGCCAGGCGCGGGATGGGCTGTGAAGCTTGGTTGGCGAAGCGGGGGTTGTATTACGTGTCATGCTGGCCGGACCTGAGTAAAAAAATGAGTGATCGTCCTTCCAGACCCAGGGGTCGAGGACAAATGGGTGGTTATTATTGCAAGTAATTCTTGTTAACAGAAGTAATACAGTAACTTTATTTGTGCTTTTTCTGGCCGTCTGTCATCTGCGAAGGCTAACCTAGACCTTTCTGTGCGGAGTTTTGTGATGTCAGCGCCTTCTGTTGTGATTGCCGGATGTGGCGATGTGGGGAGCCGGCTGGCCAGCCAATTGCTTGCCTCGGAATGGGAGGTATATGGCCTGCGCCGTGATATTTCGCGGCTTCCCGACGGCGTGATCGGCATTGCCGGTGACCTGTTCAAAAAGGATTGCCCCGACACCTGGCCGATTGGCGGGGTGGATTACCTGGTGTACTGCGCGGCTGCGACGGATCACGACGAGGCGGGCTACCGCGCCGCTTATGTAGAAGGGCTGAAACATGTGCTGGAGTGGCTGAGTGACTACGGCCAGGAACCCAAGCACCTGCTGTTCGTATCCAGCAGCAGCGTCTACGGGCAGCAGAATGGCGAGTGGGTCGACGAAACGTCGGAGACTCAAGCGAAAGGATATTCCGGGCAGGTGATGCTGGAAGCCGAGCAAGTGGCGCTCAATAGCGGCATCCCGGCGAGTGTCGTGCGGCTTACCGGCATCTATGGTCCTGGTCGCGAACGGCTGCTGACCCAGGTTCGCCAAGGCTATCGCGTGGCAATCGATCCACCTTTATATGGCAATCGCATTCATGCGGACGACGCGGCGGGGCTACTCGCCTTTTTGTTGCGCCATGTGGAAGAGGGCGGCTCGCTGGACAAGGTCTACATCGGTGTCGACGATGCACCTGCTCCACTGGCCGAAGTGGTGGGCTGGTTGCACGAATACCTGGGTGTGACTGAGTGGGCTGAGGATGCGAGTGTGCGGCGAGCGGGCAGCAAGCAGTGCAGCAATGCTCGGGTGAAGGCGTTGGGTTGGACGCCGACTTACCCGACCTTCCGCGAAGGCTACGCAGCAATTCTCAAAGGCTGAAACTCAAAACCCGATAGCAGCGTGTCAGACACCGTTGTAGTGGCTGATGCGCCGCCATCGGGGACAAGCCCCCTCCCACATTTGGATCTATGTTTGGTTGCTTATTGCTTTTCAAGCAGCCATTGGCGTGGGCCTGGTGTGAACGAGGGCACTTCATCCGCCTGCGCGGTGTTGATCGCCTGGAAGATTTCCAGCTGCTTGCCTTTGCGGGTAAAGATCCACGGGTTGCCCTGGCCGTTGAGCTGCAGCCAGATGCTGTCGTAGCCACCGCTCATTGAGGCGCAATCACCGGCCAGGCACAGCGAATACCGGTCCACATTGGGCAGGCCGGCGACCTTGCCGTCAGCCTGGAACTGCACGATGGCGCCGCTGCCGAAGCCGTCGCTGATCTTCCAGTCGCCGCCCAGGTAGGCTCCGTACAGCGCTCGCTCGAAGTTGGCACCCAAAGGTGCACCTTCCGGGGCCGAGTCTTTGGCGCGGGCAAACAGCTGTTCGGGCTCGTTGTCGTTGGCCACTTGCAGCAGTTGCTTGCCTTTGCGCTTGAGTTCGGTGGCGGAGCTGCCGTAGAAATCCACGCTCCACGCGCCGGACTGTTCACCCAGCAATTTGCCTTCCGCTACTTCAAAACCGTTGTAGTAGCGGGCCTGTGAAGCCTTGGTATTGACCTCCCACTCGAGGTTCGGGCCATAGCTCTGCAGGGCTTCACGCAAAGGGCCGCCCTTGGCTGCCGCATCGATGGCGACCTGGTTGATCCAGGTGCCGCTCACATCCCTGTCGGCAGGGTTACTGGCACAGCCGCCGAGCAACAGGGCGAGCATTGATGAGGCTACAAGCGCTTTGCGCATCATGAAATCCTTCTGAAACGAAGTCGGCGCAGCCTGTGGGGGCTGCGCCGGGTGTTTTACTCGATGACCAGGATCGCGTCCATCTCGACCTGCGCACCCTTTGGCAGGGCGGCAACGCCGATGGCGGCGCGGGCTGGATACGGCTGTTCGAAGTACTTGCCCATGATCTCGTTGACCTTGGCGAAGTGGCTCAGGTCGGTGAGGAAGATGTTCAGCTTGACGATGTCCTTGAACGAACCACCGGCTGCTTCAGCCACCGACTTGAGGTTTTCGAAGACCTGTACGGTCTGTGCTTCGAAGCCTTCCACCAGTTCCATGGTCTTCGGGTCCAGCGGGATCTGGCCGGACATGTAGACGGTGTTGCCCGCCTTGATCGCCTGGGAGTAAGTGCCGATGGCGGCAGGGGCTTTATCGCTGGTGATAACGGTCTTGGTCATGAATGACTCCTTGTAATGTGGGTTAGGCGCGCATGCGAGTGATGCGGATCACACCGGTCAAGGCACGCAGTTTCTTGATCACGCGGGCCAGGTGCACGCGGTCGTGTACGCTGACCACCAACTGGACCACGCTGATGCGGCCATCGCGCTCGTCCATGCTGATTTTTTCGATATTGCCGTCGGCTGCGTTGACGCTGCTGGCGAGCAGGGCGATCAGGCCGCGCTGGTGTTCCAGCTCCACCCGCAACTCGACGTTGAATTCGCCGGTGACATCCTTGGCCCACGAGAGCTGGATGCATTTTTCCGGGTTGTGGCGGATTTCGGTGATGTTGCGGCAGTTGTCCAGGTGCACCACCATGCCTTTGCCTGCGGACAAGTGGCCGACAATCGGGTCGCCCGGGATCGGCGTGCAGCACTTGGCGTAGCTGAGCACCAGGCCTTCGGTGCCGCGAATCGCCAGCGGGCCTTCCGGGCTTGGCAACTGTTCGCCTTCGCCGAGCAGGCGGCGGGCGACTACATAGGCCATGCGGTTGCCCAGGCCGATATCTTCCAGCAGGTCCTCGATGGTTTCCTGGCGGTACTCGTGGAGCATCGCTTGCACGCGTTCCTGCGGGATCTTGTCGAGGGCGCTGTCGAAACCGTTGAGCACCTTGTTCAGCAGGCGTTCGCCCAGGCTGATGGACTCGGAGCGGCGCTGCAATTTCAGCGCGTGACGGATGTGCGTGCGCGCCTTGCCGGTGACCACGAAGTTGAGCCACGCCGGGTTCGGGCGTGCGCCCGGTGCGCTGACGATCTCGACCGTGGAGCCACTTTGCAGCGGTTCGGACAGCGGTGCGAGACGACGATTGATCCGGCAGGCGATACAGCTGTTGCCCACATCGGTGTGCACCGCATAGGCAAAGTCGACCGCCGTGGAGCCCTTGGGCAGCTCCATGATCCGGCCTTTGGGCGTGAACACGTAGACCTCGTCCGGGAACAGGTCGATCTTCACGCTTTCGATAAATTCGAGGGAGTTGCCGGCGCGTTGCTGCATTTCCAGCACGCCTTTGACCCACTGGCGGGCGCGGGCGTGAGTGCCCTTGGGCTGCTCGTCGCCGCTGGACTTGTACAGCCAATGGGCGGCGATGCCGTTGTTGGCCATCTCTTCCATTTCGCGTGTGCGGATCTGGATCTCGATCGGCACCCCGTGCATGCCAAACAGCGTGGTATGCAGCGACTGATAGCCGTTGGCCTTGGGAATCGCGATGTAATCCTTGAAACGGCCCGGCAGGGGTTTGTACAAATTATGTACAGCGCCCAGCACGCGGTAGCAGGTGTCGACCTTGTCGACGATGATCCGGAACGCGTACACGTCCATGATTTCGTTGAAGGCCCGGCGCTTGCCGCGCATCTTCTTGTAGATGCCGTAGATATGCTTTTGCCGGCCGCTGACCTCGCCTTCGATCTCATCGATCGCCAGGCAATGGCTCAGCGACTCTTCGATCTTGTTGACGATTTCCTTGCGGTTGCCCCGGGCGCGCTTGACTGCCTGGTAGATGCGCGCCGAACGCATCGGGTGCATGGCCTTGAAGCCGAGGTCTTCGAACTCGATACGTATGGCGTGCATGCCCAACCGGTTGGCGATGGGCGCGTAGATTTCCAGGGTTTCCTTGGCAATGCGCCGGCGTTTTTCGCCGGACAGCACTTCCAGCGTGCGCATGTTGTGCAGCCGGTCGGCCAGTTTGACCAGGATCACGCGAATATCGCGGGCCATGGCCATGGCCATCTTCTGGAAGTTTTCCGCCTGGGCCTCGGCCTTGGTCTCGAAGTTCATCTGGGTCAGTTTGCTGACCCCGTCGACCAGTTCGGCCACGGTTTCGCCGAATTGCGCGCTGAGCGCTTCCTTGGCGATGCCGGTGTCTTCGATCACGTCATGCAGCATCGCGGCCATCAGGCTCTGATGGTCCATGTGCATGTCGGCAAGAATGTTTGCCACCGCAAGGGGATGGGTGACATACGCCTCGCCGCTACGGCGGCGTTGGCCGTCGTGGGCTTGTTCGGCGTAGAAATACGCTCGGCGGACCAGGTTGACCTGGTCTGGGCCGAGGTAGGCCGATAAGCGATCGGCGAGGGCGTCTATGCTCGGCAAAGTGTGAACTCCTGCCGTTGGCTGTGACCCCGCGCCGTGCTACGTCGACCAGGCATAGGCTTAGACGGCCTCGTTGGACTCGTCCTCGAACGCTGCAAACAGCGGTTCGTCTTCAACGATTTCAGCGTTGGCGATGAACTCGTAGCTCATCAGGCCTTCGGCGATTTCACGCAGGGCCACAACGGTAGGCTTGTCGTTTTCCCACTGGACCAGGGGCTCTTTGCCGCCAGTGGCCAGTTGACGGGCACGCTTGGTAGAGAGCATGACCAGCTCAAAGCGGTTATCCACGTGTTCTAGGCAGTCTTCAACGGTTACGCGGGCCATGGTATTCCTCGGAGCGAATGCAAGATGCGCGCTGCCCGGTTGGGCGAGCGGACTAAACAGTTTAAAAAATCACCAGCGTTTAGGGAAGCGCTGATTTTTCGCAGGCCCTCGCAAAACCGCTACAAGCGCCAATGTAAAGCCCTTGCAGCGGTTTTGGGAAGAGCCAATCAACCGAGCAGTTCGGCGAGTAATTTGCCGAAACGCTGTTGCTGACGCTTTTGCTGGAGCTGATTGGCGCGGAAAATCGCCTTCAAATCGTCCAGCGCGTGGGCAAAATCGTCGTTGATGATCAGGTAGTCGTAGTCGACGTAGTGGCTCATTTCGCTGACGGCTTCACGCATCCGGCCTTCGATGATCTCGTCGCTGTCCTGGCCGCGGTTGGTCAGGCGCTGATGCAAGGCTTCAAGCGACGGCGGCAGGATAAAGATCGAGCGTGCCTTGGGCATCAGCTGGCGCACTTGTTCGGCACCTTGCCAGTCGATTTCCAGGATCAGGTCGTGGCCTTCGTCCAGGGTCTGCTGCAAGTGGCTTTGCGAAGTGCCATAGAGGTTGCCGAACACTTCGGCGCGCTCCAGGAAGTCGCCGTGTTCGATCATCTTGACGAACTCGGTGCGCTCGACGAAGTGATAGTGCACGCCGTTCACCTCGCCCGGGCGCATGGCGCGGGTGGTGTGGGAGACCGAGATGCGGATCTGCTCGTCAGCGTCGGTCAGGGCCTTGACCAGGCTGCTCTTGCCTGCGCCAGAAGGCGCGGAAATGATGTAAAGGGTGCCGGTGCTGTGGGTCATGGAGGTTGCCTTACTCAATATTCTGTACTTGTTCGCGCATCTGCTCGATCAACACCTTGAGGTTGACCGCAGCCGTGGTGCTGCGCGGATCGAAAGCCTTGGAGCCCAGTGTATTGGCTTCGCGGTTGAGTTCCTGCATCAGGAAGTCCAGGCGCCGACCGGCGGCGCCGCCGGACTTGAGCACGCGGCGTACTTCGAGGATGTGGGTGCTCAGGCGGTCCAGTTCTTCGGCCACATCGCTCTTCTGCGCCAGCAGCACCATTTCCTGCTCCAGGCGCACCGGGTCGAGATCGGCCTTCATGTCGGTGAAGCGGTCGAGGACCTTCTGGCGCTGGGTGGCAAGCATCTGCGGGACCAACTCGCGCAGGGTGACCACGTCTTCTTCGATCGAGGTCAGGCGCTCGCTGATCAGGCGGGCCAACTCGGCGCCTTCACGCTCGCGGCCGGCCTTGAGCTCCTTCAAACCCTGATTGAACAGGGCGAGGGCTTCGGCGTTGAGCGCCTGCGGGTCGGTGGCGTCGGCCACCAGCACGCCGGGCCAGGCCAGCACTTCCAGGGGGTTGAGCGCGGCCGGCTGCTTGATCAGACCGGCGATGGTTTCGGCGGCGGCGACCAATTGCGCGGCGCGGTCGCGGTCAACCTGCAGCGGCTTGCCGGTGGTTTCTTCGGTAAAGCGCAGGGTGCATTCCAGCTTGCCGCGGGAAATGCCCTGGCGCAGCGCTTCACGCACAGCGCCTTCGAGGTCGCGGAACGATTCCGGCAGACGCAGATGCGGCTCCAGGTAGCGGCTGTTGACCGAGCGCAGTTCCCAGCTCAGGGTGCCTTGTGCGCCGGCTTTTTCGACGCGGGCAAAGGCGGTCATGCTGTGCACCATGGAGGTACCTCGCGTTGCAGCCCTTTAAATGCGGGCTGATGATTGGGAAGGCGCAGGATTGTAGCGCAGTGGGGCGAGTGCGCCCAAACCCGGGCATTCGTAACTGGATTTTTTAGCAGTGCCCCGAATCGGCCCGCGGCTCTATAATGCTCGGCAGTTTTTCGTCCTCAGTACAGGTGTTCCCTATGAAACGTCCAAGTGGTCGCGCTGCCGATCAGCTCCGCTCGATCCGCATCACCCGCAACTACACCAAACACGCCGAGGGATCCGTACTGGTCGAGTTTGGCGATACCAAGGTGATCTGCACCGTCAGCGTCGAAAACGGCGTGCCGCGCTTCCTTAAAGGCCAGGGCCAGGGCTGGCTGACCGCCGAGTACGGCATGCTGCCGCGCGCCACCGGCGAGCGTAATCAGCGTGAAGCCAGCCGTGGCAAGCAAGGCGGCCGCACCCTGGAAATCCAGCGCCTGATCGGCCGTTCACTGCGCGCCGCCCTGGACATGTCCAAGCTGGGCGACGTGACCCTGTACGTCGACTGCGATGTGATCCAGGCTGACGGCGGTACGCGCACTGCGTCCATCACCGGTGCCATGGTGGCCCTGGTTGACGCGCTGAAAGTGATCAAGAAGCGTGGCGGCCTCAAGGGCGGTGACCCGCTCAAGCAAATGATCGCCGCTGTTTCGGTGGGCATGTACCAGGGCGAGCCAGTGCTGGACCTGGACTACCTGGAAGACTCGGCCGCCGAGACCGACCTGAACGTGGTGATGACCAGCACCGGTGGTTTCATCGAAGTGCAAGGCACCGCCGAAGGCGCCCCGTTCCAGCCGGCTGAATTGAACGCGATGCTGGCCCTGGCCCAGAAAGGCATGACAGAGATCTTCGAACTGCAGAACGCCGCCCTGGCTGACTGAGCCCACCTCAAGGAGAAGCGCCATGAATGACAGCAGCCAAATGCCTGTGCCGACGCCTTCCTACGAAGTGCGCCAGGGCGCAATGTTGTGTCATCTCGCGGCGTTTCTGGGTTTCGTGTTCCCCTTCGGCAGCGTCGTGGGGCCACTGATCCTGTGGCAGATGAAGAAAGAAGTGGACCCGTTCATTGATGATCAGGGCAAGGAAGCCCTGAACTTCCAGATCACCGTCGCCATCGCCTGGATCGCTTGCATTGTGCTGGCCTTCGCAGTGATCGGTTTTTTCCTGATGGTTGCCCTGGCAATCGCCACGGTGGTGCTGACCATCATTGGTAGCATCAAGGCCAACAAGGGGATCGCTTACCGCTACCCCTTGACCTGGCGAGTGATCAAATAGTGAACAGGCACAAAAAAACCGACAGCGATGTCGGTTTTTTTGTGCCTGGGAAAAGACCTCAGATGGTCAATGTCCAGTCGTAGTCCACGATCAGCGGCGCGTGCTGCGAGAATCGCGGCTGGCGCGGCAGGCGTGCGCTGCGAACGAACCGGCGCAGGCCCGGGGTCAGCAGTTGGTAGTCGAAGCGCCAGCCCAGGTTGAGCATCTCAGCCTGTTCGTTATCCGGCCACCAGCTGTACTGGTCGCCTTCGCGGCTGACTTCGCGCAGGGCATCCACATAGCCCATGTTGCCGACAATCTCGTCCATCCAGGCCCGTTCCGGCGCCAGGAAACCCGGGGATTGCTGGCTGTCGCGCCAGTTCTTGATATCCAGCTTCTGTTGCGCCACGTACAGCGAGCCACAATAAATGTACTCGCGACGTTTGCGTCGCTGTTTATCCAGGTAACGGGCGAAATCGTCCATTAGCTTGAACTTCTGGTTCAAGTCTTCATCGCCGTTCTGCCCCGAAGGAAGCAGCAAGGTCGCGATGCTGACCTTGTCGAAATCGGCTTGCAGGTAGCGCCCGTAGCGGTCGGCTGTCTCGAAGCCGAGGCCGCTGATGACCGCCTTGGGTTGCAACCGCGAATACAAAGCCACGCCACCTTGGGTGGGCACTTCGGCATCGCAGGCATAAAGGAAGTAGCCATCCAGTTGGAAGGCTGGGTCGTCCAGTTCAAAGGCGGAGGCGCGGGTATCCTGCAGGCAGATGACGTCGGCATTCTGGGCTTGCAGCCAACTGAGCAAACCACGCTCGACTGCAGCCTGAATACCATTAACGTTCACACTGATGATCCGCATAAATGGCCCCAAAAATCGCGTGCGTGTATGATACACGCCGTCTACCTAATTAGCTAAATCCGTGGTATCTGAGGCTTTTTTCATGCAGGCGTATCAACGCGATTTCATTCGTTTTGCCATCGATCGCGGGGTTTTGCGCTTCGGTGAGTTCACCCTCAAGTCAGGGCGCACCAGCCCGTACTTCTTCAATGCGGGCCTGTTCAACTCGGGATCGGCCCTGGCTCAGCTGGGTCGTTTCTATGCGGCTGCCATCGTTGAAAGCGGTATTTCCTTCGATGTGCTGTTTGGCCCGGCCTACAAGGGTATTCCCCTGGCGGCCGCGACCGCCGTGGCGCTGGCTGAGCATCACGGGCAGGACCTGCCTTGGTGCTTTAACCGTAAAGAGGCCAAGGCCCACGGTGAAGGCGGCAGCCTGGTCGGGGCTCCACTCAAGGGCGATGTGCTGATCATCGACGACGTGATCACTGCTGGCACCGCCATCCGTGAAGTCATGCAGATCATCGCTTCCCAGGACGGCGCCAAGGCCGCTGGCGTGCTCATCGCGCTGAACCGCCAGGAGCGTGGCAACGGTGAGTTGTCGGCCATCCAGGAAGTGGAGCGCGATTTCGGCATTCCAGTCGTGAGCATCGTGTCGTTGAACCAGGTGTTGCAGTTCCTGGAAGATGATCCGCAGCTCAAGCAGCACCTGCCGGCGGTGCGTGCATATCGCGAGCAGTTTGGCGTCTGACCCACCGCCTTCGCGGGCAAGCCCGCTCCCACAGGGGAGCAGCGTGCATAAAAAAGGCCCCGCTCAATCATATTGAGCGGGGCCTTTTTGTTTTCAGTGTTTAGGGACGCTTGCGATTACTGATCAGCGTACCCATGCCGGTATCCGTGAAGATCTCCAGCAGTACCGCATTCGGCACTCGACCATCGATGATCAACGAGCTACCCACCCCGCCTTGCACCGCTTCCAGCGCGCAGCGGATCTTCGGCAACATGCCGCCGTAGATGGTGCCGTCGGCGATCAGGTCGTCCACCTGTTGGGTGGTCAGGCCGGTCAGCACCTTGCCTTGCTTGTCCATCAGGCCGGCGATGTTGGTCAGCAGCATCAGCTTTTCAGCCTTCAGGGCTTCGGCCACCTTGCCGGCTACCAAGTCGGCGTTGATGTTGTAGGACTCGCCATTGGCGCCCACGCCGATCGGCGCGATCACCGGGATGAAGTCGCCCTTGACCAACAGGTTCAGCAGGTCAGTGTTGACGCCTACCACTTCGCCCACCTGGCCGATGTCGATGATTTCCGGCTGGGTCATCTCCGGTGTCTGCCGGGTCACAGTCAGCTTTTTCGCGCGGATCAGCTCCGCGTCCTTGCCGGTCAGGCCGATGGCGCTGCCGCCATGGCGGTTGATCAGGTTGACGATGTCCTTGTTGACCTGGCCGCCGAGGACCATCTCCACCACGTCCATGGTCTGCGCGTCAGTGACGCGCATGCCATCGATGAAGTGACTCTCGATCGACAGGCGCTTGAGCAGGTCGCCGATTTGCGGGCCGCCGCCGTGCACCACCACCGGGTTGATCCCCACGGCTTTCATCAACACGATGTCGCGGGCAAAGCCGGTTTTCAGCTCGTCGCTTTCCATGGCATTGCCGCCGTACTTGATCACCAGCGTCTTGCCGACGTAGCGTCGGATGTAAGGCAACGCTTCGGACAGGACCTTGGCAGTGTTGGCAGCGGCTTCGCGTTCGAGGGTCATTCAGGGCTCCGGTAAAAAATCAGAACGGTAATTGGAGATCAGGGGCAACACGTTTCAACTGGGCGTGGAACACGTCCTTGATGCGCTGCAACTCAGCCTCGGTATCCGCCTCGAAACGCAGGACCAGCACCGGTGTGGTGTTGGACGCGCGGACCAGGCCCCAGCCTTTGGCGTAATCGACTCGCACACCATCAATGGTGGTCAGGTTGGCGCCTTCGCCCCATTGCGCATCTTGCAGTGCGTCAATGATGCTGAATTTGCTCTCCTCGGTCACATGGATATTGATCTCTGGCGTCGAAATATCGTTCGGGAAGGTCTGAAACAGCTCCTGGGCCGTGGATTTTTCCTTGCTGAGGATCTCCAGTAGGCGAGCGGCGCTGTAAATACCGTCGTCAAAGCCGAACCAGCGTTCCTTGAAGAACACGTGGCCGCTCATTTCGCCGGCCAACAGGGCGCCGGTTTCCTTCATTTTCTTTTTGATCAACGAGTGACCGGTCTTCCACATTAGCGGGCGACCGCCGTATTCCTTGATCAGCGGCGTGAGGCGGCGAGTGCACTTCACGTCGAAGATGATCTCGGCGTTGGCATTGCGCGCCACCACGTCGCGGGCGAACAGCATCAGCAGGCGATCGGCGAATACGTTCTCGCCGGTGTTGGTCACCACACCCACGCGGTCGCCGTCGCCGTCGAAGGCCAGACCCACGTCAGCCCCGGTTTCTTTGACCTTGGCGATCAGGTCCACCAGGTTCTCCGGCTTGCCTGGGTCTGGGTGGTGGTTGGGAAAGTTGCCGTCGACCTCGCAGAACAGCGGGATCACTTCGCAGTTCAGGGCTTCGAGCAACTGCGGGGCGATCACGCCGGCTGCGCCGTTGCCGCAGTCCACCACCACTTTCAGGCGGCGCGCGAGTTTCACGTCGCCGGTGATTTGGTCAGAGTAGCGCTGCAGGATATCGACTTTGGTGACGGTACCCTTGCCGCTGGTCAGGTCGTTGTTCTTCAGACGGTCGTGCAGGGCCTGGATCTGTTCGTTGGCCAGGGTGTCGCCGGCGATGACGATCTTGAAACCGTTGTAGTCGGACGGGTTGTGGCTGCCGGTGAGCATCACCCCGGACTTGCCGGCCAGTACGTTGGCCGCGTAGTACAGTGCCGGCGTCGGCACCAGGCCCACGTCACTCACATGGCAACCGCTGTCGGCCAGGCCCTGGATCAGTTGCTCGACCAGCTCCGGGCCGGACAGGCGACCGTCACGGCCGACCGACACGTTTGGCTCGTCCTGGGCCAGGCTCTGTGCGCCGATGGCGCGGCCAATCCAGTAGGCGGTTTCGGCAGTCAGGGTCTTTGGCACCACGCCACGGATGTCATAGGCGCGGAAAATGCTGTCGGGGAATGTCGGGGCTACTCGGGCTGCGGTACTCATCGCGGGGGGAAACTCCATCTGAAGGGGGCAAGGCTGGCCTTAATGTGGCTGACCGGCAGGCTCAAACTGAAGGGTATGACGGTGTTTTCGGCAGAGAGTTCGTGGTGCAAAAGTGCCATCGGCGTGCTGGCGCTGCTTTTCTTTCTGCTTAATGCTTTGATTTCAATAGAGAAATCTCGCTGATAAGGTCCGCGCATTCTTCGTCCTGAAAAGCCTTGCGGTGGCGTCGAGCCGGGCAAAGGCGCCCGGCCGGATTCAGCTTAGTCAGTGACTGCCGGAATGCCCAAAACCGCCTGCGCCGCGTTGGGTTTCATCAAACTCCTGTACCAGTTCGAAGTGCGCCTGCACCACTGGCACCAGTACCAACTGGGCAATGCGTTCGCCGACAGCGATGTTGAACGCGGTCTGGCCACGGTTCCAGCACGACACCATCAATTCGCCCTGGTAGTCCGAGTCGATCAGGCCGACCAGGTTGCCCAGCACGATGCCGTGTTTGTGGCCCAGGCCCGAGCGCGGCAGGATCAGCGCCGCCAGGCCAGGATCGCCTACGTAGATCGACAAGCCGGTCGGAATAAGAATGGTCTGGCCCGGCTCAAGGACAGTGTCTTGCTTGAGCATGGCGCGCAGATCGAGGCCGGCGGAGCCTGGGGTGGCGTAGGCCGGCAGTGGGAATTCGTTGCCGATGCGTGAATCGAGGATCTTGGCTTGCAAAGCGTGCATGGAAATTAAACCTGGTTCAGCCGTTGGGCGATAAAAGAGATCAGTTGGCGGGCAATCTTGCCCTTGCTGGTCTGGGCGAAAAGGGTGGCGTGCAGGTCGCGGTCGATCACGCTGCAGGCGTTTTCCTCGCTGTTGAAGCCGATGCTCGGGTTGGCGACATCATTGGCAACGATCAGGTCGAGGTTTTTGTCTTTCAATTTGCGTGCGGCGTAGTCCAGCAAGTGCTCGGTCTCGGCGGCGAAGCCGACACTGAACGGACGGTCCGGACGCGTGGCGATGGTGGCCAGGATGTCCGGGTTGCGCACCATTTGCAGGAGCAGGCCGTCACCGCTCGTAGGGTCTTTCTTGAGCTTTTGCGGGGCGACGACTTCCGGGCGGTAGTCCGCAACCGCCGCCGAGGCGATGAACAGGTCGCACGGAATGGCTGCCTCACAGGCCGCCAGCATGTCGCGGGCGCTGACCACGTCGATTCGCGTGACCCGATCCGGGGTCGGCAAATGCACCGGACCGGTGATCAGGGTGACGCGTGCGCCTGCCTCGACCGCCGCTTCAGCCAGGGCAAAGCCCATTTTTCCTGAGCTATGGTTGGTGATGTAGCGCACCGGGTCGATGTTTTCCTGGGTCGGGCCGGCAGTGATCAACACGTGCTTGCCAGTGAGGGCCAGGTGCTGAAAGCACTCGGCGGCGCACAGCGCCAGGTCGGTGGCTTCAAGCATGCGGCCCATGCCAACGTCGCCGCAGGCCTGGCTGCCGGATGCCGGGCCGAACACCTTGAGGCCTCGGCTTTGCAGAAGCTGGGTGTTGGCCTGGGTCGCAGGGTCGCGCCACATGGCCTGGTTCATGGCCGGGGCGATGGCGACAGTGGCGTCGGTGGCCAGTACCAGAGTGGTCAGCAGGTCATCGGCGATGCCTTGGGCCAGGCGCGCGATCAGGTCGGCGGTGGCCGGAGCGATCAGCACCAGGTCGGCCCATTTGGCCAGTTCGATGTGCCCCATGGCGGCTTCGGCCGCAGGGTCCAGGAGATCCAGGTGAACCGGGTGCCCGGACAAGGCCTGCATGGTCAGCGGGGTAATGAACTCACTACCACCGCGCGTCATGACCACGCGCACTTCGGCGCCCTGGTCCAGGAGCCTGCGGACCAGCTCTGCGCTCTTGTAGGCGGCAATGCCGCCGCCAACGCCGAGAACGATGCGTTTCCGATACAGACGCTGCATTGGTTTGCCTTTCCAGTTCAGTGTTGCCAGTTCAATGACGCCTGCGATGCCCCCTCCCCAGGGGAAATCGCCTGCAAAAAAGAGGGCCTACGATAACACAGCGTCCGCAAGGCAACAGCGGCACGCATGGCATACAGGGAGAGGGAGGAGGGATGAGTATTCGTGATTGGCCGGCGGCAGAGCGGCCGCGAGAGAAGCTTCTGGAGTGGGGGGCGGCGAGTCTGTCGGATGCCGAGTTGCTGGCGATCTTCCTGCGTACCGGGGTTTCCGGCAGGAGCGCGGTGGACCTGGCGCGCCATCTGCTGGCGCAATTCGGCGGCTTGCGCCCGTTGCTGGAGGCCAGCCAGACGCTGTTCAGCCAGCAATTGGGCCTGGGGCCGGCGAAGTTTGCCCAGTTGCAGGCGGTGTTGGAAATGGCCAAGCGTCATATGGCCGAGCGCCTGCGACACGACTCGGTGCTGGAAAGCCCGGTGGCGGTGCGCGATTACCTCAAGGCCATGTTGCGCCATGAGCCCCACGAGATATTCGGCTGTCTGTTCCTTGATTCAAGGCACAGGGTGCTGGGTTTTGAGGCGTTGTCCCAAGGCACCATCGACGCGGCGATGGTGTATCCCCGGCAAGTGGTCAAACGCGCATTGGCCTACAACGCGGCGGCGTTGATCCTGTGCCACAACCATCCTTCCGGGAGCCTGGAGCCGAGCGCCGCTGATCGAAAATTGACCAAGTTGCTGCAGAAGGCCTTGGAGGTGGTGGATGTGCGGGTACTGGATCACATCATTGTGGGGGATGGAGATCCGTTGTCGATGGCGGAGTATGGGTGGATGTAGGCGGAAAGCAGCTGCAAGCCTCAAGCGGGCTTGCAGCTTTCAGCTCAGGGCTTGACGCTGACTTTCGAGAAATCCTGGCGGCCGAACGGGCTCACCTGGTAGCCCTCGACAGTCTTGCGGGCCAGGGCGAACGCCGTCGGGTGCGCCAGCGGCAACCACAAGGCCTGCTGCTGGATCTGTGCCTGGGCCTGCTGGTACAGCTTGCTGCGCACACCTTGCTCGCTGGTGGTCTTGCCAGCGCTGATCAGCTTGTCCAACGCAGGGTCGCAGTAGCGGGCGAAGTTGGTACCCGACTTTACCGCCGCGCAGGAAAACTGCGGGGTCAGGAAGTTATCCGGGTCGCCGTTGTCACCGGCCCAGCCCATGAATAGCAGGTCGTGTTCGCCGGCTTTGGCGCGGCGGATCAACTCGCCCCATTCGATCACGCGGATCTCGGCCTGGATGCCGACCTTGGCCAGGTCAGCCTGCAGCAGTTGTGCACCAAGGTTCGGGTTGGGGTTCAGCAGGCTGCCGGTGGGGCGGGTCCAGAGGGTGGTCTTGAAGCCGTCCTTGAGTCCGGCGCGGTCGAGCAGCACCTTGGCCTTGGCGAGATCCTGTGGATAACCCGGCAGGTCCTTTGCGTAGCTCCAGGTGTTCGGCGGATAAGGGCCGTTGGCGGCCTCGGCGGTGCCTTCAAACACGGCTTTGAGGTAGCTGCCCTTGTCGAACGCCAGGTTGATCGCCTGGCGGACTTCTGGCTTGTCCAGGGGTGGGTGCTGGCTGTTGATGGCCACGAAGGCGGTCATGAAGGCCGCGGTCTTCTCCACCTTGAGCGCCGGGTCCTTTTCGGCCTCGCCTACGTCCAGCGGCTTGGGTGACAGCGCAATCTGGCACTCATCGCGGTGCAGCTTCTGCAGGCGTACGTTGGCGTCGGGAGTGATGGCGAAGATCAAGTTATCCACAGCCGGTTTGCCGGCGAAGTAGTCCGGGTTGGCCTTGTAGCGCACCACGGCATCTTTCTGGAAGCGGCTGAAGATAAACGGTCCAGTGCCGATCGGCTGGCTGTTGAGCTTCTCCGGCGTGCCGGCCTTGAGCAGTTTGTCGGCATATTCCGCCGGGTAGATCGACGCGAACCCCATGCTCAACGCGGCGAGGAAGGTGGAGTCGGCGTGATCCAGGGTGAAACGCACGGTCAGTGGGTCGAGAGCGTCGATCTTTTTTACCAGCGTCGGCAGTTGCAGCGACTGAGCGTGAGGGAAGCCGCTCTGGGCGATCTTGTGCCAGGGGTTGGCCGGGTCGAGCATGCGCTCGAAGCTGAAGCGCACGTCTTCGGCGCTCAGGGTGCGGCTTGGGGTGAAGTACTCGGTGCGGTGGAACTTCACATCCGGGTGCAGCTTGAAGGTATAGGTCAGGCCATCCGGCGAGACGTTCCAGCTGTCCGCCAGGCTGGGCACCAGTTGGCCGCTGGTCGCGTCATAGTCCACCAGGCGGTTCATCAGCACATCGGCCGAGGCGTTGGTGGTGGTCAGCGAGTTGTATTGCACCACATCGAACCCTTCGGGGCTGGCCTCGGTGCAGACGCTCAAGTTGCTGGCGGCCGAGGCCAGCGGGGCGATAAATAGAGGGGCTAGCAATAACGGTAGGGCAGCGAGGCGCATGTTCGGTTTCCTTTGCAGATCGAAGGCCCATCTGCGAGTGCAGTCTGGAAAAGTCCTACCGTAGTGGTCTGATAGGTAAATGACTAGCCCATTTTTGCCTGTGCTTTTGCGCCAAATGCTGTTTTGATGGCGTCTCGGCGCGTTTCGTCGTGCACTTCACTGTGCCCGCGCGCGCTGTAAATCATTCTGTGCGACGAGCGGTCGGCTGTGACAGCGGCCCCTCCTGGCAACGGTTCAGGCGTCTGCCGCCAAGATTTACGCCAGTAAAAACACGCGGGCTGTTGTTGCACTGGGGTCTTTCTGGTATAAAGCAGCGCTCTTTTCTAGGGGCCCGGTTCCTTCGCTTGTAGGTGTAGCCGGTAAGACCCTAAAGAAACGCGGCGCCTGGCGCCAAATGACTGAGAGATTAAGCGGCCAACCCATGCCGGGTTGGGCATGTGGTTTTAGAGGGCTGAGGCATGTCGAGAGTCTGTCAAGTTACCGGTAAGGGTCCGGTGACTGGGAATAACATTTCCCACGCAAATAACAAAACCCGTCGTCGTTTCCTGCCGAACCTGCAGCATCACCGCTTCTGGGTTGAAGAAGAGAAACGTTTCGTCCGTCTGCGCGTATCTGCCAAAGGCATGCGCATCATCGACAAGCGTGGCATCACTGTCGTGCTGGCTGAATTGCGCCGCGCTGGCACAATCTAAGGAGCTATATCATGCGTGAATTGATTCGAATGATCTCTAGCGCCGGTACTGGTCACTTCTACACTACCGACAAGAACAAGCGTACTACCCCGGACAAGCTCGAAAAGAAAATGTTCGACCCGCGCGTTCGCAAGCACGTGATCTACAAAGAAGGCAAAATCAAGTAATTGATTTTCCTCCTGAAAAAAAGCCCGTATCTCACGATCCGGGCTTTTTTTTGCCTGTTGATTTGGCTGATCAGGCTTTCTGTTCGAACACCACGTAGATCTTGCGGCACGCCTCCAACACTTCCCAAGTGCCGCTGAAGCCGGCGGGAATCACGAATCGGTCGCCAGCGCGCAAGGTCTTGGCATTGCCGTCGGCGTCACGCAGCACGGATACACCTTGCACAATCTCGCAGTACTCATGTTCGGTGTAATTGACCGTCCACTGTCCGACTTCACCTTCCCACACGCCCGCGCTCATCTGGCCGCAGGGGCTGTTGTAGTGGTTGTAGATCGTTTGCTCGGGATCGCCCTTGAGGATTTTCTCGGCGGCAGGGCGGTAGCGCTCGGCGGCGGTCTTGGCTTGGCTGAAGTCGACGATGTCCTGGATGCTCATGTGCGTGTCCCGTCTGGCCTGCGGTTGGAGAGCCCAAAGTCTATGTTTATTAAAATGAACATCGCAAGGGCGTTTGCCGGCGTTATGTCAAATATATTGAAACACCCCCAGCCGCTGGTTTAGGGTGGCAGCTGCCTTGCGCCGAACCATTGGCTGGCGGGCAAGAATTCTTTAAGGCTGCCGTGGGACATCCCATGGCCCTTGTATTCAATAAGAGGAGGACACTCGCATGACCACCCTGACCCGTGCCGACTGGGAACAACGTGCCAAGGATCTGAAGATCGAAAGCCGCGCCTACATCAATGGCGAGTACACCGCCGCTGTTTCCGGTGACACCTTCGAATGCATCAGCCCGGTCGATGGTCGCCTGCTGGCCACCGTTGCCAGCTGTGACGCCGCCGACGCCCAGCGCGCCGTCGAAAACGCCCGCGCCACCTTCAACTCCGGCGTGTGGTCACGCCTGGCGCCGGCCAAGCGCAAATCCGCCATGATTCGTTTCGCCGCGTTGCTCAAGGCCAATGCCGAAGAGCTGGCGCTGCTCGAAACCCTGGACATGGGCAAGCCGATCAGCGACTCCCTGAACATCGACGTGCCCGGCGCGGCGAATGCCCTGAGCTGGAGCGGCGAAGCGATCGACAAGATCTACGACGAAGTCGCCGCGACCCCGCATGACCAATTGGGCCTGGTGACGCGCGAGCCGGTTGGCGTGGTTGGCGCTATCGTGCCGTGGAACTTCCCGCTGATGATGGCCTGTTGGAAACTGGGCCCTGCGCTGTCCACCGGCAACTCGGTGATCCTCAAGCCGTCCGAAAAATCCCCGCTGACCGCTATCCGCATTGCGGCCCTGGCCGTGGAAGCCGGTATTCCAAAAGGCGTGTTCAACGTACTGCCGGGCTATGGTCATACCGTGGGTAATGCGCTGGCGTTGCACATGGATGTCGACACCCTGGTGTTCACCGGTTCCACCAAGATCGCCAAGCAACTGTTGATCCGCTCTGGTGAGTCGAACATGAAGCGCGTCTGGCTGGAAGCCGGCGGCAAGAGCCCGAACATCGTGTTCGCCGATGCCCCGGACCTGCAAGCCGCTGCCGAATCCGCCGCCGGCGCCATCGCCTTCAACCAGGGGGAGGTCTGCACCGCCGGTTCGCGCCTGCTGGTGGAGCGTTCCATCAAGGACAAATTCCTGCCGCTGGTGATCGATGCCCTCAAGGGCTGGAAGCCAGGCAACCCGCTGGACCCGGCAACCAATGTGGGCGCACTGGTGGACACCCAGCAGATGAACACTGTGCTGTCGTACATCGAAGCGGGTCACGCAGATGGCGCCAAGTTGGTCGCCGGCGGCAAGCGGACCCTGGAAGAAACCGGTGGCACCTATGTTGAACCGACGATTTTCGACGGTGTGACCAATGCCATGAAGATTGCCCAGGAAGAAATCTTCGGCCCGGTCTTGTCGGTGATCACCTTCGACAGCGCCGAGGAAGCAATTGCCATCGCCAACGACACCCAATACGGCCTGGCTGCAGCGGTGTGGACGGCTGACATCTCCAAGGCCCACCTGACTGCCAAGGCGCTGCGTGCCGGTAGCGTGTGGGTCAACCAGTACGATGGCGGCGACATGACTGCACCGTTTGGTGGCTTCAAGCAGTCGGGCAACGGTCGCGACAAGTCGCTGCATGCGTTCGACAAATACACCGAGCTGAAGGCCACCTGGATCAAGCTCTAAGCAACACCGCAGGCTAAATGTGGGAGGGGGCTTGCCCCCGATAGCAGTGTGTCAGGCGCCAGCGGTGCTCACTGATCCACCGCAATCGGGGGCAAGCCCTCTCCCACACTGGTTTGTGTGAACTTGAAAATGATCCACAGGAGTGTGGAAATGCGTTGGGCGACTTATTTCGCCGTCCTGGCCTCAGTGCTCAGCGTCGGTCTGGCCCTTGGCGTCAGCATGCCGCTGGTATCCCTGCGCCTCGAAAGCTGGGGCTACGGCAGTTTCGCTATCGGCGTGATGGCAGCAATGCCGGCCTTTGGCGTGTTGCTCGGGGCGAAGGTTTCCAGTCGCCTGGCCTCTTGGCTTGGCACCGCCAACCTCATGCGTCTGTGCCTGTGGGCGGGCGCGGTGTCCATCGGCCTGCTGGCGATCCTGCCCAGCTACCCGGTGTGGCTGGTGCTGCGCCTGATGATCGGGGTGATCCTGACCATTGTGTTTATCCTCGGCGAGAGTTGGATCAACCAGTTGGTGGTGGAGCAGTGGCGTGGTCGGCTGGTGGCGTTGTACGGCTGCAGCTATGCCTTGAGCCAGCTGTCGGGGCCGCTGCTGTTGGGCCTGATCGGCACCGAGCATGACTACGGTTTCTGGGTGGGCGTCGGCCTGTTGATGGTCGCGCCGCTGTTGCTGCTGGGGCGCTCCGGTGCACCGAGCGCCGAGTCCTTCAGCGTGACCTTCGCGCAACTGTGGCGCTTCTGCCGGAGCCTGCCGGCGATTGCCTGGGCGGTTGCGCTGTTTGCTGCGTTCGAGGCGATGATCCTGACATTGTTGCCGGTGTACTGCCTGCAACAAGGATTCACCGCCGAGATCGCCTTGGCCATGGTCAGCACGGTGGTGGTTGGCGACGCGTTACTGCAATTGCCCATCGGTGCACTGGCCGACTACTTGCCTCGGCGCACGTTGTTCCTGGGGTGTGCGCTGCTGTTGCTGGTGTCGAGCCTGGCGATTCCCCTATTGATGCACACACCAATGATCTGGCCGATCTGGGTCGTGTTCGGCGCGAGTGCCGGCGGCTTGTTCACCCTGTCGTTGATCCTGATCGGCGAGCGTTACCGCGACGACGCGCTGGTGCGCGCCAATGCCCACGTGGCGCAGTTGTGGGGTATTGGCTGCCTGATCGGCCCGCTGGTGGCGGGGGCGGGTAGCCAGTGGATCAGCGGGCATGCGTTGCCGCTGCTGATGGCAGCGGGTGCGCTGGGCCTGGTGATGTTGCTGCTGCGCCAGGGTGCATTCGGCGCGGCGCAGCCGGCCTAGAGCATGCGCTCAAGGCCGACGCTGGTGGCAAACCACGCATTGAACCGTCGCCACCAGCTCCCCGGCTCGCGGGTCAGGGTGTGCAACTGGCCGTTGTCTTCGGTCACCCACACCACTTGGCCGTCCTGCAATTTCGCTTCATAGCTCAGGGGCGGCGCCATGCCTTGCAGTGCAAGGTTGCGCACGTGTTCCGCCAGCTCGGGGCTGTCGACCAGCACACCGACTTCGGTGTTCCACAGTACCGAGCGTGGGTCGAAGTTGAACGAGCCGATAAAGGATTTCTCCCGATCAAAGATCATCGCCTTGCTGTGCAGGCTGGAATCTGAGCCCCGGAAGGCGCCTCGGCGAAACAGGTGCGGGCCACTGCCGCCGCCATCCCCGGGCTGGCGGCGCAACTCATAGAGCTTGACCCCATGCTCCAGCAGCGCCTTGCGGTACGGCGCATAACCCCCGTGCACCGCGGGCACGTCGGTGGCTTCCAGGGAGTTGGTCAGCAGGCTCACCGACACGCCCGCATCGGCACGCCCCGTCAGGTACACCAGGCCTGGCTGTCCCGGCACGAAGTACGCCGAAATCATCATCAGTTCGTGATTGACCCCTTCCAGTTCCGGCGCCAGTTGCGTGGTGAGCAGCAACCTGGGGTCAGGGTCCTCCTTGGCCAGCACCTTGCTCGGCGCATCCCACAGCGCCTGGTTCCAGGCCCAGATCAGCTCGCGGCGCCAGGTGTCCATGCGGGGTTGGGTCTGGTAGGTGCGCAGGCGGTTGTACAGTGCGTGGTTCTGCTGGCGTGACTCGGCCAGGGACGCTTCCAGGCGTACGCGCGCGGCGGCCAGGTCACCCTTGGACGGTGCGTTGGAGACGAAATTATCGATGGGCTTGCTCAGTGCGCTGTTCCAGTACTGGTCGAAACTGTGGCCCAGTTGCTCGGCCACCGGGCCGACGCTGAGCATGTCGATATCGGTGAAGTTCAGGTTGGGCTCGGCATCGAAATACTCATCCCCCAGGTTACGCCCGCCAACGATGGCCACGCTATTGTCCGCCAGCCACAGCTTGTTGTGCATGCGTCGATGTTGCAGCGACAGGTTGAACAAGCGGCCCATGGCCCGCGTTACGCCGGTGCTGCGCCCGAGGTGCAGCGGGTTGAACAGGCGGATCTCGATTTTGGGATGGGCGGCGAGGGTGGCGATGATCTGGTCCAGGCCGTCGCTGGTGGTGTCATCCAGCAAGATGCGCACACGTACGCCACGGTCGGCGGCCTTGAGCAGTTCGTCCACCAGCATGCGGGTGCTGATGCCGTCGTGCACGATGTAGTACTGCAGGTCGAGGCTGGTCTGGGCGTTGCGGATCAGCTCGGCACGGGCCATGAATGCCTCGCTGCTGTTGGGCAGCAGGCGAAAGCCCGAGCGCCCTTGATAGGGCGCGGCCTGGGCCTGGATCGAGCGGCCGAACGATGACTGTGCGGCGGGCAGGGCGTCACTGGGGACGCGTGGCGTGCTCACGCTGGCGCAGCCGCCCAGGATCAGGGCTCCCAGCAGGCAAAACGGTAATAGCCGTTGAATCATCAAGGGAGCGGCTTCCAGATCAGGGCGGTTGTCGATATATGACGGCAATTTCCCGTGAAAGGTCAGTCGGCCGTGTCTGCCAGCATCTTGATCGCCGCAGCCCCGACCTTGCGCACGGCTTCTTCAATCTGCGCGGTTGGCTTGGCAGCGTAGTTCATGCGCAGGCAGTTCCTGTACTTGCCCGACGCCGAGAAGATGCTGCCTACGGCCACCTGGACACCTTGTTCTACCAGGACACGGTTGAGCTTCAGCGTATCAAAGCCTTCCGGCAGTTCGATCCACAGCATGAAGCTGCCTTGAGGGCGGCTGGCGCGAGTGCCTGTGGGGAAGTAGCGGCTGACCCAATCGAGCATCAAGTCGCGATTGCGCTGGTATTGGGTGCGCATCCTCCGCAAATGCGGTTCGAAGTGACCACCTTTGAGGAATTCCGCAATCGCGATTTGCGGCTGCGTGGCGGTGCTGCCAGTGCTGATGTATTTCATGTGCAGCACTCGCTCCAGGTAACGTCCGGGCGCTACCCAGCCGATGCGCAGGCCGGGCGCCAGGGTCTTCGAGAACGAGCTGCACAGCAGGACGCGTCCGTCTTCGTCGAAAGACTTGATGGTGCGCGGGCGCGGGTAGCTGAAGGCCAGTTCGCCGTAGACATCGTCTTCAATGATCGCCACGTCAAAGCGCTGCGCCAAGGTGAGCAATGCCCGCTTGCGCGCCTCCGGCATGATGTAGCCCAGGGGGTTGTTGCAGTTGGGGGTCAGTTGGATGACTTTGATCGGCCACTGTTCCAGCGCCAGCTCCAAGGCTTCGAGGCTGATGCCGGTGATCGGGTCGGTGGGGATTTCCAGGGCTTTCATGCCCAGGCCCTTGAGGGTCTGCATGGCGCCGTGAAAGCTCGGCGAGTCCACCGCAACGATATCGCCCGGCTCACAGATGGCATGGATGCTGGCGGACAGCGCCTCATGGCAGCCGGTGGTGATCACGATGTCCTCGGCCGTCAGCTGGCAGCCGGAATCCAGGGACAGGCGCGCAATCTGTTCGCGCAGTTCCATACAGCCCAGGATGTTGTCGTAATACAGCCCCGGCAAATCCTGGCGGCGACTCACGCGGGCCAGGCTGCGCAGCAGGGGCTTGAGGGTGGGCGACAATACATCCGGCATGCCGCGGCCCATCTGTATGACATCCTTGCGCGGCGTTGCGCGTATCAATTCCAGCACCTGGTCCCATTGGGAAATTTCTACGGGGCGCTGAGCCGGACGACCGACTTCCGGCAGGGCCGGCAACTCGCGGCCCACCGGAACAAAGTAGCCGGATTTCGGCTTGGGCATCGCCAGACCGTTGTCCTCCAGCAAGCGATAGGCCTGCTGCACGGTGCTCAAACTGACCCCGTGTTCCACGCTCAACGCCCGTACGGAAGGCAGTCGATCACCGGGGCGATAGAAGCCTTGTTCGATGCGGGTGCCCAGCAATTCGGCGAGGTTCATGTACAGGGTCATGGCGGTCGCTCCAGAGGGACCATTACAGATAGGCAGAAAATACAGGATTCAGCGGTATATAGGCAGTATCTGTATGGATTTAATAAAGGTGGGTTGAATCTGTAATGGTTTTAGCTGCGCGCTCATGCTGGTCACTCAAGGCAACAAGCAACTGAGGGGCAGCAAAATGAACGGCATGGGCGATGTGCGGCTGGCGTTACACAGTCAGGAACTGGTGGCTGGGCAGGAGCGGGCGACGGCGCGGCGCGATATCAGTCGCTGGGGTCTGTTCTGGCGCCGTCGCCACACCCGCAAAGCTTTACTGCACCTGACCCGCGAGCAATTGCGCGATGTCGGGCTGACCGCCGAGCAGGCGCGCCACGAAGGCCTGAAACCGTTCTGGCGCGATTGATCAGACCAGCTCTTTGAGGCGGTGCCAGAGCATTCCCAGCGCCAACAGCGGCGAGCGCAGGTGCCTGCCGCCGGGGAAGGTGATGTGCGGCACCTGGGCGAACAGGTCGAAGCGCCCGTGTTGCTGGCCGCTGATGGCTTCGGCCAGCAACTTGCCCGCCAGGTGGGTGGCGTTGAGGCCATGGCCGGCGTAGGCCTGGGCGTAATACACGTTGGGCTGGTCGGCCAGGCGGCCTATCTGCGGCAGACGGTTGGCGCCGATGCCGATCATGCCGCCCCATTGGAAGTCGATGTTTACATCGGCCAGTTGTGGGAACACCTGCAGCATCTTCGGGCGCATATAGGCGCCGATGTCCTTCGGGTCTCTACCGGAATAATGACAGGCACCGCCGAACAGCAGGCGGCGATCGGCGGACAGTCGGAAGTAGTCCACCGTGACACGCTGGTCGCACACCGCCATGTTCTGCGGCAGCAGGTTGGCGGCCTGGGCTTCGCCCAACGGTTCGGTGGCGATGATGTAGCTGCCGGCAGGCAACACTTTGCCGCTGAGGTGCGGGTTGAGGCCGTTGAGGTAGGCATTGCAGGCCAGCACCAGGGTCTTGGCGCGCACGTTGCCTTGGGCGGTGTGTACGTTGACTTCGGGGCCGTAGTCGATGCGGGTGACTTCGGACTGCTCGAACAGCTTCACGCCCGATTGCTGCGCGGCGGCGGCTTCGCCGAGGGCCAGGTTCAGCGGGTGCAGGTGGCCGGAGCCCATGTCGATCATGCCGCCCACGTAGCGCTCGGAGCCGATGACGCTGCCCATTTCGTTGGCTTGCAGCAGGCGTATGTCGTGACGATAGCCGAGGCTGCGCAGTTCTTCGGCATCTTCGGCCAGGCCGTGCAGGTCGCGGGGTTTGTTGGCGAGGTCGCAGTAGCCCCAGGTCAGGTCGCAGGGGATTTGGTAGCGCGCGACGCGCTCACGCACAATCTCCACCGCTTCCAGGCCCATCAACTTCATCTGGCGTACGCCCTCGGTGCCGATCACGCTGGCGAACTGGTCCAGGCCATGGCCGACACCGCGAATCAGTTGGCCGCCGTTACGCCCGCTGGCGCCCCAGGCGATCTTGCGCGCTTCCAGCAACACTACGCTGAAACCGCGTTCGGCCAACTCCAGCGCGGTGTTCAGCCCGGAAAAACCGCCGCCGACCACGCACACATCCGCCGTCAGTTCGCCGGTCAATACCGGGTAATCAGTTTGCGGCACGCTGCTGGCGGCGTAGTAGGAAGCGGTATGCCGGGCGCTGGCAGTCATGGGGAGCATCCCTGTTTGGAAAATTTGACGCAGGATACAGCGGTCGGACGAAGCTGTCTGCGCGGGGCGTTTTGCGGCAGAATCCACGCCTATTCGCCGTTCGGTACGTGTTTCGATGAGTTGCAACAGTCAGAAAATCAGTGCGCTGCGCCGGCAGATTCCTTCGTTCGAGTGCGTCCCCGGTTGCCATGACTGCTGTGGGCCGGTGACCACCTCGCCCGAGGAAATGTCGCGCCTGCCGCGCAAGACCGCCGCCGAGCAGGACGCGGCCATGGAGGAGCTGAACTGCGTGCACCTGGGGCCGAACGGCTGCACGGTGTACGACGAGCGCCCGTTGATCTGCCGGCTGTTCGGCACCACCAAGACCTTGCCGTGTCCGAATGGGCGGCGCCCGGTGGAGCTGATTCATCCACGGGTGGAGAAGCAGATCCACGAGTACATGGCGAGCACCCGGCAGGTGCTGGTTTAGCGGTTTTACACCGTCCAAATGTGGGAGGGGGCAAGCCCCCTCCCACATGTTGACCCGAGTGTGTCAGGTCAGTCCGGGATCGGCAGGTTCAGGCTCTCTTTCACCTCTTCCATCACGATATAGCTCTTGGACTCCCGCACATGGGGCAGCTTGAGCAGGATGTCGCCGAGCAATTTGCGGTACGACGCCATCTCGGATATCCGCGCTTTCACCAGGTAGTCGAAGTCGCCAGAAACCAGGTGGCACTCGAGCACATGGGGCAGTTTCAGCACCGCGCGGCGGAATTCCTCGAAGGTGTCGCCGGACTTGTAATCCAGGCTGATCTCGACAAATACCAGCAAACTGCCCTTCAAATGCTGGGGGTTGAGCCGCGCGTTGTAGCCCATGATGATCCCTTCACGCTCCAGCCGCCGCACACGCTCGGTACAGGGCGTGGTCGACAGCCCGACCTTTTCCCCCAGCTCCGTAAACGAAATGCGCCCGTCGGTTTGCAGGATGCGCAGGATGTTGCGGTCGATCTTGTCCAGCTCCCGCTTGGTCTGGGTGTTGGTACGCATAGGGGATACGCCTCTGTGAAAAGGGTTTTTGCCGAGAATTGTCGCCAAATATAGGCAGTTATATAGTGAAATGCACTGGTCATTGTTTTTTACACTGCGCTCATCATTGCTCGAACAACACACGTCAGCGGCCATGCCCGCGATGAGGATATAAAAATGCGCGTTCTGGTCTTGGGTAGCGGCGTCATTGGTGTGACCAGTGCCTACTATTTGGCGCGGTCCGGCTTTGAAGTGGTTGTCGTCGACCGTCAGCCTGCCGCTGCCATGGAAACCAGTTTCGCCAACGCCGGGCAGGTGTCTCCAGGCTATGCCTCGCCATGGGCCGCACCGGGTGTGCCGCTCAAGGCCATCAAGTGGTTGCTGCAACGCCATGCGCCGCTGGCGATCAAGGCCACCGCCGACATCGACCAATACCTGTGGATGGCGCAGATGCTGCGCAACTGCACCGCCAGCCGTTATGCGGTGAACAAGGAGCGCATGGTGCGCCTGTCCGAGTACAGCCGCGACTGCCTCGACGAACTGCGCGCCGAGACCGGCATTGCCTACGAAGGCCGTAGCCTTGGGACTACCCAACTGTTCCGCACCCAGGCACAACTCGATGGCGCCGCCAAGGACATCGCCGTGTTGAAGGAGTCCGGCGTGCCGTTCGAGCTGCTCGACCGCGCCGGTATCGCCCGGGTCGAGCCGGCCCTGGCCAGCGTCACGGATATCCTCGCCGGCGCACTGCGCCTGCCGAATGACCAGACCGGTGACTGCCAGATGTTCACCACCCGCCTGGCCGAGATGTGCAAACAGTTGGGTGTGGAGTTCCGCTTTGAGCAGGACATCCAGCGCCTCGACTACGCCGGTGATCGCATCAACGGCGTGTGGATCGACGGCAAGCTGGAAACCGCCGACCGCTACGTGCTGGCCCTCGGCAGCTACTCGCCGCAGTTGCTCAAGCCGTTGGGGATCAAGGCGCCGGTGTATCCGCTCAAGGGCTACTCGCTGACCGTGCCGATCACCAACCCGGCGATGGCGCCGACCTCGACCATTCTCGACGAGACCTACAAGGTCGCGATCACTCGTTTCGACAACCGCATCCGCGTCGGTGGCATGGCTGAAATAGCCGGTTTTGACCTGTCGCTGAACCCGCGCCGGCGGGAAACCCTGGAGATGATCGTCAACGACCTTTATCCTCAGGGCGGCGATTTGACCGAAGCTACCTTCTGGACCGGCCTGCGCCCGACTACCCCCGACGGCACGCCGATTGTCGGTGCCACCCCGTTCAAGAACCTGTTCCTGAATACCGGCCACGGCACCCTCGGTTGGACCATGGCCTGTGGCTCCGGTCGTTTGCTGGCCGACCTGATGGCCAAGAAAACGCCGCAGATCAGTGCCGAAGGCCTCGATATTTCCCGTTATGGCAACCACCAGGAGTCTGCAAAACATGTCAATCCAGCGCCAGCTCACCAATGAGCGCATGAGCCAGATCGTTGTCCACAGCGGTACCGTGTATCTGGCCGGGCAAGTCGGCGACGACATGAACGCCGGGATTGAACAGCAGACCCGTGAAACCCTGACCAATATCGAGCGTTTGCTCGACCTGGCCGGTACTGACAAGACCCGGTTGCTGTCGGTGACGATCTACCTGAAGGACATCGACGCAGATTTCGCCGGCATGAATGCGGTGTGGGACAAGTGGCTGCCAAAAGGCGTTGCCCCGGCCCGTGCCACGGTTGAAGCCAAGCTGTGCGAACCGCAAATCCTGGTGGAGCTGTCCGTCGTGGCCGCGCTGCCTTAAACAACGATCCCTCTCCCGGTGCCGAAGCCGTTGGTCGGTGCCGGTTTTTCTTCACTTTGCCGCCTAGAAGCCTGCCGCCATGCGTCCTGCCCGTGCCCTGATCGACCTCCAAGCCCTGCGTCACAACTACCAATTGGCCCGTGAAGTCACGGGTGCCAAGGCCCTTGCCGTGATCAAGGCCGATGCCTACGGCCATGGTGCCGTGCACGTTGCCCAGGCGCTGGAAGCCGAGGCGGACGGGTTTGCCGTGGCTTGCATCGAGGAAGCATTGGAGCTGCGCGCCGCCGGGATTCGTGCGCCGGTGCTGCTGCTGGAAGGTTTCTTTGAGGCGGATGAGCTGCCGCTGATCATCGAACATGATTTCTGGTGCGTGGTGCACTCGCTGTGGCAATTGGAGGCCATCGAGCAGGCCAGACTGAGCAAGCCGCTGACCATCTGGCTCAAGCTCGATTCCGGCATGCACCGTGTCGGCCTGCACCCCAAGGATTATCACGAGGCTTACCAGCGCCTGCTGGCCAGCGGCAAGGTGGCCAAGATCGTGTTGATGAGCCACTTCGCCCGCGCCGATGAGCTCGACTGTGTGCGCAGTGATGAACAGGTGGCTGTGTTTGACGCGGCGCGCCAGGGTTTGTCGGCCGAGGTCAGCCTGCGCAATTCGCCATCGGTGATGGGCTGGCCGGCTGTGTCCAGCGATTGGGTGCGCCCTGGCATCATGCTCTACGGCGCGACGCCGTTTGCCGAGGACCAGGCCGTGGCCGCGCGTTTGCAGCCGGTGATGACCCTGGAATCCAAGGTGATCTGCGTCCGTGAACTGCCGGCCGGTGAGCCGGTGGGTTACGGCGCCAAGTTCATCACGCCCAAACCCATGCGTATCGGTGTGGTTGCCATGGGCTATGCCGATGGCTATCCGCGTCACGCGCCGACGGGTACGCCGGTACTGGTGGCCGGGCAGCGCAGCCAATTGCTGGGCCGTGTATCCATGGACATGCTGTGCATCGACCTCACGGACGTGCCTCAGGCTGTCCTCGGTTCCACCGTGGAGCTATGGGGCAAAAATATCCTCGCCAGTGACGTCGCGGTCGCCGCCGAGACCATTCCGTATCAGCTCTTTTGCAACCTGCGCCGCGTGCCGAGGCTCTATTCCGGCGCTTGACCGCCGGGTACGAACGCAACCGCCCGGGATTTAGGCCCAAGTGTTGTAAATACTGAACGCTGTCGCCATGATAACGCTCAATTACAACAAAGCCTGAATCCTAGGAGGCTCCTGCATTGGACGTCGGCGAACGACTGCAATCCATCCGTAAACTGAAGGGTCTGTCCCAGCGCGAGCTCGCCAAGCGCGCGGGTGTCACCAACAGCACCATTTCGATGATCGAAAAAAACAGCGTCAGCCCCTCGATCAGCTCCTTGCGCAAGGTGCTGGGCGGCATCCCCATGTCGATGGTCGAGTTCTTTTCCGAGGAGATCCTCCAGGAAATACCGACGCAGATCGTCTATAAAGCCAATGAGCTGATCGACATCTCCGACGGCGCCGTCACCATGAAGCTGGTAGGCCGGGCGCACCCTAGCCGGGCCATCGCGTTTCTCAACGAGATCTACCCGCCGGGCGCCGACACAGGCGAAGAAATGCTCACCCACGAAGGTGAAGAAACCGGGATTCTGGTGGAGGGTCGCCTGGAGTTGGTGGTCGGTCTTGAAACTTTTGTGCTCGAAGCTGGCGATAGCTACTACTTTGAAAGCACCAAGCCCCATCGTTTTCGCAATCCGTTCGACGTGCCGGCGCGACTAATCAGCGCAGCCACGCCCGCGAACTTTTAAGAAAAGAGGCGTCCTGCCAGCGTTGCAGAGGCACCCGAGCTGTACTCCGCGGGGTCGAATCTCCCTTTATTTAATAGGGTTGTTTCGGCCAGGCGGGCTAACCGTTATACTTTCGCCGCCTGCGAAACCGTGGCCGCAGGCGTGAATAGCCACCATTGAGGGTGAACGCGTGAACCTAATTATGAAAATGCTGGCTGCACCAGCAACCGTACTGGCCCTATGGGCTGTCAGCGCTCAAGCTGCGACCAATGATGATATTGCCAAGCGCCTGGAGCCTGTTGGCCAGGTCTGCGTCCAGGGCCAGGAATGCAAGGGCATGGAAGTGGCGGTCGCCGCAGGCGGTGGCGCTGCGAAGACGCCGGATGACATCATCGCCAAGCACTGTAATGCTTGCCACGGCACCGGCCTGTTGGGCGCGCCGAAAATCGGCGATACCGCAGCCTGGAAAGAACGCGCCGATCACCAGGGCGGCCTCGATGGCATCCTGGCCAAGGCGATCACCGGGATCAACGCCATGCCGCCAAAAGGCACCTGCGCCGATTGTTCGGATGATGACCTCAAGGGTGCAATCAAGAAGATGTCCGGCCTCTGATCCGCCGATCTTCGTCAAAAATGCCGCTTACGAGCGGCTTTTTTGTGCCTGGGGTTCGTGTTTCAGCGCTGTTCATTGCAGCAAAGACCCGGCAAGCTCGGTCCAACCCCTAATCATGGAATGTTCAGGAGGGTCGGATGGTGCAGTTGTGTTCAATCGAGCAAGCAGTTGATGACGTACTGGCGCGGTTGCCGGCGCATATCCACATGGGCATGCCCCTCGGGCTGGGCAAGCCGAACCGGTTTGCCAATGCCTTGTACCGGCGCATCGCCAAGTTGCCGGAGCGGGCGCTGACGATCTATACCGCGTTAAGCCTGGGCCGCCCGACGATGGGCGATGGTTTGCAGAAACGCTTTCTCGAACCCTTTATCGAGCGGGTGTTCGGCGATTACCCCGAACTGGATTTCCTCGCCGACCTGCACAACGACAGCCTTCCGAACAATATCCACGTCCAACAGTTTTTCATGCAGCCCGGCAGCCTGCTGCACAGCGAGTCGGCGCAGCAGGATTACGTCAGCAGCAACTACAGCCACGCCGCTCGCGACATAAACGCCGCCGGCCTGAACCTGGTGGCGCAGTTGGTCGCCAGCAGTGCCGAACATCCTGATCGCCTGAGCTTGAGCTGCAACCCGGATATCACCCTCGACCTGCTGCCGATGATTGCCAAGCGCCGCGACGCCGGCGAGACCGTGCTGATCGTCGGGCAAGTCCACACCGATTTGCCCTACATGCCCGGCGACGCTGAGCTGGGCATGGATACCTTCGATTACCTGATCGATGAAAAAGACAGCACCACGCTGTTCTCCACGCCGAACATGCCGGTGGGTTTCCAGGACCACTTCATCGGCCTGCATGCCAGCACCCTGGTACGCGACGGCGGCACCTTGCAGATCGGCATCGGCTCCATGGGCGATGCGCTGACTGCCGCGCTGCTGGCGCGCCAGGCCGACAACGAGTCCTATCGGTCGCTGCTGACGGACCTGGACGTGTACCAGTGGGCGCCGCTGATCAGCCGTGAAGGCGGCGTCGATCCCTTCGCCCGGGGCCTTTACGGGTGCAGCGAAATGTTCGTCAACGGCCTGCTGGTGTTGGCGGACGCGGGGATTATCCGTCGCAAGGTCTACCCGGACGTAGCGACGCAACAGCAGGCCAACGCCGGCACGCTCGACGATGCGGCGCAGCCCGACGGCATTTCGATCCACGGCGGATTTTTTCTTGGCCCGCGCAGTTTCTACCAGCGCCTGCAGGAAATGACCCACGCCAAGCGCCTCGAATTCAACATGACGCGCATCAGCTACATCAACGAGCTGTACGGCCAGGAAGAACTCAAGCGCCTGCAACGCCTGGATGCGCGGTTTATCAACAGCGCGATCATGGTGACGCTACTCGGCGCGGGTGTGGCCGACCAGTTGGAAGACGGTCGTGTGCTCAGTGGTGTGGGTGGGCAGTACAACTTTGTGGCCCAGGGCCATGCGCTGGAAGGTGCGCGGTCGATCCTGATTCTGCGCAGTTGGCGCGAGTCGGCGGGGGAGGTCAGTTCCAATATCGTCTGGGACTACGGCCACTGCACCATTCCCCGGCATCTGCGGGATATTGTCATCACGGAATACGGCATTGCAGACTTGCGCGGGCAGACGGATGCCAAGGTGATCGAGGCGTTGCTCAATATCACCGACTCACGCTTCCAGGACGATTTGATCAAGGAGGCGCAAAAGGCTGGCAAGTTGCCCAAGGATTTCCAGCTGGATCCGCGCTTTGCCGAGAACACGCCGGAGCGGTTGCAGGGGATTCAGGCACGCCATCGTCGGTTGTTTCCGGAGTATCCGTTGGGAAGCGATTTCACCGATGAAGAGCGGGATTTGTTGCGGGCGCTGAACTGGCTCAAGAGCAAATTCAAGCTGACGGAGATTCTGGAGCTGGGCAAGGCGGCGTTGGATGCGCCGCAGGCGCAGGTGTTTCCCAAGCATCTGGAACGCATGCAGTTGACCAAGCCGGAAGGCTTGAAAGAGGATCTGTACCAGCGGCTCCTGCTCGCCGGCCTGCAGGCCACCGCGCACTAACCGGCAACACAGGGTCGATGTGGGAGGGGGCAAGCCCCCTCCCACTTTTACCACCACTTTGAGGCAGGAGTTATTCGATGAAGGTGACGACGCCACCTTCCAGCGACTTGACCCGCGCCAGCGATTCAACCCGATAACCCTGCGCATCCAATTCCGCACGGCCGCCCTGGAACGACTTCTCGATCACGATCCCCAAGCCTGCCACGGTCGCGCCGGCCTGCTTGATGATCGAGATCAGCGCCTGGGATGCCTTGCCGTTGGCCAGGAAGTCATCAATCACCAGCACGCGGTCGCTGCTGGTCAGGTGGCGCGGCGAGATCGCCACGGTGCTTTCGACTTTCTTGGTGAAGGAATACACCGTTGCCGACAGCAGGTTTTCGGTCAGGGTCAGGGACTGTTGCTTACGCGCGAAGATCACCGGTACACCCAGGTTCAGGCCGGTCATGATCGCTGGCGCTATGCCCGACGCTTCGATGGTGACGATCTTGGTGATGCCCGAGTCCTTGAACAGCGCGGCGAATTCGTCGCCGATCAACTTCATCAGTGCCGGGTCGATCTGGTGGTTCAGAAAGGCGTCGACCTTGAGTACCTGATCGGAAAGCACGATGCCTTCTTCGCGAATTTTCTTGTGCAGTGCTTCCACGGAAAGCTTCCTCTAATGGCGCGTTGTGCGCCGAAAGTAGATTGAAAAGTAGTCGATTCTAGCGCTTTAACATTGCGCGTATGTCCGCCAGGGCTGTGTTGCCGCGAACGGCCTTCACCTCGGTCGGGGTGTCGTCATTGCCTTCCCAGGCCAGGTCGTCCGGCGGCAGTTCATCCAGGAACCGGCTGGGGGCACAATCGATGATTTCGCCGTACTGCTTGCGCTTGGCGGCAAAGGTGAAGGCCAGGGTCTGACGCGCGCGGGTAATACCCACGTAGGCCAGGCGGCGTTCCTCTTCGATGGTGTCGGCTTCGATGCTGGAACGGTGCGGGAGGATTTCCTCTTCCATGCCCATGATGAACACGTAGGGGAATTCCAGGCCCTTGGAGGCATGCAAGGTCATCATCTGTACACCTTCGGCGCCGTCTTCCTCTTCCTGCTGGCGTTCGAGCATGTCGCGCAGCACCAGCTTGCCGATGGCGTCTTCGACGGTCATCTCGCCGTCTTCGTCTTTTTCCAGGGTGTTCTTCAGCGCTTCGATCAGGAACCAGACGTTGCTCATGCGGTAATCCGCGGCCTTGTCGCTGGAACTGTTGGTGCGCAGCCAGTTCTCGTAGTCGATGTCCATGACCATGCTGCGCAGCGCGCTGATCGGGTCTTCGCCGGCGCACTGCTCGCGCACCTTGTCCATGAAGCGCTTGAAGCGCGACAGGCGATCGGTGAAGCGCGAGTCCAGGTGTTCGCCCAGGCCGATCTCGTCGGTGGCGGCGTACATCGAGATCTTGCGCTCAGTGGCGTAGTTGCCGAGCTTTTCCAGGGTGGTGGAGCCGATCTCGCGACGCGGCACGTTGATCACGCGCAGGAAGGCGTTGTCGTCGTCCGGGTTCACGATCAGGCGGAAGTAGGCCATCAGATCTTTTACTTCCTGGCGTCCGAAAAAGCTGTTGCCGCCCGACAGGCGATACGGCACCTGGTGGTGCTGCAATTTCAGCTCGATCAGCTTGGCCTGGTAGTTGCCGCGATAGAGGATCGCGAAATCGCTGTAAGGCCGGTCGGTGCGCAGGTGCAGGCTGAGGATCTCGACGGCCACGCGTTCGGCTTCGGCGTCTTCGTTGCGGCAGCGGATCACGCGGATCTCGTCGCCGTGGCCCATCTCGCTCCACAGTTGTTTTTCAAACTCATGGGGGTTGTTCGAGATCAACACGTTGGCGCAGCGCAGGATGCGGCTGGTGGAGCGGTAGTTCTGCTCCAGCATCACCACTTTCAGGGACGGGTAGTCGTCCTTGAGCAGCATCAGGTTTTCCGGGCGCGCGCCGCGCCAGGCGTAGATCGACTGGTCATCGTCACCGACCACGGTGAACTGGTTGCGCTTGCCGATCAGCATTTTTACCAGCAGGTACTGGCTGGCGTTGGTGTCCTGGTATTCGTCCACCAGCAGGTAGCGCACCTTGTTCTGCCATTTTTCGAGGATGTCGGCGTGTTCTTCGAACAGCTTTACCGGCAGCAGGATCAGGTCGTCGAAGTCCACTGCGTTGAACGCCTTGAGCGTGCGCTGGTAGTGGGTGTAGACGATGGCGGCAGTCTGTTCCTTGGGGTTGCGTGCGTTTTCCAGGGCCTGGGGCGGCAGGATCAGGTCGTTTTTCCAGGCGCCGATCATGTTCTTGATCTCATCCACGCCGTCGTCGCCTGCGTATTCCTTTTGCATGATGTCGGTCATCAGCGACTTCACGTCGGTCTCGTCGAAGATCGAGAAGCCCGGCTTGTAGCCCAGACGCGCATGCTCCTTGCGGATGATGTTCAGGCCCAGGTTGTGGAAGGTACACACGGTGAGGCCACGGCCTTCGCCACCCTTGAGCAAGGTGCCGACGCGCTCTTTCATCTCCCGCGCGGCCTTGTTGGTGAAGGTCATGGCGACGATGTACTGGGCGCGGATGCCGCAGTGCTGGATCAGGTGCGCGATCTTGCGGGTGATCACGCTGGTCTTGCCGGAGCCTGCGCCGGCGAGCACCAATAGAGGGCCGCCGACGTAGTTCACGGCTTCTTGCTGCCGGGGATTGAGTCGGGACATACAGAATTCAGGGAGTCGTTGTTCAAAAGGGCGGGCATTTTAACAGGCTGGCAGGATTCTGCTCTGTCAGAACGACAGTGTGACGTACCACTCGATCTAAATTTGCCGGTTTTGATACTTTGCCGCAGGATGTGAGGGTTGTTTTGAGGCTAATGTTCACAGTTCGCGTGTTTGAAAACCCCTATCATTGGTGATTCTCAGGCCGCACGTCATAATGCCCGTCGCCACGAATTTTTGCAGAGTCTAGGGAGCTAGCTTGTCTACGCCTGTCGAACCCTTGCGTTTGCTGCTGCTGGCCGATGAGCCCGCGTGGGCAGCGTTATTGCGCGAGTGCCTGGCGCCGATGGGCGATGGGGCTGTGCTGATCAGCGCACCAAACTGGGAATCCGTGAGCCGTCTGTTCGATGACGACCACAGCGCCGTGCTATTGACCACGCCCAGCCTGCAACCCGGGCCTGGCCGTTGCAGCCTGCCGTGCGTGTTGTTGCTGGAACAGGAACCGCTGGTTTCACCGCTTGGCGTCAGCGATTGGCTGGTGCGTGATGTATTGGATGCCGATACAGTGCGCCGCTGCCTGCGCCACGTCCGCGAGCGCGGCGTGCTGGAAAACACCCTGCAACGCCTGGCCGAGCAGGACCCGCTCACCGGCATCGCCAACCGCCAGGGCTTCCAGACCCTGTTGACCGCGCGTCTGGCCGAGAATGAAGGGCGTGGCCTGGCCCTCGGTCACTTGGACCTCGACAACTTCCGCCACGCCAACGATGCCCTCGGCCACCAGGCCGGCGACCGGTTGATCCTGCAAGTGGTGTCACGGCTCAAGAGCCAGCTGGAGGTCGGCGACCAACTGGCGCGCCTGGGCAGCGATGAATTCGCCCTGCTGATCGATACCCGCCGTGCACCCCAGCGTGCCGAGTGGATGGCCGAGCGCATTACCGAGGTCATGGCCGAACCCTATTGGGTGGATGGCGAAAGCCTGCTGATCGGTTGCAGCCTGGGCGTGGCCCATGCCCGCGCTCGCGCCGGTGCCGACCCTTTGATGTGGCACGCTCATATCGCCATGCAGCAGGCCAAGAGCACCCAAGGCTGCACCTTTCATATCTTCAACGAACGTATCAACCGCAACGCGCGCAGCCTGGCCGACCTGGAAAGCGAGCTGCGCCGCGCCTTGCGCCGTGACGAACTGGAGCTGCATTACCAGCCACGCCTGGACCTGGACGACGGCCACATCGTCGGCCTGGAGGCCCTGGTGCGCTGGCGTCATGGCGAGCGCGGCCTGTTGCCGCCAAGTGAATTCGTGCCGTTGGCCGAGCAAAGCGGCTTGATCGTGCCGCTGGGCTACTGGGTGATCTCCCGGGCCCTGCGCGACATGCAAGACCTACGCGAACGCGGCCTGCCGGCGTTGCACATGGCGGTCAACCTGTCGTTCCGCCAGTTCCAGGACAGCCAGTTGCTCTCCACACTCAGCCGGCTGATTGCCGAGCGGGGCGTGGAGGCGCAATGGCTGGAGTTCGAACTGACCGAAACCGCCGTGATGCGCCGCAGTGACCTGGTCAAGCAGACCATGGATGCCCTCGGCCGCCTGGGTGTGCGGTTTTCCCTGGATGACTTCGGTACGGGTTTCTCATCGTTCGTGCACCTCAACAGCCTGCCGATTGCCTTGTTGAAGATCGACAAGAGCTTTGTCGGTGGCATGGAGGAGCGCGAAGAAAACCGCAAGCTGGTGCATGCCATGATCAACCTGGCGCACAACCTCAACCTGGAGGTGGTGGCCGAAGGGGTGGAAACGCCTGAGCAACTGGCGCTGTTGCGTTTGTTTGGCTGCGACCAGGCCCAGGGTTACCTGATCAGCAAGCCGCTGCCGTTGCCGGAGTTGGTGGAGTACCTGACCTTCGGCAAAAGCCAGCAAGCTTTGCTCGGTTAGGAATGTGGGAGGGGGCTTGCCCCCGATGGCGGAGTGTCAGCCAGTTCATCTGCAACTGACCCAACGCTATCGGGGGCAAGCCCCCTCCCACATTTCCTGCCGCGGCGGCTCCTGGCGAATCATCCGCTTCATCTTCGCCTCAAACGCCCAGGTCAGGCTCACTGCCGCGCATGCCAGGCCCAGCGCCAGGCCCCACCACACACCGGTCGGTCCCCAGCCCAGGGTGAAGGCCATCAGCCAGGCCGATGGTGCGCCAATCAACCAATAGCAGCCCGCGCCGATCAGGAAGGTGGTCTTGGCGTCCTTGAGCCCGCGAATGCAGCCCATGGCGATGGTCTGCACGCCATCGAACAGCTCGAACCAGGCGGCGACGGCCAGCAGGCTGACGGCCAGGACGATCACGTCGTGGAACGCCGGGTCGTTGTGGTCGATGAGCAGTCCGATCAGCGGGTCGGAATAGAGCCACAGCACGGCAGCAAATCCCAGCATGATCGCCGCGCCAAAGCCGGTGCCGACACGACCGGCCAGGCGCGCCTGCAGCAACTGCCCGGCGCCGTAGTGCTGGCCGATGCGCATGGTCACCGCGTAGGACATTCCCGCAGGCACCATGAACGCCACCGAGACGATCTGCAATGCGATCTGATGCGCCGCCAACTGCGTACTGCCCATGGTGCCCATGCACAGCGCCGCAAACGCAAACAACCCGACCTCCACCGCATAGGTGCCGCCGATCGGCAGGCCCAGGCGCCACAATTCGCGCAGGTACTGGGTGTTGAGGCGAAACAGGCCTGTGCTCAGCGGGTAGGCCGCATAGGTGCGGTTGCTGCGGATGTACCACATCAGCGTCAGCGCCATGCCATTGGCAACGATGGCCGTGACCAGGCCGATACCCATCAGGCCGAGCTTGGGCAGGCCGAACATGCCTTCGATCAGCGCGTGGTTGAGCAGGTAGTTGGCTACCGTGCCGCCAAGGCTGATCACCATCACTGGCGTCGCCTTGCCGATTGCACTGGTGAAGCCGCGCAGGGCCATGAAACTCAGGTAGCCGGGCAGGGCGAACGGCAAGATCGTCAGGAATTGCCCGGCCGAGTGCACGTTGGTCTCGGTCTGGCCAAACATCAGCAGCACTGGCTTGAGATTCCACAGCAGCAAACCGGCCGCCAGGGCCATCAGCCACGCCAGCCATAGCCCGGCCTGGGTCAGGCGGGTGGCGCCGTCGATATCGCCCGCGCCGTGACGGATGGCCACCAGCGTGCCCACGGCGGCAATCACGCCGATGCAGAAAATCGCCACGAACGAGTAGGTCGCCGCGCCCAGGCCGCCACCGGCCAGGGCTTCGGGGCTCAGGCGCGCCATCATCAGGGTGTCGGTCAGCACCATCAGCATGTGTGCCAACTGTGAGGCAATCAACGGCCCTGACAGCCGCAGAATGGCCCAGAGTTCGGTACGTGCCGGATGTTGCATGATCATCACGCTCGACAAGTCAGAGGGTTGGGGAAGGCTTGATTCTCGGCGCTCTGGGTTAATTACACAAAAGGATTAAATCGATGGTGTACATGACTTAAACTCATGTGTATTGATCTGATAGTGTTGGTGGATCGCTATGCAGGAATTTACCGATGTCTCGTCGCCTTGCTCCGCTGTATGCCTTGCGCGCATTCGAGGCCGCCTCTCGGCACAATTCCTTCACTCGGGCAGCGGAGGAGCTCTCCATCACGCAAAGTGCGGTGAGCCGACATATCCGCACGCTGGAAGAGCATTTCGCCTGTCGCCTGTTCCAGCGCAGTGGCCGCACCTTGCAGCTCACCGAGGCGGCGCGCCTGCTCTTGCCCGGCGTGCGCGAAGGTTTTGCAGCGTTGGAGCGGGCCTGCCATACCTTGAACGCCGAAGACGACATCCTGCGCATGAAGGCACCGTCGACCCTGACCATGCGCTGGCTGCTGGCGCGGCTCAGCCGCTTCCGCGCGTTGCAGCCAGGCAATGAGGTGCAACTGACCAGCGCGTGGATGAGCGTGGACGAGGTGGATTTCAACCAGGAGCCCTTCGACTGCGCGGTGCTGCTGAGCTACGGGCACTTCCCGGCGGACTGGGAGGCCAGCTACCTGTTTCCGGAGCTGCTGATCCCGGTAGGTGCGCCGAACCTGCTGGAGGACGGGCCCTGGGATGCTGCACGCCTGGCCACCGCTGAATTGCTGCACCCCACGCCCGACCGTCGCGATTGGCGCAATTGGTTGGAGCGCATGGGGTTGTCATCCCAGGTGTCGCTCAAGGGCGGGCAGGTATTCGATACCCTCGAACTGGGCATGATCGCCGCTGCGCGGGGCTACGGTGTGTCCATGGGCGATTTGCTGATGGTGGCCGAAGACGTGGCCCAGGGTCGATTGAGCCTGCCCTGGCCAACGGCGGTGGCCAGTGGCGAAAACTACTACCTGGTATGGCCGAAAACCCGCCCCGGCGGTGAGCGTTTGCGGCGCTTGGCGGAGTTTCTGCAGGCGGAAGTCAAGGCGATGGAATTGCCTCAGGTCGAACGCCTCGAGTGAGGGGCGACAGACTGTTTGTGCAATCGTTTGCGTGATACCCCTGCGGATCGCTCAAGTATTGCCTCGGCTCGCCGAAGTAGGTGTGTTGGAACCATCGTACACCAACGTTTCCCACTGGATAATTTGCCGAGCAACGCTATGAGATCAGGATGATCCTGGCCTCGGCCAGGAGCCGTCATGTCTCAACCTCGCGCCCGGATAGCCTCCCAGTTAGGCCTGGCATTAGCCGTGATTCTGGCTGTCGTCATCAGCGGCAGCACCGTGTTTGCCTTGCGTTCCCTCGACTCCGCCAACCTCGCTACCCGCGAGGAGCACCTGGCCAGCGAGGCACGTTTGCTCGCCGACCAACTCAACACCTTCCACAGCACCTTGCGCGAAAGTACCCAGCGTTTGAGCGGGCTGTTTGAAAAGCGCTTCGGCGCCGGCTTGAGCGTGCATGCGGACCAGCCTGTGACCGTGGCCGGTGTGCAGACGCCTAGCCTGTACCTGGGCAATCAGGTGTTGAACAACAACTTCAATGAAGTGGATGAGTTCAAGCAGATGTCCGGCGGCGTGGCCACGGTATTCGTGCGCAGCGGCGAAGACTTTATCCGCATCAGCACCTCGTTGACCAAGCAGGATGGCAACCGGGCCATCGGCACGGTGCTGGATCGCCAGGGCCCGGCTTACCAGCGGGTGCTCGGCGGGCAGACCTATATCGGCCGCGCGGTGCTGTTCGACCGCTCCTACATGACCCAGTACAGCCCGGTGCGCGACAGCAGTGGGCAGGTGATCGCGGTGTTGTTCATCGGGTTCGACTACACCGATGCGCAGAATGCCCAGTTCGAGAACCTCAAGCGTTTCCGCATCGGCCAGACCGGCTCCCTCGCCTTGCTGGATGAGCAGAAGCGCTGGCTTGTACCGCCGGCGGGCGTGCAGGCGCTGGATCAAGCCGTACCCGTGATGCTGGACCTGGCCAAGACGCCGGGCACCGGGCGCTTCTGGGCAGACAAAAACGAAGATTTCTACAGCGTGTCGGTACCCTTCGAGGGCGGGCCATGGGCCGTTGTCGCGAGCATGCCCAAGGCTGAGATCCGCTCGGTGACGTGGGACGTCGGTATCCGCCTGGTCATAGGCAGCGTGCTGGCCATGCTGCTGGCGGTTGGTGCAACGGTGTGGCTGCTGCGCAGCAAGCTGGCGCCGTTGGGCGACCTGGTGCGCCAGGCCGAAGCCCTGGGCGCGGGCGACTTGAGCGCGCGCTTGAATGTGTCCAGTCATGACGAAATCGGCCAACTGGCGCGCAGTTTCAACCAGATGGGTGAAGCGCTGTCGACCATGGTCTCGCATATCCGCAAGGCGGCTGAAGAGGTCAACAGCCGTGCGCAGGCGCTGTCCGGCTTGTCCGGTGGCGCCTATGAAGGCATGGAGCAGCAGTCCGGCGAGATCACCAGCATGGCCGGCGCGGTGGAAGAGTTCAGCGCCACCTCGCTGAACATCGCCGACAACATGGGCAGCACCGAACGCCTGGCCCAGGAAAACGCCCAACAAACCCGCATCGGGCGCAACTCGATGCAAGAGGCGTCGTCATCCCTGGAACACATCGCTGCCGCGCTCAACAGCACAGCCACGGTGATCAACACCCTGGGACAACGCTCCCAAGAGATCGGCGGAATCGTCGGTGTGATCACCTCGATTGCCGAACAGACCAACCTGCTGGCGCTCAACGCCGCCATCGAGGCTGCCCGCGCTGGTGAACAAGGCCGTGGGTTTGCGGTGGTCGCCGATGAGGTGCGCAACCTGGCGTCGCGTACTCGAGAGGCCACTGACGAAATCTCCGGAATGATCCAGAGCATCCAGCAGGAAACCGGCAACGCCATCAGCACTATGGAGCGCGGCAATGTGTTGATGCAGGAAGGCCTGTCGCGTAACGCCGACGTGGCGTCGGCCCTGGCGCGTATCGACGAGCAAAGCCGCTCGGCCGGTCAGCAGTTTGCCGCGATCACCACCGCCACTCAGGAACAGAGCAGCACCGCGACCTTGCTCAGCAGCAACTTGCAGAGCATCGCGCTGGCCAATAGCGAGCAGCGGGAAGTGGTGTCGAACCTGGCGATTACCGCCAAGGAACTGGAGACCCTGGCGGCAGGCTTGCGGCATGAGGTAGATCGGTTTCGTTGAGGCCTAGCGGTCGCCCAGGCCGGGGTCCACGCGCTTGCCGATGTCCTTCAGGCGCGCCAGTTGGTCGACCATGCCGGGGGCTTCGTCCATGCTGGTGACGAAGGTCCACAGGTAAGTCATGACTGCATAGATATGGCCGGCCTTGACCGCGGGTGACTGTGCCAACTGGCTGATGGCGACCACAAACAGCAAGGCGGCCAGCGTGCCAAGAAACAGGTACGCAGCCGCCTCGCGGTCTGACAGCCAGATGCGCAGGCGCGAAAGCACCTGGTAGTGGCGCCGCAGGGTCGGTGCGCCGACCTTTTCCACCAGGCCGATTTCTTTTTCCAGCCGGTTGTTCAGCCGTTCATGCAGCGCTTGGTTGCGCCGGGCAAAGCGTGGCAACAACGTGATGCACAGCACCAGCGCGCCCAGGCACGCCAAGCCTACCCAGGGCTCGATCACGATCAACATCACTGCCGCGCCGATAATCGACACCAGCGCCGTGGCGATGATCGGTACATGCTTTTCAAAGAAGTCGACGAACTCCCGAGCAAGCACCACCCGCGCCGCCGATTTCGACGTGCTGTGGTTCTGCAGGCGTTGGTTGAGGATCACCGGCACCGCCAGATCGGCGTAGATCCGCGTGAAAGTCCGCGTATCCAACGCCCGGCGCGCCGCGCCGACCACCCAGAACGCTAGGACCACGGCGGCGTAGAGCAGCGCGTTACCCGTGTCGCCGCGGATGATCGCGTCCACCGCAAACCCGGCAAACAAAGGGTAGGCCAGCAGCAGCGCGTTCTCCAGCGCGACCAGCGACAGCGTGGCGGACAGCTTGCCCGGATAGGCTTTGGCAATGGCCTTGAGCGTCTGGCCGGCGGATTGCTGGCCGATTTTCTGACTTTCTTCGATCAGGATTTGCGGTGTGACGGATGACATGGGGTGCACCAAAGGAGTGATAGACGCTATTATTGAGCGACTGCTCAAGTATCCTTGAGCGATCGCTCAAAAAGCAAGCGCCGCTTATCTGCCGGTGCCTGGAAGGAATTGCCCATGTCGCGTATCGACCGTAAAGACCAGATCATCGCCGCCGCCCTGGAACTGTTTCGCAGCAAGGGTTTTGCCGATGTGTCCACCCGCGACCTGGCCGAACATGCAGGCCTGTCCCGCAGCCACGTCTATCACTACTTCAGCGACTGGAAGGAGCTGCGCCGCGAAGCCTTCGTGCGGTTTGCCAACGAGCAGCTGGACGAAGTACGCGCGCCCCTGGCAGAAGCAGCGCCCCTGGAAGCCTTTGTGGGTTTTTTGCGCGACTGCCTGCCAAGCACCGCCGATGCGGGGTGGGCGCTGTGGCTGGATGCCTGGGACGAAGCCATGCAGGACCCGGAAATGGCCCAGGCTTACCTGGCGATCAACGCCCAATGGCAAGGCATGCTCGCCGAGGTGATCGAGCGGGGTGTGGCTGCCAACGTCTTGCGTTGTGACTCGCCACAACGCGCTGCCCGCCAGATCTTTGCCGTGGCGATGGGCTATGCCGACGACCTGATGCTCAAACCCTCCATGGAGTCGGCCGAAGCGGCCCTGGATGAAGTGATGGAAGTGGCGCGGCTGCTGCTGGACTTCCCAGAGGCGCCCTAGCCGACGGCGCGGGCCGATATTGCAGCGCTTCCGCCAGGTGCGGTCGAGTGATGTTATCGGCGTGCTCGAGGTCAGCCAGGGTACGCGCCACTTTGAGCAGGCGATGGGCCGCGCGCAGGGATAGCGTCAACCGTTCACAGGCGGTTTCCAGCCAGCCTTCATCGGTCTTCGTCAGCTTGCAGTGCTTGCGCAGCCCTGGCAGATCAAGGAACGAATTCGCACAGCCCTGGCGTTGCCGTTGGCGATCGCGGGCCTGGGCGACCCGTGCCGATGCCTCGGCCGTGTTATCGCCCACCTGCTGGGTTGGATTCAACGCGGTGGTTTCCCGCGCCACAGTGAGGTGCAAGTCGATGCGGTCCAGCAAAGGGCCGGAGAGCTTGTTGCGATAGCGCTGAACCTGCTCCGGCGTGCAGCGACAACGCCCGTTGGGTTCGCCCATGTACCCGCAAGGGCAGGGGTTCATGGCGGCTACCAGTTGGAAGCGGGCCGGGAAGCTGACGCGATCGCGGGCGCGGGAAATGACGATGTGGCCCGATTCCAGAGGCTCGCGCAGCACCTCCAGCACCTTGCGGTCGAACTCCGGCAATTCATCGAGGAACAGTACGCCGTGATGGGCCAGGGTAATCTCCCCAGGCTGCGGTTTCGACCCGCCGCCCACCAATGCCGGACCTGATGCAGAGTGGTGCGGCTGGCGAAACGGTCGGTGTGGCCAGTGACTCAGCGGTGCCAGGCTGACGACCGACTGGATAGCCGCCACTTCCAAGGCTTCCTGCTCGTTCAACGGTGGCAACAAACCCGGCAGGCGACTGGCAAGCAGTGTCTTGCCGGTGCCGGGCGGGCCGCTGAACAGCAGGTTATGCGCGCCCGCCGCCGCGATCAGCAGTGCGCGCTTGGCGGCGAGCTGGCCCTGTACTTCGCTCAGGTCAGGGTATGGCTTGTTCAGGTACAGCAAGCCGTCGGACTTGTAGGGCTCTATGGGCTGATGCCCATTCAGGTGCGCCACGACCTGCAGCAAATGATCTACCGCAATCACCTTCAACCCCGAGGCCAGGCACGCCTCCTCGGCATTCGCCCGCGGCACTATCACGGTGCGCCCGGCCTTGCGTGCCGCCAACGCGGCCGGCAGCACGCCTTTCACTGCTCGCACTTCGCCGGACAGCGCCAACTCGCCGAGGCATTCCACCTCATCGAGCATCAGCGCCGGCACTTGAACGCTGGCCGCCAGGATGCCCAGCGCTATCGCCAGGTCAAAGCGCCCGCCGTCCTTGGGCAGGTCGGCGGGTGCCAGGTTGAGGGTGATGCGCCGAGCAGGGTATTGCAGGGCGGAGTTGAGAATGGCGCTGCGCACCCGGTCCTTGCTTTCCTTGACGGCGGTTTCCGGCAAACCCACCAGGGTGAGGGATGGCAAACCGTTGGCCATGTGCACTTCGACGGTGACGGCAGGGGCTTCGACGCCGATCTGGGCGCGGCTGTGGACGATGGCGAGGGACATGCTCGTTCCTTGAAAAGAGGGCCGCTTCCTGCGGTTTTTCAAGGGTAGACGAGGTGGAGAAATGCGAGGCGAGGGAGGTTTTACAGAACGTATCCAGAGTCGTTCGCAGCGCTTTATGTGGGAGCTGGCTTGCCTGCGATAGCATCGCCTGCGTGCAACTGATACACCGAGGCGTCTGCATCGCAGGCAAGCCAGCTCCCACACTGACCGCGTTTATTCAGCAGAGGGCGGTGTTATCTTGGCTTCCAGCTCAGCGACTTTGGCCTCCAGGCTCTCCAGCCGCGCACGTGTGCGGGCCAGCACCACCATCTGGCTATCAAACTCTTCCCGGCTCACCAGGTCGAGTTTGCTGAAGCCGCTTTGCAGCAGCGCCTTGAACTGGCTTTCGATTTCATTGCGGGGCAGCGGGGTGTCGCCGCTGAACAGGCGAGAGGCGTGGCCGCTCAGGGCGTCGAGGAGGTCTTTGGGCGCGAGCATGGGAAATATTCCGGAATACTGTTGGCCGGCAGTGTACCACGCAGCGTCTATAGTCTTTTCCGTGGCGGCGAGCGCACGCTTTTCGCGCAGCGGGTCGGGCGGTGTCGCACTGTTTTTGTGCGCATTGCCGCCATCAAAAAGCCCCGCAGTTGGGCAAAAGTGAGCAAAGGACTGATTTCAGTGATTTTTACGGAGCTGGCAAGGTTTCTGCTTAGACGATCATGACCCATGCACTGATGCAGTCGCTGTGACGAATGCAGTGCGCCGACGGATCAGGGGTACAGGTTTCGTCACCAGTGGTTCGCTGGCGTCGCAACGGCAAATGCCGAGGCGACGACGCGTTACAAAGCCAGGCACTGCGCTTAGACTTGAGACGGGTTTGTTTTCCTGGGGCAAGTCCACCAATTCGGGAGAGAGTTTTCATGAAGCTAGTCACTGCCATCATCAAGCCGTTCAAGTTGGACGATGTACGCGAGTCGTTGTCCGAGATCGGCGTGCAGGGCATTACCGTTACTGAGGTCAAAGGCTTCGGTCGGCAGAAGGGTCACACCGAGCTGTATCGCGGCGCGGAATACGTAGTCGATTTCCTGCCGAAGGTGAAGATTGATGTCGCGATTGACGACAAGGATCTTGACCGGGTTATCGAGGCGATAACCAAGGCCGCCAACACTGGCAAGATCGGTGACGGCAAGATCTTCGTGGTCAATCTGGAACAGGCTATTCGTATCCGTACCGGCGAAACCGATACCGACGCAATCTAAGCCGCCAAACCCCAACGCCCCAGGAGAAAACAATATGACTCTGCGTAAATTCGCAGGGCTCGGAGCCCTGTTGTCCATCGTAATGCCAAGCCTGGCCATGGCGGCAGACGAAGTGGCGGCTCCAGTCCTCAATTCCGGTGACACAGCGTGGATGCTCACATCCACCGCGCTGGTGCTGTTCATGACCATTCCAGGCCTGGCGCTGTTCTACGGCGGCATGGTGCGCTCCAAAAACATTCTTTCCGTGATGATGCAATGCTTCGCCATCACTGGCCTGATCAGCGTGTTGTGGGTCATCTACGGCTACAGCATCGCGTTCGACACGACCGGTATGGAGCAGGGCGTCGTCAACTTCAACTCCTTCTTCGGCGGCATGGGCAAGGCGTTCCTGGCGGGCGTGACCCCGGCCAGCATCACCGGGCCTGCGGCGTTGTTCCCGGAAGCGGTGTTCATCACCTTCCAGATGACCTTCGCCATCATTACCCCGGCGCTGATCGTCGGTGCGTTCGCCGAGCGTATGAAGTTCTCCGCGATGCTGATCTTCATGGCCATCTGGTTCACCCTCGTCTATGCGCCAATCGCACACATGGTCTGGAGCGGTAATGGTGGCTTGCTGTGGGACTGGGGCGTGCTGGACTTCGCCGGTGGCACAGTGGTGCACATCAACGCCGGTGTGGCTGGCCTGGTGGCGTGCATCGTGCTCGGCAAGCGTAAAGGCTTCCCGACCACCCCGATGGCACCGCACAACCTCGGTTACACCCTGATCGGCGCGGCCATGCTGTGGATCGGCTGGTTCGGCTTCAACGCCGGCTCGGCCGCTGCGGCCAACGGCACTGCCGGCATGGCGATGCTGGTCACCCAGATCGCTACTGCTGCTGCGGCGCTGGGCTGGATGTTCGCCGAGTGGATCACCCACGGTAAGCCAAGCGCACTGGGCATCGCCTCGGGTGTGGTGGCTGGCCTGGTAGCCATCACCCCAGCCGCTGGCACCGTCGGGCCGATGGGCGCCCTGGTGATCGGCCTGGTCGCCGGTGTGATCTGCTTCTTCTGCGCCACCAGCCTCAAGCGCAAGCTTGGCTACGACGACTCCCTGGACGCATTCGGCGTGCACGGTATCGGCGGTATCGTCGGCGCGATCCTCACCGGTGTATTCGCAGCCCCTGCGCTGGGCGGCTTCGGCACGGTGACTGACGTGGCTGCACAGGTCTGGATCCAGGCCAAAGGGGTCGGCTTCACGGTGATCTACACCGCTATCGTGACCTTCATCATCCTCAAGGTGCTGGACATGGTCATGGGCCTGCGGGTGACCGAAGAGGAAGAGGCGGTCGGCCTCGACCTGGCGCAACACAACGAGCGCGGCTACAACCTGTAAGTACGCGAAAAAAAGATGCCCGGCTTGCCGGGCATTTTTTTGTCTGTTGTTTGTCAGTCATAACGAGCTGTACCGGTTTTTATCCAGTGTTTGTGATGGGATGCACACGGCACTTTTCCGCATGCCAATGTCTTACAGGCATGTAGGCGTATTCGGCACTTTGTTTTTTCCCTGAGCGCGCTAGAATGCGCGCCGATGGGCGGAGAACTGTATGTGGCAACAGACCCTGATTACCCTGCGGGCCAAGCCCCGGGGCTTTCACCTGGTAACCGATGAGTTGCTGGCCGGCTTGCCTGAATTGAAGGCCTGTCGCGTGGGCTTGTTGCATCTGTGGCTGCAGCACACCTCGGCCTCGTTGACCGTCAACGAGAATGCCGACCCGGCGGTACGCCGTGACTTCGAACGTTATTTCAATTCGCTGGTGCCGCAAGGCCTCGCAGGGTTCGAACACAACGACGAAGGTCCGGACGACCTGCCGGCGCACTTCAAGGCCAGTCTCCTGGGCTGCCAGCTGAGTTTGCCGGTGAAGGCCGGCCGCTTGGCGATGGGGACCTGGCAAGGTGTTTATCTGGGCGAGCACCGTGATCATGGCGGTGCTCGTAAAGTCCTCGCCACCTTGCACGGTGATGGGGCATAAGCCACTGGTTAACCAGTGGATGTTGATTTTTTTCCGGCAGCCGTCGACAGAGGGTGAAGCTGGGCTATAACTAATCTGCTTTTCGCAAGTCATGAGGTAGAACATGAGCGACGATGATCTGGAAAACGACGAACTCGAAGTAGGTGACGAAGACGACACCGAAGAAGGCCTTGAGGCGGCGGAAGACGTTGCCGACGACGACAGTGGCGATGATGCGCCTGTCCCGGCCGCCAAAGGCAAAGCCAAGGCAGCTGTGTCGGTAGATGAATTGCCAAGCGTTGAAGCCAAGAACAAAGAGCGTGATGCCCTGGCCCGTGCGATGGAAGAGTTCCTCGCTAAAGGCGGCAAAGTGCAGGAAGTCGAGGCCAACGTGGTGGCAGACCCACCGAAGAAGCCGGATAACAAGTACGGCAGCCGACCTATTTGAGGTCAGTCACCTGCTTGTAAGAAAAAGCCCGCCGTCGCTGCGGGTTTTTTCATGCCTGGACGTTACCGGCGATAAAAATGTGGGAGGGGGCTTGCCCCCGATAGCGGTGTATCAGCCAACGAATATATTGGCTGACCCACTGTAATCGGGGGCAAGCCCCCTCCCACATGTTGACCTACGGTGTTACTTCCAGCTGCGCAGCAGTTCCGGCAACTCTGTCAGGCTACGAATCTGCGCATCCGGTCGCTTGTCCCCCTCCCATGCCTTACCCGTCGGGTTAAACCACACTGCCCGTAACCCCGCCTGCTGCGCCCCGGCAATGTCATCCCCCGGATGATCGCCAACATGCACCGCCGCACTTGCGTCCACGCCACCACGCTGCAAGGCCTCCTGAAACAACCGCGCATCTGGCTTGGCGATGCCGATATCTTCGGCCCGCAGTGCAAAATGGAAGTAGTCCGCCAGGCCAACACGCTGCACATCGGCATTGCCGTTGGTGATCACACCCAGCAGGAAGTGCTGGCGTAGCGCCTGGAGCATAGGCTCGGCTTCGGGAAACGGAGTGAGCTGGTGGCGCGCATGAATGAATGCTTCGAAGCACACATCGGCCATTTCCGTGGCCTCAGGCTGCGGATAACCAGCCTCTTCAAATGCATGCATCAACACCCGGTGACGCAGGATGCTGATGCGGTGTTTCAGCTCGGGATGGCGCTCCAGCACCTGTTGGCGAAGACTGGCGAAGTGTTCCAGCGGCAAATCGCCGACCTTGGCGGCGTTAAGCGCCAGCCATTCGCGCATCGACGCCTCGGCGCTGATGATGACAGGTACGTTGTCCCAGAGCGTGTCGTCCAGGTCGAAGGTGATCAGCTTGATACTCATGAGTCGCCGTCCTTGATGCGTTTGGCCCTTGGGTGGGCGCTGTCGTATACCGTTGCCAGGTGTTGGAAATCCAGATGGGTATAGATCTGTGTGGTCTTGATATCGGAGTGGCCCAGTAGCTCTTGCACGGCGCGCAGGTCCTGGGACGATTCCAGCAGATGGCTGGCGAAAGAGTGTCGCAGCATATGTGGGTGCAGGTTCTGCCCCAGCTCTCGCTCCCCGGCGGCCTTCACCCGCACCTGAATCGCCCTTGGTCCAAGACGCCGGCCTTGCTGGCTGACGAACACCGCATCGTCCGCCGGGTTGGTCAGCAGGCGCAGCGGCAACCACAGCTGCAATGCTTCCCGTGCCTTGCGGCCTACCGGTAGGACGCGGGTCTTGCTGCCCTTGCCGAGCACTTGCACCAGGCCGTCGGCCAGGTCCAGTTGATCCAGGTTCAGGCCGGTCAGCTCAGAAAGGCGCAGGCCCGAGGAATAGAACAGTTCCAGAATCGCCTGGTCGCGGTGGGCCAGGAAATCATCCTCGACCGCACCGTCCAACAGTTGCAGGGCACGGTCAGTGTCCAGGGTCTTGGGCAGGCGCCGCTCGCCCTTGGGTGGCGACAGGCCGTTGGCCGGGTCGTGGTCGCACAGGCCTTCACGGTTCAGGTAGTGATAGAGCCCACGCACCGCCGAGAGCAGGCGCGACAGGCTGCGCGAGGATTGGCCGGCCTGATGCAGTCGCGCGATCAGGCTGCGCAGGCCCTGGATATCCAGGGCCTGCCAGCTGCTGATCTGTTGTTTTTCGCAGTACGTCAGGACCTTGTTCAAGTCCCGTCGATAGGCTTCCAGGGTATGGGGCGACACCTGGCGCTCGTTGCGCAGGTGAGCGCAGTAAGCGTCCAGTTGCCGATCCATGGCTAGCGCACCGCGCGCAGGGCGGTGGTGAAACGCGGCAAGACGCGGCCCAGTACTTCGGCGATGTAGGTCAGGAACAAGGTACCCACGGAGCTTTTGTAGTGCTGAGGATCGCGGCTGGCGATGGCCAGCACGCCATGCAGGCCTTGATGACTGAGGGCGACGACGGCAGTGGAGCCGATCTGCTTGCGCTGTTCGGCCCCAAACAGGAAGTCCAGCTCATGCTCACGCAAGGTGCCGCTGATGGTCTTGCCTTCGGACAGCAGGCCACCGATGGTGGTTTGTGCGTCGCTGCCGCTGACCCAACGACCCACCGGCATCGGGTTGTCGCTGAACAGGATCAGGCTCACGAACGGCACCTGGAAGTCCTGGCGCAGGCTGTCTTCCACCGCGATCACCGTTTCTTCAAGACTGGTGGCATCCATCAGGGTCAGGATCAGGCGGCGGGTTTTCTCGAACAGGCGATCGTTGTCGCGGGCGACGTCCATCAGGTGCGAGAGCTTGTGGCGCATTTCAATGTTGCGCTCGCGCAGGATCTTCATCTGCCGCTCTACCAGCGATACGGTATCGCCGCGCTGGTGAGGGATGCGCAGGGCCGGCAACAGCTCTTCGTGTTCGACGAAGAAGTCCGGATTAGCCTCAAGGTACGCCGCGACAGCAGCGGCCTCCAGGCTGTTGCTCGGGGATGCTTGTGCGGGTACTTGAGGCTTATCGGTCATTGGCTTGGCTCACTCATAGACGGACCTGTCCTTCGTATACGCGCGAGGCCGGCCCGGTCATCATCACCGGGTGGCCAGGGCCAGCCCACTCGATGGACAAGCGTCCGCCGGGCAGGTCGATCAGCAGTGGCGAATCCATCCACCCCTGGCTGATCGCGGCCACGGCAGCGGCGCACGCACCGGTGCCGCAGGCCTGGGTTTCTCCGGCGCCGCGTTCCCACACGCGCAATTTCGCGCGGGAACGGTCGATCACCTGCAGGAAGCCCACGTTGACCCGTGCCGGAAAGCGCGGGTGGTGTTCGATCTTCGGCCCCCATTCATGCACGGGCGCATTGTTGATGTCGTCGACCCGCAGCACGGCATGGGGGTTGCCCATGGATACGGCGGCAATATCGATGGTCTTGCCGTCCACGTCCAACGCATAGCTGACAGCCTGCTCGGTGGCCTGGAACGGAATATCCGCCGGCACCAGGCGTGGCGCGCCCATGTTGACGCTGATCTGGCCATCGCTGCGGATATCCAGCTCGATCACGCCGCTCTTGGTCTCGACGCGGATCTGCCGCTTGGCGGTCAGGCGCTTGTCCAGCACAAAGCGCGCGAAGCAGCGTGCACCGTTGCCGCACTGTTCCACTTCGGAGCCGTCGGAGTTGAAGATCCGGTAACGGAAATCCACCTCCGGGTTGCTCGGCGCCTCGACGATCAGCAACTGGTCGAAACCAATGCCGGTGTGACGATCGCCCCACTGTTTAGCGTGCTTGGGCAGGATATGCGCGTGCTGGCTGACCAGGTCGAGGACCATGAAATCATTGCCCAGCCCGTGCATCTTGGTAAAACGCAGCAGCATGGCTTACTCCGGCAGCAGGCTTTCGCCAGCATACAACTCGGCTACCGTCTCGCGGCGACGCACTTCAAACGCTTGATCACCGTCCACCAGCACCTCGGCGGTACGCCCGCGGGTGTTGTAGTTGGAACTCATGACAAACCCATAGGCACCGGCCGAATGCACGGCCAGCAGATCGCCTTCTTCCAGGGCCAGCTGACGATCCTTGGCCAGGAAGTCGCCGGTCTCGCAGATCGGGCCGACGATGTCGTAGGCGCGGGCTTCACTGGCGCGAGGCGTCACGGCGGTGACATTCATCCAGGCCTGGTACAGCGCCGGGCGGATCAGGTCGTTCATCGCCGCATCGACGATGGCGAAGTCCTTATGCTCGGTGTGCTTGAGGTACTCGACCTGGGTCAGCAGCACGCCCGCGTTGGCGACGATATAGCGGCCCGGCTCGAACATCAGCGTCAGGTCGCGGCCTTCGATGCGCTCGCGCACGGCCTGGATATAGTCAGCGATCAGCGGTGGCTCTTCATCGCGGTAACGCACGCCCACGCCACCACCGAGGTCGATGTGGTGCAGGTAGATGCCGCATTCGCCAAGACGGTCGATCAGCGCAAGCAGGCGGTCGAGGGCATCCAGGAACGGAGGCAGGCTGGTCAGTTGCGAACCGATGTGGCAGTCGACGCCCAGCACTTCCAGGTTTGGCAGTTGGGCAGCGCGGATGTACACGTCTTCGGCGTCGGCAATGGCGATACCGAACTTGTTCTCTTTGAGACCGGTGGAAATGTACGGGTGGGTGCCGGCGTCGACGTCCGGGTTGACGCGCAGGGAGATCGGCGCGCGAACGCCCATCTCGGCGGCCACGACCTGCAGGCGCTCGAGTTCATCGGTGGATTCGATGTTGAAGCAATGCACGCCGACTTCCAGGGCGCGGCGCATGTCTTCGCGGGTCTTGCCGACGCCGGAGAACACGATCTTGTCGGCTTTTCCGCCGGCAGCCAGCACACGTTCCAGCTCGCCACGGGAGACGATGTCAAAACCAGCGCCGAGGCGCGCCAGGACATTCAGTACACCCAGGTTGGAGTTGGCCTTGACCGCGTAGCACACCAGGTGCGGCACGCCGTCGAGCGCATCGGTGAACGAGCGGTACTGGGCTTCGATATGCGCACGGGAATACACATAGGTCGGGGTGCCAAAGCGCTCGGCAATCGCGGACAACGCCACGCCTTCCGCGAACAGCTCGCCGTCCCGGTAGTTAAAAGCGTCCATGGAATACCCTTATTCGTAGGTGTCGTGCTTATGCGCTTTGGATGGTTTTTGCGACGATTGCGCCTGTTCATTCGGGTCTTTGCTGTCATCGGGCAGGTACAGCGGGCCTTTTTGACCACAGGCACTAACGAGGCAAGCGACCGCGACGAGCGCAGCAAGGGAAGAGATCAGGCGCTTCATGGCGAAATCCTTGAATATGCATTAATTGCGCCCGAGTATACCGACCACCCGCCAGCTTGCCTATGCGCTGGAATACCCGTCCGGCGGGGGTTTGCCGACATGGAGATGAAGTGGACTACGCTGGCCGTGGATATTTCGTACCGCCAATCGTGATGGAATCGGTATCCTTTGCAATCGGCGGGGCTCGCCCGTATCGTGCGGCGCTCGAGCAAAACCAGACACTTTTGAGGTTGCCACAATGAGTTTGACCGAAGCCCGTTTTCACGACCTGGTGGATTCGACCCAGCAGGCGCTGGAAGATATTTTCGACGACAGCGGCCTGGACGTGGACCTGGAAAACTCGGCCGGTGTACTGACCGTCAAGTTTGAAAACGGCACTCAATTGATCTTCAGCCGCCAGGAACCGCTGCGCCAATTGTGGCTGGCTGCGCGTTCCGGTGGTTTTCACTTTGATTTCAACGAAGAAGACAACAATTGGCAGTGTGACACCAGCGATGAACTGCTCAGTGAAATGCTCGCGCGCCTGGTCAAGGAACAAGCCGGCGCCGACCTGGATTTCGACGAGATTTGATGGTGACCCAGCCTGCTCCCGTCCGTCCGCCCAAGCCGCTGTTCAGTAATGTCAGCCCGGCGGTGCCGTCACCTTGTATCAGTTTGTGTCGCCTGGACGAGCAGAAAGTCTGCCTCGGCTGTTTTCGCCATGTGGAAGACATCCGTGAATGGCGCTCTGCCGACGATGCACGGCGCCGGATCATCTGCGCCGAGGCCGAGCAGCGCCGGGCCCGCGCCTGAGGCCGTCTTGTTTATTTGTGACGCTGTGGTAGTGTCCGGATACGCCTCAACTCATCGAGGCCCGTGAGAACCCCGCCTTTCCTGGCGGGGTTTTGCTTTTTTGTGCAGAAAAAAGGAGTCTGCCTGAATCATGACCACCGCACCGTCCATCATCCTCACCCGTCTTGACGTGCAGCGTCTGGAGCAACTGATCGACCGCCTGGGCGACGAATCTCCCGGCGTCGAAGCGTTGCAAGCCGAACTCGACCGCGCCGAAGAAGTGGTTGGCCACGATGAAGTGCCTGCGGGTGTCGTGACCATGAACTCCAGCGTGCATTGCCGTGAGCAAGGCAGCGGCAAGGACTACCACCTGACCCTGGTCTACCCGAAAGATGCCAATGCCGATGAAGGCAAGATCTCGATCCTGGCACCGGTAGGCAGTGCTTTGCTTGGCCTGCAGGTTGGCCAGCATATCGACTGGCCGGCCCCTGGCGGCAAGACGCTCAAGCTGGAATTGCTCAGTGTTGAAGGCCAGCCCAAGGACGGCGGTGCCTTCCCTCTTTAAATCCGGCTCAGCGCCTCGTTGAGCGACAGTTCCAGCTCGGCCTTGTAGCGCAGGTACAGGTTGCTGGGGCTTTGCACATCACCGAGCAGGCCGGACAGGTCTAAGTCGGTGATGTAGCAGCGGTAACGTTCGGGCTCCCGGCGTTGCCCGACGATTTCCTGGGCGACCACTGCAAACAGCTGGTCGCCAAATTCCAGCTCGGAAAACTCCCGCTGATTGCAGTACAGGGTGATCCCCACTTGGCCCGGCGCTGCCTTGCCGATAATCGCCTGCACGTCATAGAACGGTTTATTCGCCGGGTTCGACGGCGCAGGGCGAGGCTCGATGCCGCGCGCGCGACCGCTGCCCGACGGCAACAGTTGGTAATACAAGGTTTGCACTGCGCCCAGTGGCTCATGCGTGTCCAGCGGTGACAGCGCGTCGCGGCGATAAATGATCGACTGCAAAAAGCGCTGCAATGGCGCCAGCAGGCTCTGTTCGTCATGGAACGGCAAGCGCTGCTGCCACAACGCGTTGAATTCATCCAGCACATACAACTCGGCGAAGCCTTCGTTGACTCGGTAGAACACCTGCACGCAATCGGCTAGCCCCATCGGCAGCAGCAGCGCCAGGTCATGGTCTTCCAGGGCCATGGCGTCCAGATGCAGCGGGCTGTAGCAGGCCAGTTCTTCGCTGAGGTAGGCGATCAGCGCGTCCTGGGTGGGCAGTGACACGTGGGTCGCCTGGCCCGGTATCAGCTCCATCACGTGATAGTGCTGCTGTACCTGGAGCAGGTAACGGTGATTGTCCTGACCGAGCAGCAGGTTCTGGGCGGTGTCGAAGATTTCTTCCACGCGCTGGGCAATGAACTGTGCGCGGTTGTGACAGAAGCAGCGCACCCGCAGCCGTGGCAGATGGTCCGCCGGCAATTGATTGAGGTAGTCGCGCAGGCAGTCGAGCAGGGCGTGAGGGCCGTCGTAGCGGCTGACCATCACCTCGTTCCAGCTGTTGAGCGTGACCTGGTCCAGGGTCAGCACCAGGTTGTCGCGCACACCGGCATAACTCAGGGAGTCGGTGCGTTCGGTGGTCATCAGGATGTTCAGGTCGCGGTGGTGCTTGAGCGGGTCGACGCCGACGTTGATCAGCAGCAGGACTTCCTCAGGCACCGCCGAGCGCAGCAGGCGCTCTTCATCGACGCTGGCCAGGGGCAGGGCGACGCTCTGTTGCAGGCTGCCCAACAGGTTGAACAGCTCGAACTCAGTCATGTCGCTGGTGCCGGGGTGCAGGGCCAGGCGGGTGCTGCTGTCGATCACACCGTTGCGATGGCACCAGGTGAGCATCTCCAGCAGGTCGCGGCTGCGCTTGATCGGCGCGAAGTGCTCCCATTCCAGGGCCGTGAGGTTGCCGTTGTACAGGCCCCAGTGGTGTTGGCCCGGCTCCTTGCGGTTGGGCGATTGCACCAGGGTCAGGGTGTCTTCGGCCAGGTCCGGGGCGATGCCGGGGTTGATGAACTCGACTTTGCCGGCCTTGCGTTCAAAGGCGGCATACAGGCGCCGGCCCAATACGTTGAGGTCGCGCTTGTTGATCAGGCTGACGGTCTGTTCGGTGCGAGCGAACTGGGTCAGGAAGCGATAGCTGTAATTGAGCTCGTTGACCAATGCGCGGCGCTCGGAGGCGACCTGGCGTACTTTCCATTGGCTGCGACTGTCCAGCAGTGTCAGTTGGCGCTGGTCCCAGCCCCATTCATGGGCCAGGCGCTCCAGCAGCAGGCGTTGCCAGCTGGTGCTGCGCTGGCCGGCGCTGAGCTTGCGGTTGACCTTGAGGTACAGCGCACGCCGCACCAGCTCCAGGCGTTCTGGCTCGTTGCGGGCCTTGAGGTATTCCTCGATACGGCGGTAGACCACGATGTAGGGGTCCAGCTCGTCCAGGTCCATCTGGTTGGCGAATACCGCGCGCTTGAAGCGCAGGCTCAGGCAGTGCACGTTCGGGTGTTCGCTGGCATAGACCTCGGTCAGCAGCAGTTTGAGCACCGACTTGTAGGGCGACTCGATGCCCTTGAACAGCTGCCACAACCCGGCGCCGATGAATTCGCCCGGAGGGATGCGCGCCAGGTGGCCAAGGTCCAGGGTTTCGTCGGCACGGATAAAGCGCTTGGAAATCAGCGTGTGGGTGAACTCGGCATAACGAGTCTCTTCATACACCGGCACCAGCCACCAGATCGGTGTACGCCCGGCCAGCCAGATGGCGGTGCGGTAGAACTCGTCCAGCAACAGGTAATGCTGGGTGGTGCCGCAATCGTCGGAACTCAGTTGTGTGTCGCGCTCACCGAGCACAAAGCGTGTCGGCTCGATCAGGAAGAAGTGCGCCTCGGCACCCATGGTCAGGGCCCAGGCTTCCAGCAGTTGGCATTTCTTGCGCAGTTCGGCCAGTTCCACCTCGCTCAGGTCGGCGGCGTGACACACCCACACATCCATATCGCTCTGGTCGGCCTGGGCCAGCGTCCCAAGGCTGCCCATCAGAAACAGGCCGTGAATCGGTCGCGGTGGGTTGCCGTGGCGTGGCTTGTAGGAGAACGAGCGGGTCAGGCGCTGGGCTTCGGTCAGTGCCTGGGCGTCGGGTTCGAAATTCGACAGGCCGGCCGGTGTACTGCCCGATACATAGCCGGGCAGCAACGGGTGATTGACGTGGAAGAACAGCGGCAACAAGGTCAGCACGCTTTGCTGACGCGGAGTCAGCCCTTCGACAGCCCGGGCCATGCGCCCTTCGTTGAGGGCCATGAAACGCGCGCGCAATTGGGCCAGCACCTTACGGTCGATGCCTTCGTCCAGGTCGGGGCGGATCTCATGGGTGCGGGTCATGTCGAAGTCGGTGGCTCGCAGAGCCCGACGTGGGCGGCCATGTAGGAGTTTACAGCCAGTAGCGTAGGAGGTTTAGAGGGAAATGGATTTTGACGTCAGAATTTTCGCACCTCCAAAGCAATGCCCCCGGAATCCGCCAGTAGCGGACTCCATGGGCGATGTAGGGTATCAGGCAGCTTCTTTGGTAGTGGCAGTGGTCAGGATGGTCAGCAGGGTCTGGGCTTGTTCGGCAGCGTCCCGGCCAAGGCTGGTCAGGTAGCCCCCGTCCGGTTGGTCGATAAGTCCTTTCGCGTGCAGGCGCTTGGCAGCAGCGATGGCAGTGGGCGCGGCGGTCTGGTGAACTTTCAGACCTTCCTTGGTGCTGTCCAATGGGAAGAGTACAAGGATTTCCAGTTCGGCAACCAACTCAGGGGTATACGACATAAGGACTCCAGACTTTCTAAGAATTTATTAGAGGCTAGCAGGCCATAAGGTGAACGCACTTTGCCGAACTGTCCAGCGTGTTGCTGCGCCCCCTGATTATTGCTTTTCCGGGGGCAGTTCCGGCAGGGCGCGCAGTGCAGTTTCATACCATTCGGTATTGAACGCACGGTCCTCTTCCAATAGCGCATCAATCTCGACAGCCAGCACGTGGGCCATCAGTTGCAGGATCTCTTCACGCTCGTAACCCACCAGTGTCAGCTTGTTGAACGTGGCTTTGGCCGCCGGCGGGTTTTCGCTTTCGATCTGGTTCTCGATTGCTTCGATCAGGGTGTTTTCGGCGAATTCTTCTTCGTCGTTGTCGATATCGGTCGGCTCGCTCATGGCTGGCTCCTCAAGGAAAGGGCGTCAGTCTACCCCCATTCAGGCGGGTGATGCTGCTGGCAAGGCCGGGCCCTGGGGGCTATAACCCTTGCAGCCAACCCCATTCCCGGCCTGGAGGCACCTGCAATGCTCAAGCTCTACGGATTCTCGGTCAGCAACTACTACAACATGGTCAAGCTGGCGCTGCTGGAGAAGGGACTGCCGTTCGAAGAGGTGCCCTTTTTCTCTGGGCAGACCCCCGATGTCTTTGCGGTGAGCCCACGTGGCAAGGTGCCGGCCCTCGGCGTCAAGCAGGGGTTTATCAACGAAACCAGTGTGATCCTCGAATACATCGAACAGACCCAGGAAGGACCTTCGCTGTTGCCCGCCGAGCCGTTCCAGCGAGCCCAGGTGCTGGCGCTGTGCAGGGAGATCGAGTTGTACATCGAGCTGCCGGCCCGCGCGTGTTACGCCGAAGCGTTTATGGGCATGCCGGTGCCGGAGGCGATCAAGGAGAAGTCCAGGTCCGAGTTGCTGCTGGGGGTCGGTGCGCTGGGCAGGCACGGCAAGTTCGCGCCGTATGTGGCGGGGGAAAGCTTCACGATTGCGGATTTGTACTTCATGTACAGCGTGAACCTCGCCTGTGCGGTGGGCGAAAAACTGTTCGGCCTGGATTTGCTGGCTGAAATGCCGGCGGCCAAGGCGTTGCTGGACATGTTGCATGCGATGCCCAACGCTCAGAAAGTGGCGGAGGACAGGGAGGCGGCGATGCCTGCGTTCAGGGCCATGATTGCGGCCAAGAAATAACCCAGGCTGCACCGCACCTCCCACCTGTTTAGCGGCTTGCGAGCAGGGCCTGGCCGCGTACCACTGCGGCTTTTACCTGCGCCGGGGCGGTCCCGCCCACGTGGTTGCGGGCGTTCACCGAACCTTCCAGGGTCAGCACGGCAAACACGTCCTGTTCGATCTGGTCGCTGAACTGGCGCAGTTCTTCCAGACTCATTTCCGCCAGGTCCTTGCCGGTGTCCACGCCGTACTTCACCGCATGGCCGACGATTTCGTGGCAATCGCGGAACGGCAGGCCACGGCGCACCAGGTAGTCGGCCAGGTCGGTCGCCGTGGAGAACCCGCGCAGCGCCGCTTCACGCATGATCGCGTGCTTGGGCTTGATCGCCGGGATCATGTCGGCAAACGCACGCAGCGAGTCGCGCAGGGTGTCGGCGGCGTCGAACAGCGGCTCCTTGTCTTCCTGGTTGTCCTTGTTGTAGGCCAGGGGTTGGCCTTTCATCAGGGTCAGCAGGCCCATCAAGGCGCCGAACACGCGGCCGCTCTTGCCACGCACCAGCTCGGGCACGTCGGGGTTTTTCTTTTGCGGCATGATCGAGCTGCCGGTGCAGAAGCGGTCCGGCAGGTCGATGAACTGGAATTGCGCGCTGGTCCACAGCACCAGCTCTTCGGAGAAGCGCGACAGGTGCATCATCGCAATACTGGCGGCGGCACAGAATTCGATGGCGAAGTCACGGTCCGACACGCCGTCCAGCGAATTGCCGCCAACAGCGTCGAAGCCCAGCAATTGTGCGGTGTACTCGCGGTCGATCGGGTAAGTGGTGCCGGCCAGGGCGGCGCTGCCCAGAGGCATGCGGTTGGCACGCTTGCGGCAGTCCACCAGGCGCTCGTAGTCGCGGCTGAGCATTTCGAACCAGGCCAGCAAGTGGTGGCCGAAGGTCACCGGTTGCGCGGTCTGCAGGTGAGTGAAGCCCGGCATGATGGTGTCCGATTCACGCTCGGCCTGCTCCAGCAAACCTTTCTGCAGGCGGGTGATTTCGGACAGGATCAGGTCGATCTCGTCACGCAGCCACAGGCGGATATCGGTGGCCACCTGGTCGTTGCGGCTACGGCCGGTGTGCAGCTTCTTGCCAGTCACACCGATGCGGTCGGTGAGGCGGGCCTCGATGTTCATGTGCACGTCTTCCAGGTCGACGCGCCAGTCGAACGTGCCGGCTTCGATCTCGCCACGGATGGTGGTCAGGCCGTCGATGATGCTATCGCGCTCGGCATCGGTCAGCACGCCGACCTTGGCCAGCATCGTCGCGTGGGCGATGGAGCCCATGATGTCGTGGCGGTACAGGCGCTGGTCGAAGGTGACGGAGGCGGTGAAGCGGGCGACGAAGGCGTCGACGGGTTCACTGAAGCGGCCGCCCCAGGACTGGTTGGTCTTGTCGGTGCTCATGGATTCGCTCGTGATCTGCTTAATAAAGAGGCATGGAAGTGTGCCGGCGATAATAACAGGGTTGCCCGTGGACGCGGTGCTGCGGGTCGTCGGCATTTTTATTTGTGCAAAGGATGGCTAAGTGCCTTGCCGTCGACCGCGTCCAGGACGAGACTGAGGAAAGGGGCTTATTGAAACGATATTTGACGATTGAGCAATGTCGTCTCGGCGAGCGTCTACAGTTGGACTGATAGTGTGTGAATGCACCAAAGTCGGGTAATGCGGTCAGAGCCCAGACTATCCATTAAAAAGGGGGGTATTCGGATTGTGTATCAGCAAACCCTACGACGATGCCCGAAGGCAGCAGGTCTTGGGCGCTATTGAACAGGTCCGGGTAAATATGGGTGCCACTCTCAGGGCACTTTTTGCCGCTCGCGCTAGTCTTAGCGTGGATCGCTGTGACGCAAGTCACCGCACCTGTCTACGCTATCCTTGTGCGAGACTCACGCAGGAATCCAGCGCAATATGAATGTCCTGATCGTTGATGACGAACCCCAAGCCCGCGAGCGACTGAGCCGTCTGGTCAGTGAACTCGAGGGTTACGCAGTATTAGAGCCGAGCGCCACCACGGGCGAAGAGGCGTTGACGCTGATCGACAGCCTCAAGCCGGATGTGGTGTTGCTCGATATCCGTATGCCGGGCCTCGATGGCTTGCAAGTGGCGGCTCGATTGAGCGAGCGAGAGTCGCCACCTGCCGTGGTGTTTTGCGCAACCGGTGAAGAGTTTTCCACGGAAACGCTGGAAGCCAGCGGTGTCAGCTTCCTCATCAAACCGGTGGTGGGCGACGCCTTGCTCAAGGCCCTCAAAAAGGCTGAGCGCCCAACCCGCGTCCAGCTTGCCGCCCTGACTCAGCCTGCCGCCCAGAGTGGTAACGGGCCACGCAGCCATATCAGCGCCCGTACCCGTAAAGGCATCGAACTTATCCCGCTGAGTGAAGTGGTCTATTTTATTGCCGATCACAAGTACGTGACGCTGCGTCACCAGGGCGGCGAAGTGCTGCTCGATGAGCCGCTCAAGGCGCTTGAGGATGAGTTCGGCGACCGCTTCGTGCGTATCCACCGCAACGCGCTGGTGGCCCGTGAGCGCATCGAACGTTTGCAGCGCACGCCCCTGGGGCATTTCCAGCTTTTCCTCAAAGGCCTTAACGGCGACGCGTTGATCGTCAGCCGGCGGCATGTGGCCGGTGTGCGCAAGATGATGCAGCAGCTTTAGCCCAGGGGTTGTAGCGAGGCCTGCATTCCATATCCCGGTGCGAGGTGGCCAGGGAGGCCCCGCACTTGCTGATTCAAATCAAAGCGTATTTGCCTGAGCTGTTATTATCTGCCGTATCTATTCAGTACGGATTGATCCATGTCCTCTCGCGAAATCCGCATCGCCACTCGTAAAAGCGCCCTGGCCTTGTGGCAGGCCGAATACGTCAAAGCACGCCTTGAGCAGGCCCACCCTGGCCTCAAGGTGTCCCTGGTGCCCATGGTCAGTCGTGGCGACAAGCTGCTCGACTCGCCACTGTCGAAGATCGGCGGCAAGGGCCTGTTCGTCAAGGAACTGGAAACCGCGCTGCTGCAAAATGAAGCCGATATCGCCGTGCATTCGATGAAAGACGTACCCATGGACTTTCCAGAAGGCCTGGGCCTGTTTTGCATCTGTGAACGTGAAGACCCGCGTGACGCCTTCGTTTCCAATACTTATGCATCGTTGGATGAGTTGCCTCTGGGCAGCATCGTCGGTACGTCGAGCCTGCGTCGCCAGGCGCAGCTGCTGACTCGTCGTCCGGACCTGCAGATCCGCTTCCTGCGTGGCAACGTCAACACCCGCCTGGCGAAGCTGGATGCCGGTGAATATGACGCGATCATCCTCGCCGCCGCCGGCCTGATCCGTCTCGGTTTTGAAGACCGCATCACCTCGGCCATCAGCGTCGAGGACAGCCTTCCCGCCGGTGGGCAAGGCGCCGTTGGCATCGAATGCCGTACCGCCGACCGAGAAATCCACGCCCTGCTCAAACCTCTTGATCACCAGGACACCGAAGTGCGCGTCACGGCCGAGCGCGCCCTGAACAAGCACCTCAACGGTGGCTGCCAGGTGCCGATCGCCTGCTACGCCGTGCTCGAAGGTGAAAACCTGTGGTTGCGTGGCCTGGTGGGTGATCCGGAGGGTGGCACCCTGCTGACTGCCGAGGTCCGTGGCCCGCAACGTGATGCCACGGCCCTCGGTATCCAGGTGGCTGAAGCGCTGCTGGAGAAGGGCGCCGGTGCCATTCTGCAAAAAGTCTACGGCGAGGCCGGCCCGCAGTGACCGAATGGCGTGTGCTGCTGACGCGGCCTGCCGAGGAATCGATGGCCCTGGCGGCCACGTTGTCCGATGCGGGGGTTTTCAGCAGCAGCTTGCCGTTGCTGGATATTGAGCCGCTGCCGGTCACTCCTGAACAGCAGGCTGTCTTCCATGACCTGAGCCGCTACTGCGCGGTGATCGTGGTAAGCAAGCCGGCGGCGCGACTTGCGGTCGCGCAGTTGGATCGCGCATGGCCGCAGTTGCCATGGTTCAGTGTTGGCGCCGCCACCGCGCAGGTATTGGCTGATCACGGCCTCACCGTTCACTATCCCCCCACTGGCGACGACAGCGAGGCCTTGCTTCAATTGCCTGCGTTGCGCGAGGCTATCGCACGCCCTGATGCCCAGGTCTTGATCCTGCGAGGCGAGGGTGGTCGTGAGCTGCTGGCGGAGCGTTTGCGTGAGCAAGGTGCTAGTGTCGACTACCTGGAGTTGTATCGCCGTTTCCTGCCGGCCTACGACGCCGGGGTACTGATGCAACGCATCCAGTTGGAACGCTTGAACGGCCTGGTGGTCAGCAGTGGGCAGGGTTTTCTACACCTGCAAGCCCTGGCCGGAGCCGATTGGCCGCAAGTGGCACAGCTACCGTTGTTCGTGCCGAGCCCGCGAGTCCAGGAGATGGCGCGGGCCGCCGGTGCAGAAAAAGTTGTGGATTGTCGTGGTGCGAGTGCCGCGGCTTTGTTAGTGGCGATACGGAGCTATACCGTTCCCACTCTCTGAAACGCAAAGGACGGATACGTGAGCGAAACAGCCTTGCCTAAAGATGAAACCCAACCCGCACTTGATGCGCCGGTTGAGTCACCGGTCACCGCGCCGCGCCGTGGCAATGGCCTGGCAATCGTCGCCCTGCTGCTCGGAGCCGCCGGTGTTGCCGCCGGCGGTTGGGGGATCTGGCAGGTCCGCGCCCTGCAGGCCAGCAGCCTACAGCAGTTGGGCCAGGTGCAGACCCTCGATGACCAGTCCCAGTCCCTCAAGCAAAGCCAGCAGCAACTGGCGGCGCGCCTGGCGCAGTTGCCGGGTGCGGATGAGCTTGAGGAGCGCCGTCGTCTGGTGGCCCAGTTGCAGGGCGACCAGCAACGTCTGAGCCAGCGCCTGGAAACCGTGCTGGGCGCCAGCCGCAAGGACTGGCGTCTGGCCGAGGCCGAACACTTGATTCGCCTGGCGAGCCTGCGTCTGTCTGCCCTGCAGGACATCAACAGTGCGCAGGCGCTGGTGCAGGGTGCCGACGAGATTCTTCGCGAGCAAAGCGATCCCGGCTCCTACGCGGCACGCGAGCAATTGGCCAAGAGCCTTGCCGCGCTGCGTAGCACCGAGCAGCCGGACCGCACCGGGCTGTACCTGCAATTGGCGGCCTTGCGCGACCAGGTCGTGCAATTGGCGGCCATCGCCCCCGAATATCAGTTGACCGAGCCGGCCTCCCAAGGCCGCCCGACCACCGACACCGAAAGCCGCTGGAGCCAATGGTGGGAGCAGATTTCCCGCTACTTCCGCATCGACTTCAACCCGGATGACAACATCCGCCCGCTGCTGGCCGGCCAAGGCTTGAACCAGGTGCGCCTGGCCCTGAGCCTGGCCCTGGAGCAAGCACAATGGGCCGCTCTCAATGGCGAGTCGGCAGTCTATAGCCGCTCCCTGGGCGAGGCGCGCAGCGTCTTGCAGGACAACTTCAACCAGGACAACCCACAGAGCAAGGCGATGCTGGCGCGTATTGCAGAGCTTGAGCCCAAGGCGGTGTCGGTGGTGACGCCGGACCTGGCTGCGAGCCTGGCGGCTGTGCAGGCATACCTTGAGCGGCGTCATCTGTCTGCCGACGAAGCCAAGGCGGCGGCGACGCCGGCGAAGCAGGAGTAGAGCTGATGAAACGTTTCTATGTGGTCCTGGTGCTGGCGATTGCCATCGCGCTGGCGCTGGCGGTGGGAATTTCGAAACACACCGGTTACGTGCTGGTCACCTACCCGCACGTGCTGCATTACGAGTCAAGCCTGTGGGCGACCGTGGTGGCGGTGTTTGCCATCGGTTTGGCGATTTACCTGATCCGCGTGCTCCTGAACCTGGTCACCACTTCCGGTGGCGTGGTCAACCCGTGGTCGCGGCGCAACCGCAGCCGCCGCGTGCAGATCGCCATCGAACAAGGTCAGATGGACCTCGCCGAAGGCCGCTGGGCCAGCGCCGAGCGCCACCTGCACCGCGCTGCCGAAGCCGAGCGTCAGCCACTGCTGTACTACCTCGGCGCGGCCCGTGCTGCCAATGAGCAGGGGCGCTACGAAGAGTCCGATGGTTTGCTGGAGCGTGCCCTGGAGCGTCAGCCCCAGGCCGAGCTGGCGGTTGCCTTGAGCCATGCCCAACTGCAACTGGACCGTGGTGATACGGAGGGTGCGCTGACCACCTTGCAGGCGATGCACGAACGCCATCCCCATAACGCGCAGGTGCTGCGCCAATTGCAGCGCTTGCATCAGCAGCGGGGCGACTGGTCATCGGTGATCCGCCTGTTGCCGGAATTGCGCAAGGACAAAGTCCTGCCCGCCAGTGAACTGGCCGAGCTTGAGCGTCGTGCGTGGGGCGAGAACCTCAGCCTCGCAGCCCAACGTGAAGAACAGGGCGAGGCCGGCTTGCAGTCCCTTGAACGGGCTTGGCAACAACTGACATCCGCTCAGCGTCAGGAGCCGCAATTGGTCCTGGCCTATGCCGAGCAATTGCGTCAACTGGGCGCCGACGCCAAGGCTGAGGAAGCATTGCGCGGCGCCATCAAGCGTGGTTACGACAGCCACCTGATCCGGCTGTATGGTCTGTTGCGTGGCAGCGATCCGGCCCGGCAGCTGAAGTTTGCCGAAGGTTGGCTGAAGGATCATCCTGGCGATGCCAGCCTGCTGCTGACGTTGGGCCGTCTGTGCCTGCAAAACAGTTTGTGGGGCAAGGCACGAGACTATCTGGAAAGCAGCCTGCAAGTGCAGCGTAACCCTGAGGCCTGCGCCGAGCTGGCGCGCTTGTTGGCCCAACTGGGTGACACCGAGCGCAGTAACCAATTGTTCCAGGAAGGGCTGGGTTTGCTGGATAACCGTTTGCTGGCCTCACCGTTACCCGTCCCGGCTCGGGTTTGAGGTAGGAAGACAGGCGAGGGTTGGCTCGGATATATCTGGCAGCCAATCCCTCAGGACCTCGGAAAGCAGCTATCAGCGCGATTGTAGGTAAAGTCCGACCCTCTGTTGTCTAAAGTCTTCCATCTTCTGGCGGGATCTCCTTACCCTCTCGCGGAATCGTCTGCTCCAGCATGTATTGAAAGCGGTCAGGCCTTTCCTCTACCGTAGCGACCTATCTTTCGCGATGCGGATAAAGCATGTCTTTGGCCCCTTCACGCTCCTTGTATGTCCTTGCGTTCCTGGCGGGTGCGCTGACATTGGGCGCCTCGTTTTACCTCGAGTTCGGGGTCTCGTTGCGTCCTTGCTTCCTGTGCCAGATGCAGCGGGGTTTCCTGGCCGGTTTCACATTAGTCAATCTGGTCGCCGCCCTTCATAACCCCAAGCGCTCGGTTATCTGCCTGTATGGGCTGGCGAGCATGGGCTTCGCACTGCTGGGTGCCATTACCGCCGTACGCCAGGTACTGCTGCAAAACGCCGCACCGGGACAGTCGGCTGATTGCTGGCCCAGCCTGCATTACATGATCGAAAACCTGTCGTTTTGGCAGGCTCTGCAATTGACCGTCAAAGGCACCGTCGACTGCGTTGAGATCAACTGGACGCTGTTTGACTTGAGCCTGCCGGAGTGGAGCCTGCTGTTCTTCATTGGGATGTTGATACTGGGCGTCATGCAATTTTCACAGCTGTTTTTGAGCCAGCGTTTGCGCCCGGCGAGGCGCTGATATCGGGTCGCAGTTTGTAGGACGGGATTAAACACTTGTATGAACTTTCTCTCCTGCGTACCTTGAAGCCATAGTCATGCGGGCATAATCTGGCCCGCACGTGTAGTTCAAACCGTTTGTCAGATGCGGCCTTGTCCGGCTGCTGCTTTATCCTTGAAGTGTTGCGCGGGCACCAGGCGGCAGCGCCCCTATTAGGGAAGAGAGATCATCATGCTGGAAAGTTGTCAGAATGCTCAGGAACGCTGGGGTGGGGTGCACAAGCTGATCGACAGCTGGCTGAAGGCACGTCACGAACTGGTTCGGGCCTTTGATGCTCTTGGCGCCAAGCCTGAAGCACTGGCCGAGAACCGTGAACCGTTGCAGGACTTTTGTGGTGTCTTGGTGGACTACGTGTCAGCCGGCCATTTCGGTGTCTACGAGCAACTGACCAAGGAGGCGGAGGCCTTTGACGATCAGCGTGGCCTGGATTTGGCGGAGACCCTCTACCCGCGCATCGATGTCATCACTGAGAAGCTGCTCGAGTTCACCGACCTGTGCGATGCCGGTAACTGTGTGGCGGATAAATTCAAAGAATTGGGCGCGTTGCTTCACGAACGATTCGAGCTGGAAGACTGCTTGATCGAAGTGCTGCACAACGCTCACAAGGAAGAGTCTGCTACCCAGGCTTGATCCTCGATAATAGGGGTACAAAAAACGGTGCGCATGGCGCACCGTTTTTTGTTGCCTCAGTGTCGGGTACCGAGCAATTCGATCTCGAACACCAGGGGTGTATAGGGCGGGATCAATTCGCCGGCACCGTCGGCGCCATAGGCCTGGGACGATGGAATCACCAGGCGCCATTTGGCGCCCACCGGCATCTGTTGCAACGCGTTGCTCCAACCGCTGATCACACTGTCCAGGCGAAACCATTGAGGTTGCGCGCTCTGGTCGAACACTGTCCCATCGGGTAGCCGTCCCACGTACTTCACTTGAACCTGATCGCTGGCCTTCGGCTTGTCGCCAGTGCCTGGGGTGAGCTCGGTAAGCAGGATTCCATCCGCCAACTCGCGCACACCCTTTGCGGCTTTTTCTTTGCTCAGGAATTGTTGTTCGGCCGCGAGTGCTTTTTCGCTTTGAGGTGCCTGCGCGTCAGCTTCGCTTTGTGCTTCGTGCTGGGCAAGAATCTGTTCGATGCGTGCGTTGTCCAGCGCCAGGGGTTTGCCTTGATAGGCTTGTTTGAGGCCTTCGACCAGCGCCTGGATCTGCAAGTCGGGAACCTCCTGGCGCAGGCGTTCGCCGAGGCTGGCGCCCAGGCTGTAGGCGAGGTCGTGCTGGTTCTGGTCGGTGTTTTTTACCGGCGATTGTTCGCTCGCATTGGCCACCGAAATCGCCAGGCCAAGCACAAGAAAAAAGTAACGCGACATGGGCATCCTCCCGCCGAAAGTGCGACGGATTATGCCAGTGTGGTGACGTAAAAAGTGCCGCGTATTTTCGTTATCTCGATAAGAATTTTCTCACGGTGCAACGCCAGGCAAACGATACTGTCAACATGCCCTAGCGGCGGTAAGAGCAGAGGGCTAGTATGAGCCGCACCCACGTCAGCCAGGAGGTAAACCATGTCGGCCAAACAGAAGCCTGTTAATACCCCGTTGCATTTACTCCAACAACTCTCGGGCAGCTTGCTCGAACATCTGGAAAGCGCCTGTTCCCAAGCGTTGGCCGATGCAGAAAAACTGCTCGCCAAGCTGGAAAAACAACGCGGTAAAGCGCAAGAGAAGCTGCACAAATCCCGCACCAAACTGCAAGACGCCGCTACTGCCGGCAAGGCCAAGGCACAAGCCAAAGCCAAAGACGCTGTCAAAGAACTTGAGGATCTGCTGGACGCCCTCAAGGATCGCCAAGCTGAAACCCGCGCCTACATTTCCCAACTTAAAAAAGATGCTCAGGAAAGCCTGAAGCTGGCCCAGGGCGTTGGTCGTGTGAAGGAAGCCGTGGCTAAGGTGTTGGGCGCTCGTACCCCAGCTAAAGCTGTTGCAGCGAGCGCGGCGAAGAAGCCGGCGAGCAAAGCTGTTGCTGCCAAGGCACCCGCTAAAGCCGTAGCAAAACCTGCTGCTGCCAAACCAGCCGCCAAGCCAGC